>CALWBH010000001.1 GCA_944376015.1 uncultured Clostridia bacterium
GGCGAGCTTGAAGAAATAGTAAAAAACACCAAAGATTGCGCGCAGGATACGAGCGAAAAAAATTCGGGAGTAATAGCCGAACTTCGAAAACGCAGCGACGAACTTCACGCAACGCTTTCACAGCTCAAATTAGACATTGCAAATATAGAGAACTCCGTTTCGAATATCGACAAGGACGCGGAGCGAATAGCGCGCGCCATCAACGGCTATAAGGAGAATATCGAAAAGAACAGAACCATTGCCGACGAATACGCCCGCCGTATAGAACAGCTTAAATCCGAACTTGATAAACTCAGACTCAGCGTTTCGGAAAACGACAGTCAGCGCGTTATCGAACTGAAAAAAATGATAAGCGGTTTCGGAGAATATAAGCAGAAAGTACAATCCGATCTGAATAAATACGACGCAGACAGACTGAGACTTAATGCGGAGCTTAACGATCTCACCGAGCAAAGAAACGCCGAAGACCTGAAATTGCAGAAAGTCGATACCGATCTCGAACAGATGCAACAAAGGATAGAAGAAGTATACAAGCTCACTTACGAAGAGTGTCTGCCGCTCAGAAGCGAAAATTTCGAAATTGAACCGGCAATCGAAGAAGCGCAGAAGCTCAGACGCAGGATAGATAATCTCGGACACGTGAATCTCGAAGCTATCGACGAATGTGAAAACGTGTTCAAAGAATACAACGAAATGGAAAAACAGCGCGACGATCTTTCAAAAGCAGAGCGCGATCTCGTGAAAATCATTTCAGATCTTTCCAAAGAAATGAAAACTATCTTCGCGGAGAAATTCAATCAGATAAACGATAACTTTAAAGTGATATTCCGCGAACTTTTCGACGGCGGAACGGCGGAACTTTCATTGACGGAGCCCACGGACGGCGACGACGAACTGAGCGCGGGCGTTGAGATTAAAGCCCAGCCGCCGCAAAAAAAATTGCAATTGCTCTCGCTGCTTTCCGGCGGTGAAAAAGCAATGACCGCGATAGCCATACTCTTTGCCATACTCAAACTTCGCCCCATGCCTTTCTGCGTTCTCGACGAGATCGAAGCCGCGCTCGACGACGCCAACGTGTTGCGCTTTGCGAAATACCTTAAACGTTACAGCCAGGAAACGCAGTTCATCGTAATAACTCACCGTAAACCGACCATGGAGCTTGCCGACGCGCTTTACGGCGTCACGATGGAAGAAACGGGCGTGTCGAAAATGGTATCCGTAAAACTTGCCGACGCGGTCAAATTTACCGAATAGGGGATTGAAAATGGGAATATTTGCAAAAATAAAATCCGCGCTTAAAAAAACAAAAGACGCGATAGCTTACAGACTGAATAAACTTTTTACGGGCGGCGTGCTTGACGACGAGTTTTACGACGAGCTCGAAACCATTTTGCTTTCGGCGGATATAGGCAGCGAAACCACGGAAAACATTCTGGATGAGCTTAAAAAAGCGGTGGATAAAAAACATATCACGGACGCGGAAAAAGTGCGGGACGAGCTTAAAGCCATAATGCGCGGTATACTCGATTTCGAATTGCCCGAAGAAAATTATCCGCTTGTCATTCTTGTTGCAGGCGTTAACGGAGTAGGCAAAACAACCTCCATCGGTAAGCTTGCGCATAACTACAAAAAGAACGGCAAGAGCGTAACGATTGTTGCCGCGGACACATTCAGAGCGGCGGCAGCGGATCAGCTAACCGTCTGGGCGGAACGTGCCGGCGTGAGGATAGTAAGACAAAACGAAGGCGCGGACGCGGCGGCAGTAGTGTACGACGCACTCCAAAGCGCAAAAAGCAAAGGTACCGAAGTAACCATAATAGACACCGCAGGAAGACTACATAATAAAGTCAATCTTATGGAAGAACTGAAAAAGATCGACCGTATAATAGACAGAGAGTTTCCCGAGGCGATGCGTCTTAATTATATAGTTCTTGACGCCACTACCGGACAGAACGCACTTTCGCAAGTCGATCTTTTTAACGAAGCTATCGATATAGACGGAATAATCCTGACTAAGCTCGACGGAACGGCTAAGGGCGGAGTAGTGCTCGCAATAGCGGGAGTGGAAGAAGTTCCGGTAGTTTACATCGGCGTCGGCGAAGGTATCGACGATCTGGAACCTTTCGACGTCGACGAATTCGTAAAAGAGATAGTCGACGAAAAATAAAGCAAAAATTTACGCTTGTCAAGTAAAATCGCTTGACAAGCTTTTTTTATTCATATATAATTTACGGGTACGACAGGGGGCAATATGAAAGATTTAAAAATCGGAATTTTATGCGATCTGTACGGCGTTCTTCTTACGGAAAAGCAAAGGGAGATGGTCCGAGATTATTTCGATTACGATCTGTCCTTGTCTGAAATAGCGGCACAGCACGGAATCTCGCGCCAGGCGGTTGCGGACGCAATAAAAAAATGCGAAAAAACGCTTGTCGATATTGAAAATTCGTTGGGATTTTATGCAAAGCTATCCGAAATCAAAAACGGATTGCAAAAAATATCGGAGCTGAACCGTATGAAAATGTACGACGAAGCGACGGCTACGGCAGACACTCTGCTCGGCAGTATCTGAAGAGGTGAGAATGGGAGTATTTTCGGGACTCGGAGAAAAGCTTAAACACGTATTTTCGAAAATTTCCAACAGGGGAAAGCTTGACGAATACGAAATTAAAC
>CALWBH010000002.1 GCA_944376015.1 uncultured Clostridia bacterium
ACCAGGCTTGCGATAAATATCACGATTGCGGCGTTTGACTTACTTATAGAATAACAAAACTCTCAAACGGCGAGGCTCTGCCTGTTGATGTATCTGACGTTTGACTTACTTATAGAATAACAAAACTCTCAAACAGGGCGCGGGTTCGGCGCGTTACTGTCGCTGTTTGACTTACTTATAGAATAACAAAACTCTCAAACCTCAAAGTGCCGAGAATCGGTATGCTTACGGCATATTTATTCTATAAATAACAGTTTGATTATAACACAAATAATTTTAATTTACAATAATTTCGCACAAATCTTCGGTGATTATTTTCTGTCTTTCACACGGTAATTTTTTTCTCGAACAATTGCTTTCAATCAGCAACAAAGGCATTTTTTCCGTTTCGCAATGCGAATATAAGTCATTCAAATTATTATCGTCAAGAACGGTTTTCAGATTTACGAAAACAAAAAATTCGGTTTTCTTTAATTCCCTTATATAGTTCATAAAACAGATAAGTTTTTCGAGATAACCGTCATAATGCGACGCCGCGTGCATATCCACTGCTTTAAGAAGCGCGGGTAACGACATTTCGCAATGTTCCAAAGCAAAATCATAATCATAAGTCAACGATTGCAAAAATGAAAATATTTCGGTATTAAGTTCGTTCAACTTCAATATATGATCGCTTTGAACGTAACTTTTTTCTATGTACTTATAAAGCGCATTAGTAAGTTTTTTATCTTCAAAATCGAGAACAAACGGATCCGGAATAAAAAAACCTTTATCGAAAACCGAGACTTCTCTGCCGTTTTCTGAAAATATATAATCTCCATCCCCGCCGTCAAACTGTTTTCGTAGTTCCTCAACCGTTTTATAAAATTCGGAAGGATTTTCCACTACCAACAAAGACGGACTGTCATGCCGCAAAATCAAAGGTTCTTCGTAATCGGGATGTACTATTTCTATCATATTTCCACATACCTGTCCGTACTGTCAAGAATGAGTGTCTGTGCGTTTCCCATAAGATATTCGATAGAGGAAAACTGTCGTTCGGTAATTTCCAGCATTTCCACGAGCCCTTCGGGAGGAAGATGCTCCCTCACCGTTTTCTTCACGGCTTGCGACGTAACATTATTTATAACAAGTTTTGTATAAACGGACTTTTGCATCATTATAAAACCGTTCTTGACGAGAAATTTTCTAAAACGGTTATATTCGAGACGGTTTTTGTCCGTCTGCATAGGCAAATCAAAAAATACTATCAATCGCATAAATCTAAGATTCATAACCGTACGATATCTGCGGGAAAATTATTCCATCGCTCTTACCGTTCAATTTGGAAAAAAGGCTACGGACATAAGTCCTTATAGCCACGTCAAGAGTGGTATTTTTTCCGTCAGACAATATCGGCATATTCAAAAGTTCAATCATTTCACGTTTATAATCGCTTGTCGTTTCGTTAAGCGTTAGCATTTTTCTATCCGCAAGCACGCGCAACGGTTCCATAAAATCACAACCGAGATTGAAATTATTATATTCGTTACGATGCCAGATGCCGAGCTGCGTCAAATAACCGCAAGCGGCAATTTCTCTGTTGACAGCGCTTAAAATTACCGCATAACCGTAATTAAGACAAATGTTTGCAAAAGTGTCTTTACGCCTTGATCCGTCATCTCCGAATAAGCGATTAAAATAAACTTTTGCGGCATGCCCTTCCCTGTTCGTCATATCTCCGTCGGTAACTTCGCTAGCGTAATCGCAAAGCATACTGCTTTCCGTTTCATAGCCGAGATCTGAAAGATGCGCGGCCTGTTCTTTTATTTTGCGTACGATTATTTCCCGCCACACTTGCTTTTTTGTATATTCAGTCCAACCTATCTGTTCTTTTATTTTTCCTGATACATTATAAGAACCGTAATAAGGCAGAAGTTCGCATGACGGATTACATTTTTTATCGCAAAAAATAACCTTCACATTATTTTCGATAAGCTCGTTAAGCAGCGAAGCGGTAAGCGCAATCGCAGTACTTTGCAAAATAAGCGTATTTATTTCGCTTATTGCGATCTTCTTTTCCGCTTCGCCGCGTATGACGAGATAGTTCAGCCTGTGTTCGAGCTTGACTCTCGATTTTATCACTACCGTACGGAAACCCATTTTACAATCTACGTTTGGTCACATGCAACCCGCACGGCGAAGAATTTATAAGTACGACGTTCGCATTGGTAATGTTTTTGCTTATGAGTATTTTGCCGGCATTCTTTACCAATCCAATTGATTCTAAATCTGACGTAAGTCCTCTACATTCTAAAAATTTAATTATTTCATACAAAGTTTTAACCTGTCCGAAAGTTGTTAATTTTTCAAATTCGTTTTTATTGCCGATAATATTATCCTTGAAATATTTCGCGCCACTTATGCACGAGTAAACGGGGCGAGAAAGTTGCGCGACTATTTTATCGTAAAGCGCGATATTGTTTGCTCTATCCACGCGAACGATAACTTCCTCTTTACGGTTTTTATGTACATCGTAAAATTCGTCTTCTTTATTGAGTTGGTTTTTCGCGTCAAGATCGAGCAGTTTGCTTATCGCTTTTACATATCTGTCAGTTTCGTTGTCCGTAAACCATTGTACTGCGTTATGAATCAATATCTGATTTCCTGTAACCCCGGCAAGACGGACAGGCATACCGTTGTATACAATAAGCGACTTTATGCCTATTTTGGAAATTGCTATCTCCGGCGCCGTAAGATACGTCCTGAAATATTCTATAAGTGCGTTCGGATCGCTTTTCATTTTATAATCTATCAGGACAGGAACGCGTTCTATTGTTTTAATCGGATTATTGTTTTTGTCAAGCGACATAACAACCGCAAAATACGCCGTGGAGAGCGATTTATACCCGCCATATTTTCTTGTATCTTTTAGCGGCGTATTTGATTTCTTCGGCGCGTCTATATTGCCGTCGCCCGCGGCGTAAACAGTCTCGTTATAAAATGCCCCGTGATCGCAATACGAAAACCTTGTTACGCTCATAGTGAAACGTGACATAACCTTACGCACCGCTGCTATGGTTTCGTCTGTTTTCCATGCATTGGGTATATCTTTTTCAAACAGTTTATATTCACCCGACAACGAAGACGCAGAACCGTTTTTAAAAGCATTGTACAATTTAGTGTAATGCGTATCGTACACATTACCCGCTACGATATTGAGATACGCGTCGCGCGCATGGTGGAGATCATTCGTTTCGCGACACTTATATAAATCAAACTTATTTCTGAAATCGCTGACGTTTTCCGCTTTACTGTATATTACTTTCGCATTCGGGTATTTTTTACAAAGAAGATCGGCAACGGCTTTGACTATCTGCGACGTTATTACCAACTGCCGCTGAACAAATCCCTGTTTCTCGGACTCCGTAAGCGGCGCAACGCGCGTAAGCGCGTTATATTTTTTATCGCTCATCAAACCTTTTTCGTGCAAAATTTTCCACTGCGGCTGCTGATCGGTAAAGCCTTTGGGAAGCGGATATAAGTTAGTCTTTTCCGCATTTTTCACTCGTTTACAAAGCACTTTGTTTTCGAGGCTGTCGTCTTTCACGACAGAACGCGGCACGATATGATCCACGTCGTAAACATCGGTAGGCAGGTAATCGAGATCTATCTGTTCGCCCGTATACGCGCATTTTCCGAGTTGCCTGAAATACAGATAAAGCCGCTCCGAACGCAAGTCCATGTCGCTTTTTTTGTTCAGTTCACGCAATAAACGGTCCACGTCCTTGCAATCCTTATAGAGTTCGAGCAATATTTCTTTTCTCGATTTGGTTTTATTGCCACTCTGTGGGCTTTTATTCGTGCGGGTAACTTCAAGGAATATTTTATCCGGAGCTTTTCCGAGCGCGCCGACATACTCGTCGCACATTTTAAGCGCCTGCCATATACCGCGCCGCGTTGCGGGAGATATATACATCTGTTCCAACGTGTCGTAAGTAACTTCTTCGTCACCGCCGCCGTTTGCTCTGTCGATAGCTTCTCGGAAATTATATCGCGGCGAATAGATAATCTCGTTGAGATTCATATTTGTGTCATATAGTTCGCCGAGTATAGTGCAAGACACTTCGCCGGTATCTTTATCTTCTTTTCCGTATGTATGACATAAAAACTCCTTGGATAATTTACCGAAATCCTTAAAATTCAGTCCTTTAAGTTTTTGTATGGTTGCGTCATCGAGAACGTCGGAATATTTCTTACGAATAAGCCCTTCCACGACGCGTTTATCGGTATTAAGCGTATGCCAAAGCACAACGTCTTCACAAAGATTCTCGTTTTTATCTGCAATATCGCCGAGAATTTTTTTCAGCGTAATATAAGTACTCATCGACGCGGTAAGCTCGTTTTCTTCACAGGAAATTTTCAACTCGTCCATTTCCGACTTTTTCCAAAATCCTTTGTCCGTCAGATATTTTTTTATTTTACCTGAACTAACTTTGGGAAATACAAGAAAAAGATCATTAAATAATTTCTGTTTTAATTCAACGCTTATTCCCGCGCCGTTGATTTTCAGTTTGTTGAGCTGATTTAAAGTGTTGTATTTCTGATAAATTACAGAGCATTTGGGAAGAACGTCGGCTCCTCGGATATAAGAACATTTATTAGTCATACGCCGCATAAAGTTCTCGTTACTTGCCGCTTTATCCACCATCTCGTCAAAATTCCAAGGGAGAATTTTCCCCTCTTTCTTTTTTACGATCCAGCTGTTCCCGCCCTTATCCTTATGATAATCGTTAAGCGGTCCGACATAGTAAGGCACTCTGAAACGCATTATCGCGCGTATGCGATCGCTGACCGTCAGACCGTCCGTTTTTAACGCAAACGCCGGGAAATCTTTTTCCGCATTCTCGAGTATTTTTTTCAACTCCGCTTCGTTGACCTGATAAGGGAAAAGTCCGTTATCGGCGTGAAGAATAAGCGGCAAAAACGTTCCTTTATTCAGTTCGTCCTTTATATATTCAAGCGACGCGGAGTCCGTAAATACGCTTTCGTTCGCTTTTATCGTATCGATTAAGTATTTATAAAATTCTTCCTGCTTGCAGTGCTTACCTTTATGCCCCTTTCCGTCGTAATGCGATCTGCCGCCGATATATGCGGAATAATTTTTCAGTTTGGTATCGCTCTGTCTGAACATTTTATCAAACAGAATCTTGTCGCATCTGAAAAGTTTTTTCATTATTTTCAGATCTTCTTTGTGCTTTTCGTATAGCTTTATCATTGCCTCCGAAATATAATTACAGCCGACAAATACGTTCTCGAACAATATGTAATTGTATACTGCTTTAAGATAGCCGAGCAGTTCGTGTTCCGCGACAAGCGCTTCGCTTTCTTCGTCTTTCAGTTTTGCAAAACTGTACGACTTGCCTTCCTCCTCTCCAAACAAAGTTTTCGTACTGAACGAATAACCGAGCATTGCGTTCACTATATCTTTGGCAACTTTTGCTTTGTCCTTATCTATACCGTTCACGCCAAGCAATTCGCAACAAATGTTTTTACGGTCCTTTCCGCCGCCCATTGCCGCTTTTTTGAATTCGTCGAGCTTGTCCGTAACAAAGCAAATCGGATCGTCATCTTCCGCCGTAGCCGCAAGATATTCGTTAAGATCGTCAATAAGTTTTTTCAGATCACGTATCTCGGATATTTCCTGCCCGTCGAACAGAAAATGCCCGCGATACTTAATTATGTGATGAAGCGCAATATAATAAAGCCGTATATCTTTCGGCGCGGTATGATCGATAAGCGCTTTTCTCAAATGAAAAACCGTCGGATACTGTTTATAATATTCCTTGTCAGTAAAATTATCGTCCGCAAACAGCACATACTGATTTTTAAGCGCGCTGTCCTTGTCTTCCGTCAAAAACGCGCTGTTGTTAAGACGGAGAAAGAAAGTTTCGTCCGTCATCATCGGAGCGAATAGCGCCTGCAACAATTCTATACGTCTGCGACGACGCGCCATACGTCTACGCATCGCGCGCTTTGTTCTTCGGTCGACTGCGGTTTTCGCCTCGTCAAAAAGTCTGACCGCCCAGAGGTCTTTACCTTTCGCACGCAAAAGTCGATACTCTTCGTCGGTCGCGGCTATGCCTACCGAATCCGTGCCGATGTCCAGCCCCAAATAAAATTTTTCCATAAATTTTCTCCTTTTATATTGACAAATTAAATTTTTTAAGATATAATATTTACAGAATAACAAAACGAGTTCAAATAAAAATTTATTCTAACCACTTTTCGCATTTAGCGATGGAAAACTTCCGATTTAATTCGGGAGTTTTTTTATTCTCGTAATTTACAAAAGCAGATCGAATATACTTTGAATAAATTATACACTAAAATGTTCGATTTTTCAATAGCGATTTACATTTTTTGTAAGTTTTTCTTATTTTACGACATAAAAGCGGACAACTGTCTGTCCGCTTTTAAAAAAACTTTTTTATTTTTACTTGTACTTTGCGTAAAGCGCTTCGGCAATGCGAATGCCGTCGGCGGCGGAGCTGGTTATGCCGCCGCTGTAACCGCTACC
>CALWBH010000003.1 GCA_944376015.1 uncultured Clostridia bacterium
GCCGTCGGCGACAGCATGGGCGCGAATATAATGCTGTCAACGTGTCTAAGACTGCGCGATAGTTTGCTTCCGATGCCGCGTGCATTGGTTTGCATTTCCCCTTTTGCCGATCTTGCCGCGACGGGAAGTTCTTATAAAAAAAATTGTCATTCCGATCCGCTGTATGCATTGCCGAAATTCCAAAGCTATGAAAAATACGGAAGATTTATAAGGCGAGTGCCCGTGTATTGCGGCGATACCGATCCGAAAGACCCTTACCTTTCGCCGGCTTACGCGTCCTTTGAAGGCTTTCCGCCAATGCTCGTTCAATGCGGCGACTGCGAAACGAGCGAAAGCGACAGCGATATGATATTTTCTTCCGCTCTCAAATGTGGAGTTAAAGTAACTCTCACCAAGTATAAAGGAATGTTCCACGATTTTCAATATATGTTCCCGTCGCTCAAAGAAAGCAAAAAAGCATGGAGCGAAATAGCGGAATTTATCGATGATTTGTAAAATTTCAATAAAGCTTTGCAATATTATTATTAAAATTAACATACAGCACAAACTTATGGTATACTGTCGATATTAAATCAAAGAGGAGTTTGATATGAAAAAATTTTTAACGGCAATCGTTATTGTCGCGTTGAGCATATCCGTTCTGGCGATATTTACCGCCTGCGGTGAAAAAACCGTGAACGGCATTTCCGTAAGCGGCAGCGTAATCGACAATCAGAACGTGAAAAACGGTTCCGAACTGCCCGACGATCTCGAAGTCGTACTCGTATATGCGGACGGCGGCGAAAGCGAAGGCGTAAAAATCACGAGCGACATGGTAAGCGGCTATGACACGTCGACAGACGGCAGAAAAACCGCAACGGTTACCTATGAAGGATATACCGCGACTTTCGATTATCGCGTATATTCCGACGAAACACAGCTGAATTTCTATGACGGCGCGGGTACGGCGGAAAGTCCATACCTTATCACCACCGCCGAAGAATTGCAGAACGTTTCAAAAGCGTCAGACGCATATTTCAGGCTCGAAATAGATATTGACATGAGCGGAGCGGAATGGACTCCCGTCGGAAACAATACAGACGCGGAGCCGGGTTTTTCGGGCAATTTCGACGGCAACGGTCGCACGATATCCAATCTGTCTATAACAAAAATAAAGTCCGCGGTCTGGACGGAATACGGGTATAAAAACACTTATAACTATGCGGGAATGTTCGCGGTAAATAACGGAACAATCGCAAATCTCACTCTCGAAAACTGCACCGTAAGCGTGACCGACAACGATCTCGAACAGCGCGGCGACGTTTATGCGGGTGCGCTTGTCGGACAGAATTTCGGTTACATTTACGGAGTTACGGTGAAAAACAGCAACGTCGAAGCAACCGGTTGGCTTATATCCTCTGCCGGCGCGCTCGTCGGCTCCAATGTAGGAGATATCGATTCCTGCAACGTCGAGACTTGCGAAGTAAGCGCGACTTCTGACGGCTGGACGGCAAACGCCGGCGGCGTGGTGGGAGCAAGCGGCGACAGGCTTTATTACACTTCCGCGGCAAGCGTAAAGAGTTCTTCGGCAAAAGGTTGCACGATTTATTCCGAAGTCAAAGACGAGGTAACCGTTTCAGACATCGACTATCCAAGCGATACCACCTACTTCGGTCGTGTTTACGGCGGCGGAATCGGCGGACTCAAAGTTATGACGACTTACAGCAATAACACTTATGAAAACAACAATATAACGGTAAAAAGCTATACAAGCGGCGAAAACATCGAGTTTATCGGCAACGAATGGGGTTATTGATAAATTATAAAACATGCGCTAAATGCGGCGTTCGCAATATTCGGACGCCGCATTTTTATATGTAAAATTAACTAAAAGATATTATTTTTACATAATTTTCCACACAATGCCAAACAATAAAGGAAAGGAGTAACAGCTATGAAAAAACAACTTATCCTTATCGTTGCGGCAATGTGTATGATTGCCGCTTGTATCGGCGGAAGCGTCACCGCTTCCGCGCTTTCCGCTCCCGCGCTCGACGATCTCAGATCGCTTACGGTCACGGGTACGGCTACGCTTACCGTCGACGCGGACGGCTGCGAGTTTTACGGCAGCGTGACTACTCTCGCGGAAACTCTGAGCGACGCGGAGAAGAACAGTACCGCGGCTTTCCGCAAGATCAGCGTTGCTTTCGCGCCTTACGGCGAAGTCATAGAACGTTCGTACAACGTCTGCCCTTCCCGCGTAGGCAGCGGCTACACCGCTTACAGATATCTGCAATTCAAGGCGTCTTCCACGGATAACGCCGCAGAGATACGCAGAGAGCTTTCGAACGCCGGCTTGACAGAGATATGCGGAATGACTTATACTTCGGAAAACGATTCCGAATACCGCGCGCAAGCGCTTTCAATGGCGCTCGAAAACGCGCAGAACACCGCCAAAGCAATGGGCGCGGAAGGTCGGCTTATCAAAGCAGAAGAAACCTACTGCTACCCCGACGGTTGCTCGACTTCGGGAAAAATAACGTATACGGCAAGCGTACGCGCGCACTTCAGGAAAGCGCCCGAACCGAGAAAAAACGTCAACGGAGATAACAACGAAACGTCTGCCGAAGATAAAACAAAAGACCGTAAAGAAAACGGCAATACAAACGAAAACAATAATACCGACAACGGCAATACAAATTATATAATAAAAAATCATAAATAATATTGCCGAAATTTTATTGCAAACCCGTAAAAACCGCGGAAGCCTAAAGCTTCCGCGGTTTTTTAACGATATTTTTCAATTAAAGTTTCAAGCATTTCCGCGCGCGCATACGCTTGCGGAATCCCGACGACCGACTTATGAATTTCGGCAAAAACTCCTTTCCTGCGCGGTATAACCGAGTTTAATAAAAGAACGAAGCGATATAGCAAATAAAACCGCAAAACAACATTAACAAAGCGGTAGCCGAAGTAACCACTCCCACGACCCCGAGAGCAAACGGGGCTTTTGCGTTTATTCCTTTTTTTCTCAATGCGGATACCTTTCGTAAAGCCACTATACCAAGTACCAAAGCGGTTACGGAACCGATAAGCCCGATCACCGATAAAATTATACCTATTTTATCGTAACTCAAATAATCCGTTATTTCGGATCCGTAAGACATAAAATAAGCGTAATACGCTATAAACTCAATCATTCCGAAAAACGAAAGAACGTTGCAAATCGAGCCTATTAACGTCGAAGCCAACGCTATACCGAAAACATTGCTCCCGTATTTGTTATACACGGCATTTCCGTCGCCCTGCGGCTGGTACGGCGGTGCGGCGTATTGAGGAGCTTCGTAACCTTGCGGCGGGTACGGCGGTGCGGCGTATTGAGGAGCCTCGTAACCCTGCGGCGGGTACGGCGGTGCGGGATAGGGCGCTCCGTAACCTTGCGGCGGGTACGGCGGCACGGGATAATAAGGCGCTCCGTAACCCTGCGGCGGATAAGGCGGTGCGGGATAGGGCGCTCCGTTGCATTGAGCGTTAGCCGAAGCGCGGCACTCGTCACATACGCCGTCTTGATTATCGGTTTGTTTTCCGCAATACCTGCAAAACATCGTTTTCTCCTTGCGCACAAGTTTTAATACTCGTCGTTCGGCATTTGCCGCCTAACGCGAGCATGAAAGCGTTTTGTTTATTATAATGCTTTCGTATCAATTTGTCAATACGGTATAATAAAAAGAAACTCGAA
The DNA here is from genome assembly GCA_944376015.1 of uncultured Clostridia bacterium. Classification (GTDB taxonomy): domain Bacteria; phylum Bacillota; class Clostridia; order Christensenellales; family Pumilibacteraceae; genus Protoclostridium. The sequence goes on from CALWBH010000003.1 coordinate 3,719, forward strand.
ACAAACGGTTTTTTATAAATCGAACAAAAAACAGCGGAAGTTTGCGTCGCTCACGTTCGGAAGAATTTATTTCGGAGAATAAATACGACCAAATTTATTAGCCGCAAAACGGCAACGGAAAATTGTCCGCCGCCGTTTTACAAACCTTTTCGATTTTTACATTAAACCTTATCGGCGCACTTCAATGCGATCAGACGTTCGTTAGACAACAGCCGTTCGTCTTTCGGCTCGAACCGCAGAGCGGAACGCACGTCGCTTAATGCGGAATCGTATCTGCCGGTATTATAATAAGCTATCGAGCGCAGATCGTAAGGCAAGGCGCCCCATGCTGTTGCGTCGTTCATATACGTTTCGGGACGTTCGACGACGGCAAGCGCGCAGCTCGCAAAATATATTACCCCGTCCCACTCTCCGCAATCGTACAGCAAACGAGCAAGCTCCACGTAAGCTTCACGCAAATGCGGCGCTTCCGCTATTGCGCGCAGATACCAATCGCGAGCGATACTTTTCTCGCCCTTATTCGAATATGAGCGCGCTATAAACCGCATCGACGCCGCCCGTTCGTCTTTCCATGTAGCCGACGGCATGGCAAGATGTTTCGTAAGAGTCCTTATACAGTCGTCCCATCTTCCCCTGAACATATATTCCCTGCCCAGATAATGCATGTTACGATCGTCGTCGGGGCATTCTCTCACCGACATTTCAAGCAAAGGAAGGTACTGCGCTCGGGATTTCGAAGGGTCGGGATAATGTTTTAAATGGATATTTTCCGCTCTAACTTTAACGGACGGTTTCCCGTCGACGCGTTCAAGTATCTCGTGAACGGGATGCGTCCAACGGTACCCGTAACGCGCGTGAATTTTTTCGTACCAAAAAGATACTCCGTCGCTACCGTCGGGCAGCACGCTCCAAGCGTATCTGTACACCGCCTGCCCCGCTCCTTTATACCATACCTTTTCAAGCTCGTTACGCCAACCCTTATCGAACACCTCGTCAAGATCGGTGCATACGCATATATCCGTATCTTCGCTGACAAGCTCCATAGATCGGTTGCGGGCTACGTCAAACCGCCAAGGCGTTACGGTCTCCGTTTTAACTTTCGCGCCGCGGCGACGCAGTTTTTCGACCGTATCGTCCGACGAACCGGTATCGAGCACGACTATTTCGTCCGCTTCGCGCATGGAATCCATCCATCTGTCCACAAACTTGCTTTCGTTCTTACTTATTGCATATACAGTTATCTTCATATCTCGTTAAAAAAGCTCGGGGCGGAAGTCCGACTCCCGCCCCGTATCGCTCAGGAACTAAGGATACCTGCCGCGCGCAGATTAGCGAGCAAATCGTTGAACTGCTGGACTATGTCTCCCGTACCCGTCGCGTCACTGACTGCCGCCGCAACGCTGAAAGGCAATGCCCCCGAAGGACCGGTCGGCCCGGTAGGTCCTGTCGGACCCGTAGGACCCGTATCGCCCGTAGGTCCCGTCGCGCCTTCCGCACCTGCCGTACCTTGAGGACCTGTCGGACCCTCCGGACCGGTAGGACCTGTAGCGCCGTCAGCGCCGGTAGGACCTGTCGGACCCGTTGCTCCGCTCGACGGACCTGTCGGTCCGGTAGGGCCTGTCGGACCTGTCGGTCCGGTATCGCCCGTAGGGCCTGTAGCGCCTTCGTTTCCTGCCGCGCCCTGAGGACCGGTGGGGCCTTCGGGACCGGTGGGGCCTTCGGGACCTGTCGGTCCGGTAGCGCCTTCCGCGCCCGTAGGACCCGTTGCTCCGTCAGCGCCCGTCGCGCCGACTGCGCCTGTCGGACCCGTAGGTCCCGTTGCTCCGCTAGCGCCCGTCGCACCCGTAGGTCCCGTAACTCCCGTAGACGGACCTGTCGGTCCCATCGGACCGGTAGGACCCGTGGCGCCTGTAGCGCCCGTCGGTCCGGTAGCGCCGTCAGCGCCTGCGGTACCGGCAGGACCGGTAGGACCCGTAGCGCCGCTCGCACCAGTAGCACCCGTAGCGCCCGTTGCACCCGTGGCGCCGCTGACGCCTGCCATTCCCGTAGGACCTGTAGGACCGGTAGGACCGCTTACGCCTGTGGGACCGGTGGGTCCGACCGCGCCGCTCGCGCCTGTCGCGCCGGTTGCTCCCGTGGGTCCGGTTGCACCCGTTGCTCCGGTGGGTCCGACAGGACCGACTGCGCCAGTCGCTCCCGTGGCGCCCGTCGCGCCCGTAGGCCCCGTAGGCCCCGCGAGCCCGAAACCGCCCGACGGGCCCGGCGTACCGGTAGGAGCGCCTGCGGTTGCCGGATGAAGAAATACGACGAAA
>CALWBH010000004.1 GCA_944376015.1 uncultured Clostridia bacterium
AGCGCTGCCACGCATGAGTTTTCGCATAAAGATGATATTGCCGTTAAACTCTCTGACTGTCATTTTGTAGTTTTTTACGCCGTCCACCACTCCTTCAAGATCGGTAAGTTCGTGATAATGCGTGGAAAACAACGTTTTGGCTTTGAATTTTTCGGATAAATATTCGATTATGGACCAGGCTATGCTGAGTCCGTCGTAAGTAGCGGTTCCCCTGCCTACTTCGTCGAGAAGTATCAGACTGTTGTCTGTCGCGTTTTCGAGAATGTGCGCGACTTCGCTCATTTCCACCATGAACGTGCTTCGTCCCGTATGAAGATCGTCGCTTGCGCCTACTCGCGTAAAAATGCGGTCAACGATGCCTATTTCCGCTTTATCGGCAGGTACGAACATTCCCGCCTGCGCAAGTATGACAATGAGCGCTATCTGTCGCATATATACGCTTTTGCCTGCCATGTTCGGACCGGTTATAATCATGGTGCGATTTTCGCCGTCGTCCATAAAAGCGTCGTTAGGCACGAAAGATTTAGATTCAATACGTTCTACCGTTACGTGCCTTCCTTCCGAAATTTTAATAATACGGTTTTGATCCGTAACGATAGGTCTCGTGTATCTGTACTTTGCGGCGATTTCCGCTCCCGAACGCAGAACGTCAATATTTGCAACAATAGCCGCCGAAGACAGCATTCTGTCGCAAAGCGAAGATAATCTTGTTATAAGCGCGGAATACAGTGCGGCTTCGATTTCGAGCGCGCGTTCTTCCGCATGAAGTATTTTGTCTTCTATCTGTTTGAGCTCTTCGGTTATGTATCGCTCGGAGTTTGCTGTCGTTTGTTTTCTGACGTATGTATACGGAACGAGTCCCGCTTGCGATTTCGGCACTTCTATAAAATACCCGAATACGCTGTTAAAGCCTACGCGTAAATTTTTAATGCCCGTTTGTTCTTTCACTTCCGATTCTATTTTAGCTAATATAGCTTTGGAATTTTTTGAAACGGATCTATATTCGTCAAGTTCTTTATTGTAGCCGTCGTTTATTACTCCCCCGTCTCTTATGAACGTAGACGGATCGTTTTTTATAGCCGAGTGAAGCTCGTTCGCTATATCCGTCAACGGATCAAGCGAATTTTTAAGCGCGGTAAGCAATTCGCTCTTTGCCGTATTGAGCTTTGCTTTTAATTTAGGAAGTCTGTCGAGAGAGTTGGCAAGCGCCACGCATTCTTTCGGGGTTATGTTCCCGTATGCGATGCGAGTGCTTATCCTTTCGATGTCTGAAATTCCCGCCAGTTCGTCCGCTATTTCGCCGCGTAATATCTTATTGTTGACAAGCTCTTCCGTGGCATTCAGTCTCCGATCGATAATATCGACGTCGGTACTCGGCGCGGTAAGTCGCTTGACAAGCAATCTCGCTCCCATGCCGGTAAGCGTTTGATTGACTGCGCCGTACAGCGAATCCTGTTTTCTTCCGTTGGAAGACGATGTTATTTCCAAGGTAGAAAGCGCAATGCTGTCTATCGTCATGCATTTATCTTCACGTCCTTCCGAATGAATATATTTCAGATCGCGTTTTTGCGTTTGTCTGATGTAACGTAACAACGCTCCGCACGCCCTGACGCATACGTCTTCTTCTCGTAGTATTGCGGCATGATCTTTGCACATCGTCGGAATAATCTCTGTGGCTTTATTTTTATCGAAATCGCTTTCGTCCAGCTGTTGAAACTCGCAAAGTCCGCCGTATTTTACCGCGGAAAGATTGCGGCTCATCATTTTCATTTCGCCGTTGCATATTATTTCCGAAGGTTTGATTCTTAAAAGCAGATCGTTCAGTTTTATTGCGATACCCGCGTCTATCGTCATACGGTTGAATTCGCCCGTCGATATGTCCGCCCAGCATACTCCTGCTTTATCGTCGGCAAGACATATAGACAACAAATAATTATTGGTGTCCGCAGAAAGCATCTCGCTTTCCATTACAGTACCCGGAGTTATAACTCGGACTATTTCGCGTCTTGCGATGCCTTTTTTCGGATTGTCGAGTTGTTCGCATATCGCGACTTTATAGCCTTTATCAACCAGCTTTGCGATATAATTATCTACGGCATGAAAAGGCACTCCGCACATAGGTGCGCGTTCGTTAAGTCCGCAATCACGTCCGGTAAGGACAAGATCGAGTTCTCTGCTGGCGGTTATTGCGTCGTCGAAAAACAGTTCGTAAAAATCGCCTAACCGAAATAGCAAAAGACAACCCGGATTGTTTTCTTTAATGTTCAGATATTGCTCCATCATTGGTGATAATGCCATGTCACTTTACCGCCTTGCCGTATAATTTACTGTTTTTAACATTAGTTACTTTTACATTAACGAATTTATTGTAAAGATCTTTGTCTTCGCTTTCAAACACTATAACGCGATCGTCGGAGGTTTTTCCCGTTAACGTTTTTCCGTCGCGCGAATCGCAAAGCACTTTGTAAGTTTTTCCTATGCATTCCGCTGCTTTTTTGTTTGCGATTTCCGCCTGCACCGATATTAAACGCGCAATGCGTTCTTTTTTTGTTTCTTCTGGGACTTGTCCTTCCATGATGGCGGCGGGTGTTCCGGAGCGTTTTGAATAAATAAAAGTAAACAGATTGTTGTATTGTACCTGTCTGACTGCTTTTTCGGTCAAAAGGTAATCCTCTTCTGTTTCCGTCGGAAACCCTACGATTATATCGCTGGTCAGACCCGCGTCGGGCATTTTTTTCTTTATCCTGTCGATCTTTTTCATATATGCCGCGATGTCGTATTTTCTGTTCATAAGCGCAAGTATTCTGTCGCTTCCGCTTTGTAGAGGCAAATGAATATAGTGAGCAAGCCGATCTTTTTCAGCGATAAGATCGATAACCTTGTCGGAAAGATCCTTGGGGTGCGAAGTCATGAATTTTATCCAGAAATCCCCTTCTATATCGGATATTTCGTTTAACAAAGTATAAAAGTCGTTGTCTCCGTCGTTATATGAGTTTACGTTCTGACCGAGCAGAGTTATTTCTTTACAACCGCCGTTTATGAGTTGACGTACTTCTTCGATTATATCTCCTTTTCGGCGACTGCGTTCCCTGCCTTTTACGTAAGGCACTATACAGTAAGTGCAAAAATTATTGCAGCCGTACATTATGTTGACGAAGTTATTTACATTGTCGGAACGTTTTGCGACATTGATACCGCAAGGCACCGTAAGATCGAGTTCGAGATCGAATATGTATTTTTCGCCCGACTCGATCCGTTTTACCATTTCGGGAAGCCGTGAAAGCTTATATGTGCCCGTTATGATGTTAATAAAAGGACAGCGCTTGTGTAATTTTTCGGCAACGGCTTGTTGCTGCGTCATACATCCGCATACGGCGACTATGAGCGAAGGCTTTTTTTCTTTCAGTTTTTTAATTATCCCGAGATTGCCTATCACGCGGGTTTCCGCGCCTTCTCTTACGCAACAGGTGTTGAATATTATGATATCCGCGTCTTCCGCGCCGTCAGCCTGGGATATACCGGAAAACTCGAAAAGCGCGTAAAGCTTTTCGGTCTCATGCACGTTCATCTGACAACCGTATGTTTTTATAAATACTTTTTTCACGGCTATATTATAGCAAATGTATTTAATTTATGCAAGTAAACTTGACTGAGACGTATTAAACGTTCTCAATGTATTTATAATAATAACAGTGGACAGGTTGAGAAAAATCTTAAGATCGGTCGTTTTGACAATAATGATCGCTACGCTGACTGTCATATCCGCGGTAGCCTTTTCTACCGACCCCGCTTTTGCCGTAAAGGGTTTCGGTTATACGGATGTTCCCGTTCAAAGAATGAAAACCACGCGTAAAATTTACGACGTTAATGGAGAAGAAATTTATCGCGCCGACGGGTACGGCAGACAAAAAGCGGACATAAACGATTTGCCGGAATATACTTTAAACGCCTTTATTGCCATTGAGGACGCCCGTTACTATTCTCACGACGGATTTGACGCTAAGCGCATTGCCGCCGCAGCGGTAAAGGACATACTGAGTTTCAGCGCGAAAGAAGGCGCATCCACAATCACGCAACAGCTTGTTAAAAACGTGTGGCTTTCTCCCGAAAAAACGCTTTCGAGAAAGATAAAAGAACTCAGCTATGCGCGTATGCTTGAAAAAACTCTGACAAAAAAAGAAATACTGGGAATGTATCTGAACAGTCTGTATTTCGGCGACGGCGTTTACGGAATAGCCGACGCCGCCGAAAGGTTTTTCGATAAAGCGGCAAACGAGCTCGGCGTCGGTGAAAGCGCAATGCTGGCTGCCGTAATAAATAATCCAGCGGCATATAACCCTTACAGACATAATACCGCAGCGGAAAAGAGAAAAAGACTTGTTTTATCCGAAATGTTGCGGCACGGCTTTATTACCGAAAATGAAATGAAAGAAGCTTGTGCGCCTACGTTACTGTCTAACAAAAAAATCAACGACGGCTTGTTCTTTTCTTACGCGTTAAAAACCGACGGCGCGGAAATAAACACGGCTTATACGTCTGCGGCGCAGGAGGCTTTGACATCGGCGCTTGAAAAAACGGATATTCCCGAAGATGTCACCGTAGCCGCGGTCATAGTCGAAAGCGAAACCGAAAACATCGTCGCCGCCGCTTCAAATACATTTGAAGACCTGAGCGGATTGCGCCGTCAGCCGGGCAGTACTATTAAACCGCTGGTATGTTATGCGCCCGCATTGGACGACGGGATCATTAGTCCCGTGACTCCCCTGCTCGACGCTCCTGCAAAATTCGGAAATTATTCGCCGCGAAATTATTTGGGCAAGTATTACGGATGGGCAACCGCGACGGAATGTCTCAGCCGTTCGCTCAATATTCCCGCAGTAAAGTTATTGGATATGATCGGTATCGACAACGCGAAGCGTTATGCCTCGCGTTACGGATTGAGTTTTTCATCGAACGATAAAGGACTCGCAATCGCTCTCGGCGGTACCGAAAACGGAGAAAATCTATTGACGATGGCGCGCGCATATTGTAAGTTTGCTTCTTACGATACACACGCGGTCAAAAAGGAAACGGCGTATCTTATAAATACGATGCTGGGAGAATGTGCTCGTACGGGAACTGCAAAGGCTTTGTCGTCCGTACCGAACACGGCAGCCAAGACCGGAACCGTCGGGAACGAACAAGGAAATACGGACGCATATTGCATTGCTTATAATCCGGGCTACGTGGTAGCGGTGTGGAGCGGTTGTAAAAGCGGTTACCTGCCTGACGGATTAACGGGCGGTACATTGCCGGCATATATTTGCGCGGAAACGTTGAAACGCCCCGTCTTTGACAGCGGAGCGTTCGAAAAACCGGATACGGTCGTAAACATCGATATAAAAGCGGATGAGCTTTATGAAAAACACAAAGTCGTCAGAGCCGGCAGAGAAACTTTGCCCAAAGACCGCATTACGGCGGAGTTCAGCATATACAATATGCCTGAATGGAGCGTTGAAGAAGATCTTCTTTCCGGCGATTACGAAAATTTCCGAGTTATAGACAGTTTTTTGGATTAATTTTATTTACCTTTTCCGTTGCATAGACGAAGTTCGGATATCGATAAGATTTTTACGATATTGTGAAAGTTTCGGCGTTTGC
>CALWBH010000005.1 GCA_944376015.1 uncultured Clostridia bacterium
ATATTGTCGGAATAACGCTTATTACGGCGGAAAAACTTTCAAAAAACCCAAGGTCGCTTCGGCTTTCCAAGAAATGGCGAAAAAAATTTCTACCGATAAAATAGAATTTTTATGTTTTACGGCACGCCGATATAACCGCCGGCTATGCATAAAGCGAACGATACTTTGCGCACTATCCGCATAAAAACACGTTCTGATATTGCCGCAGAAAAGCACCCGCACTTTCAAATCGATTTAAGTAACAGAAAACGTAAAAGCGGCGGCTATAATCCGAAATACGACTAAACGTAAATTTTGACCGGCCAAGACATCAAAAATATCTTAAATGCCGGGCGCCGACGGCGCCCGGCGAAGTAGTAATATTATGGCGAAAAAGAAAGTAGCATGTATCGGTCATTAAAAAATCAAAACCAACTTTCCGTAAACGATTCTAATAAAACAAGATATAGAACTGTGGCGGCGAATGATTCCACCTTTCAGCGTAGAAGAAAAAAATTTATATTAATCGCATACAACCTCAGATAAAAACAGTATTCGAAGCTAGTGATAATGGGTTAAAGACGGTAGAAAATTTTTACTTTAAAACGCACAAAAACATATGCAAAACAGCTTTTATTTGGCTTAAATACAAACTCTTCTTGACAAGGTTTTAGCATAAATATTTACGACCCAAAATATTAGTTTTCATTTCAAGGCTGCGCCTAATGCGGCTCAAGCGCAATATCTTGATCTAACACATATGCAAAATTTAATGTAAGCTTGACAAACAATTTTCAGGGTAGTATAATTACCAAAGAAAATCGTTGTGGATTTTTCCTGATAAGTCATCTTTTCGCCACACAGCTTCTAGCTGTGCGGCGTTTTTTATGCAACGGAGGTAATTTTTATGGAAAACAGTGTTATTAAAGCCATCGAAACGAGAAGAAGCGTGCGCTCTTTCAGTCAAAAGGCAATACCGGAAGAACTGCTCGACGCCGTATTGAAGGCGGGAACGTATGCGCCCACGGGAGGAGGCAGACAGTCGCCCGTTATCGTAGCCGTCAAAGACGCCGCGTATCGCGATAAGATAGCGCGCCTGAACGCGGAAGTCATGGGCAAAGATACCGACCCTTACTACGGGGCACCCGTAATTATCCTCGTCCTCGCCGACGGAAAGGCAAATACGTTTGTGGAGGACGGAAGTTGCGTTCTGGAAAATATGATGATTGCCGCCCATTCCCTCGGCCTCGGCTCTGTTTGGGTACACAGGGAGCGTGAAGTTTTTGACAGCGAGAAAGGAAAAGAATTACTGAGAAGTTGGAATTTACCCGAAACCCTGCGCGGGGTAGGCGCTATTGCGCTCGGTTATCCGGCGGCGGCACTTCCGAAGGCGGCCGAAAGAAAAGCAGATTATATCGTAAAAATCTGATTTCGGGAGGATGCGTCCGTGGATCAGACATTCATGAAAGAAAAGCCGGTTTTGCCGCTTGTTTTGAAAATGGCTCTGCCGATGGTTATATCCATGCTCGTCAATTCGCTCTATAATATCGTCGACAGTTTTTTCGTCGCACAAGTCAGCGAAGGCGCCATGACGGCCATATCCATCGTTTATCCTCTTCAGAATCTTGCGAATGCCGTCGGCGTAGGTTTCGGCGTCGGAATAAATGCGGCAGTCGCCTATTATCTCGGAGCGGGCAGCGGAAAGGCGGCAAACGAATAGTCTATGTCGGTAAACGCGATTGGGGCGCCCGTTTCTTCGGTATATTTGCCGTTGCTGTAGTTTACCATTGCGCCGAAAGTAATGTCGCCTGTAAAAGGCAGATAGTCAATGTAATTGCCCGCAGAAGCGGTTACGGAAGCGATATCAGTGGTAATGGCAAGCGCGTCGTCGATATAAATGCTTAATACGAAAGTTTTATTTTCAGCGTTTCTTACCGCGACAAGCGTAAGGTCAAATTGCGTTTTTCCAGCCATGAAAGCAGAACCCTTTTTAATGTTTAACGAAGTATCGTCAAATGTGATATTTTTTACAAAACTCCAGTTTTTATTGATAAGAGTCCTTAAATTATTGTCATACACCAGAATACTGAGATTGACGTTTCCGCACGAAATATAAAAGCCTATCTGCTCGGCATTCTGCATATAACTGTCTTTAATCAGAATCGTTTCGCGGATGACCAGGGTATCCTGAGTCATCAATTTATCAAACGTTGCGGTCTGATACGTCGTCGAATTGCCTACTGCGGGAGTTATGATGCCGTCCGTCTGACTCATGCCGCCGTTGGAAAGATTAAGCTCGCGGTGCCGTAAAGTTATCGTGCCGAGGTCCAAAGGCGCGTCCGAAACCGTGGCGACGGCCTCTACGGGCTGAAAATCCGGCGCGGAAACGACGACATTAACCGAGCCGCTGCGTGCGTCAAAGCTGAATGTTCCGTCCTCCCCGACGGTGACGGGAATGCCGTCGGCAGTCACCGTAACGTCGCTAAGCGCATAATAATCAGAAAAGCTTTCGCCGAAAATATTGGATTCGGGGTACGCCACGACGCCGCTTACGGTAAATGTTTCGGGCGTCATGTATTCGGTTATTGCCGCTTCGCTGAAGGAGTAATCAAGTCCCGTAAGCGTAAAAGGCACATCAGTAGTATAGCGATTGTTGGAATAATGCACGGCGGCGCCCGCTCTTATCGTCCCCGCGGGCAGAAGCGGAGAGTCTGCGCCGAACAGTGTGCTTGAAGCAAGATCCGCGGTTAAGATCATCACATCGTTTACAAACACGCTTAACACATAGGATCCGCCCGAACGGTTAATGACGAAAGCAAGCGTGTACGGCGCATCCATGAACTTGATGTTTGCGGCGCCGTCGGGGAAATTAACCGTTTTACGCTTAAAAAAGTCCTTATTGGGGAAAAAGTTGATCTGTTTACCCGTTTCGCTTATAGCAAACAACAGATTAACAGTCGGATTTTCGGTACTTTCGATGTAAAAACCTATCTGGTCGTTTTGGGTAAAATACAACGACGTCGGGTTAACCGTATATCTTACGGCAATGTAATCGCTGTCGGTGACGGGGTCGAATATAATCGTCTGATATACTGAATTTCCAAGCGCGGGGGAAAGCACGCCGTCGACGTACGACATACTGTCGTAATTGTATTCTACGTCCACATGCTTAAATTCCACCGATCCCCAGTCAAGCGAGTTTTCGGTAACCGCAAGCGAACGGGTTACGGGTAAAAATCCTTTAAGCTCCGCCGTGAGCACGTGCTCGCCTTCCTTCAGCGTCAGAGTGAAAGAGCCTGTTTCGTCCACAACCGCAGTCGTGCCGTCAATATCGATGACCGTATTGGTAATATCGGCATAAACGCCGTAATTTTCACCGAATGCCGATGAAGGAAGTGTGACGCTGCCTGAAGTAAGATACGCTTTGTCGAAAACAGCCGTCAGCGTCATATTTGATACCACGGGTGCGTCCGCAATAAATTCATTGCCGTATTCGTCCTGCCAATGAGAAAATTGCCATAACACGTTGCCCTCGGGCTGTTTTACGGGATCGGGTACGGACATGGTGGCGCCGTATTCCACTTCTCTCTCGGCATATTCCGTTCCGTCCGAAACAAACAGTACGGTAAAAGTTTTAATTACGCGCGTAAACACCGCTTCGATCGTTTCGTCGCCGCTTACGGTCATGCCGTCGTCGTAACCGTCCCAATGACTGAATTTATAATAAGCCGATTCCGTTTCGTAATTGTCCGGCGTTTGGGGAAGTATTATAAGGTCGCCGTAGCCGTAGCTGTCTTTCCGATAGTCTTCGCCGTTGACGACGAAAGTTACGGTGTAGCTTCTTGCGCTTTCGTTGAATTCGGCGGTAAAGACAAGATTATCCGTCACGCGCATGCCTTCGCTGTAGCCGGCCCAGCCCTTAAAAGTATATAAAGTCGTTAAAGTGGGCTCTTTGACGGGCTCAGCGGGCAAATTAACCTCGCTTCCGTATTCTGCACGATAGGAGTTATAGGTTTTACCGTCAAGGACGAATTCCACGTCGTAAACGTTTATCTCGCCCAAAGAAGTAACCGTAATGTTGCCGGTTACGGTCTCGCCTTCGTAAACCCATTTATAAGTATAACCTTCTTTTTCGGGAACTTCGATCAGAATGCTTTCTATCGACGTACCGTAAGGCACGTCTTCCTTAATTCCGTATTCTTCGCCTTCGTGCATAAATGTTACGTCGTAATTGTTGACTGTCGCAATCCAGATTGCGGTAAATTCCATTTCTCCGGTGACGACGTCACCCTCCGTATACCCTTGCCAGCCACCGAAAGTATAGGTGTACTGAGCAGTGTTTTCTTTAGAAGGCGTTGCGGGAGGAACTATAGTCCCGCCGTAAGGATAAGACTCGTATGACACCACCTTTCCTTCCGAAGTGAATTTTATGTAGTAATTGTTGACGGTTTCGCTGAAATCAGCGACAAAAGTTTCCTCTTTGGTTACCGTCATGTTTTCCGTATAACCGCTCCAGCCCGTAAATACGTAAGTGTACTGCGCCGTCTTGTCTTTATAGGGCGGCTCGGGAAGTACGATGGTTGAGCCGTAAGAATATTCTTTTTGGTAATACGTTTTACCGTCGACGACGAACGTTACGTTAAATCGCTTTATACTTGGCGTAAACTGTGCCTCGAATTCCATATTGCCGCTTACCGTAGTCGAATCCGTCAGTCCTTCCCAGCCGACAAAAGCGTAGTCGTACATTTCGCTTTGCTTTTCGGGCGTTGCTTCGGGTGCGGAGATAAGCGTACCGTAAGGCAAAGTCGTTTCGTGAAACAATTCTCCGTCGGACAAAAACCTTACCTTGTATTCGTTAAGTTTTTCTTGCCACATAGCATCGAATTTAACGTCGGCGCTTGCAGTCATGCCCGCCGTATACCCCTGCCAGCCGTCGAAAGTATAAGTATAGCGTACGTCGGCGTCTTTGACGGGTTCGTCGGGCAGAATTATAGTTTCGCCCTGCTTGTAATCTTTGCCGGAAATAACCACTCCGTCCACGGCGAATTCCACTTTATAGACCTCGGTTACGTTTACTTTGATTACGGAAAAAATATTTTCCCCGTCTACCGACGCGCCGACCGTAATTTCCGCCGTACCGCCTTTCAAAGCGACAATGTAACCGTTTTCCACCGCGGCGACGCTTTCGTCAGAGCTTGAATACGTAAACGCAACTTCACCGTCGTAATTTTCCACGGAAGCTTCAATCTGCTCTCTTTCCCCTTCGACAAGATTGTACTCCTTTGTTGCGACTCTCAGATTGAAGTCTTTGCCGCACCCGAAAAGAGCGAAAGCAGACATCGCGAAAATCAAAAGCGCGATTACCTTATAAACTTTTTTCATTTTTTTTACCCCGTTATATAAATTTATTTTGTTTTTATTACAAGTAATCCGTACTGACCGACGGGAACGTAGATTTTACCGTCGTAGAACGCCGCGATGTCGGGCAGCCCGTTTGTATAAATTTCGGCAATAACTTCGGGAGAAGTGATAACAGACACGTCGTATATCGATATAATTCCCTTTGCGCGGTCTGAAAGCACCATTACGTCTCCGAAAATTTTAGGCCAACCCGTCGACGCAGGATAAGCCGCAGCGTCATAAAAGGATTTTGTGTTTTTATCAAGAATTCTTATACCCGCACTTGTGCTGAAAAGGATAGCGTCGCCTTCGTCGCGCTTCAAGGTGCAAATGCCGTTGCTTATATACGCGAAAGAATTCGAAGGCGTACCTTTAAAGCCGTTGTGCCAGTACTCGGTCGAAAAGGCCGGATACTCGCCCGAAACGTCAAGGTAAGCAATGCCGAAGCTGTTGCCGCCGATTACGAAATATCTGTCGTCCACGGTTTCGTCGGAGAAATTGCGAGAATACATCAATCCCGTGTGTATAGCGAATTTATATACGACGCGGATATCTGAAAAATCCGTTGCGTCCGCGACATAGCCCCAACTGCCGCCCGCATGCAAAAGCATGAATCGTTTACCGTAGCCGTTTACCTTTGACAATCTTACTTCGCTTATGCCGTTATGAGTTTTGACTATTGACCTCGGCGTCGTGCTTAAGGCGTTATCCCTGTCGCCCGTAATGCGTACGGTTTCGGCGCGCGTCACGTAAGTCGTATCGCCAAGCTGCTCTGCCGTATAGCGTGCGACGGGTAAATCCGAGCTTCCGTTTACAAGGTCGTCTATGCGATAAATCGCAACTCCTCCAAGGTCCTCCGCCGTGACGGCATATTCGCCGTCCAGAAGAATTTCCTTTACGCAATAACCCGTAAAGATTTTGTTCACAAGCTTTTCGGTTATGCGGTCGTAAACTGAGATTCCTTCGCTGCCGCTTGCCGTAAATATGTAACCTTCGTTTACCGCAACCGACCTTACCTGTCCCGATGAAGATAACAAATAATTCTCGGCAATGCCCTTTCTTACGGACGAATCAAAGCTTGACGCAGTCATTTCGGGCAGTTCTCCTCTTCGTTGCTCGTCGCCAAGCGGTGAAACTATGTCGGGGTCATTTAGTCTGAACAATCCTCCTTTGCCGCCCGTTGCAAACAGAGAACCTTTTATTATTGCCAATCCCGTCACGTTGTTTGTTCCCGTTTGGGGTAAGTCGCACTTAATGTTTGCGACTTTTACCGGATTTTTAATGTCCGTTATGTCAAATACGAAAACTCCGTTAAACGTATTGGCGACGTAAACGTAATTGCCCGCTCTTATCGCCTCCCACATATCGAAGCCGGGTTCATAGCCCAAATCGAATTTTACGCCGAACAGTTTGACATAACCGTCTTTACTTATTTCGAAAGCCTCGAGGCCGTTGCCTTTGCCGTAGGCAGGCGAAGACGTCGTGGACGAATCACCGCGCGCATGATGTCCCGTCGCCGCATAAAGTACTCCGTTTTGCACAAAGACTCCGTCGCCGCGCCCGTCCAAAGGAATTTCGTAAAGTATTTCGGGTGCGGTTATATCGGAAATATCGACGACAAGCACTTTCTGCTCTCCCCAGATGCCCGCAAAAAGCATGTCTTCGTAGACGTCAAGCGACTGTACTTCACCTGTTTGTATGCGCGTTAAAAATACGGGATTATACGGGTCTGTCACGTCCACCACGTCCACGCCGTACTGCCGGTTGGCGACAAATACCGTATCTGAATAAACCGTTATTCCGGTTGCCATCTCGGACGTGTCGTAATGGTTTGCGATAACGGGATTTAATGGGTCTGATACGTCGATTATCCACATTCCGTCTTCGCGGGACGTGACGTAACAAAATCCGTTTTCGTAATCTATCTGGCGGCAGTTGCCCAGATTAAACGCGGGTTTTGCAACTACCTTGTCGCTGAGAATGTCGTACACGTAAAAATGTCCCTTTTTGTCCGACGTCCTTTCGCTTGTGCCTATGGCAAACAAGTAACGGTTGCTGTCGTCGACAACGACGTCCATGGCGGCTTCCACTTCCGTAGTATAAGTCGCCCACGACTTCTGAGCAGCCGATACTTCCCCAAGGTCAACGTCGCCCTCCCCGGATACGTCAATATTGCGCACGTTTCCGTCCGAAAACATTATTCTTACATATCCCGTTTTACTTTCCGTCAGGAACGTAAATTCTCCGTTGCCGTCGGGATTCGTTTCGTATGCCGATGCGGAGGTAAACAAAGTAATCAAAGCGTTTGCGTCGTCGGTTTTGCCCGTTACGGTGCGTTGTGCGGCGGGCGAAGTCGCCACCTCAATCCTCACATCGGAAAAAGCCTTACCGTCAAAATAAATAACTTTATCGTAATGCGAAAAATATCTGTCGATTCCGTTGATTTTTATACTTTCAATCGTTCTTGACTCTGCAATTTCGACCACAACCCTGAAACTGCCGCCCGTCTTGACCGATTTTCCGGAACTATCCACGTCTTCGCCCACCACCGTAACCGTCGCGCCTTCGCCGGCGGAAACGTAAAGATCGTAATCCGTTTTTACAAGAGAAGCTATCACGGAGGAATCGGTAGTGAATTTTATACCTGAAAATCCCGTCCTGTCATAATTCTGATAATTACCCGCAACAATATTGGCGCCGCTGCCCATACCCAAAGAATAAGTGGAAGAGGCAAAAAACGCGCTTATGAAATCCTTAAAATTCGCGTCGACTTCAGCGATAAGCTTGCCGTCCGCATTAAAAATACCCGCCCCGGAAACCGAGCATGCGATTTTATCGTCCACCGCAAGATAAAGCACATCTCCTTTTTTGATAAACGCAAGATTGTGCGCGGTTTGATCATAGTTTAGAAACAGATTTCCCGCGGGGTTGGCAAATTCCACTCTTGACGACCACTGAACGCGGGGCATAATTCTTATGTTTCCGCCGTTAAAGTACACTGCAAGCTTACCCGCGTCGGAACCGATAAGAAATCCCGAAGCATAATCGTTGGTACCGAATATGCTTTCCGAATTGCGGTAAGCCTGAATCATATCGAAAGAAAAAGCAAAATCGCCGTAAACTTTTTCTATACCGAGGTCGTCAATCTTCTGGGCGTTGACTTTCCCGTTGAAAGTAAACGCCGCGATATCCTCGTATTTCCTTATGTAATCTTTATAAGCGCCGCAAGGGATATTGGCGACATCGTAAAATTCCGCCACGTAATCGGCTGTTTTGTCGCCGTCCGCTTTAAGCGACTGCGCTTCCGACGTCAGCTTAAGAAGCGGATGGAAAACTCTTACCGAATAATCGCCGTCGGGCAGCAACACGTTGTAATACCCGTCCGATTCCACAAAAACTTTGTATGTGACTTCGGTAAGCGCGGACTTAAATTCCAGATAAACCGATTGCAGGTTTCCGTCATACCACTCGTCCAGTTTAACCCTACCTTCAATCCTGTTCATATCCACTCCTTCGCAATATTCGATTATTAAAGTTTTTTCCGGACTTACTTCCCCCGTTACCGTGACGGAAACGACGTTTTCCGCTTTGTTCCCTTCCACCGTCACGGGAAGGTATTCCTTGCCGTTGACTTTTATTCCGTACAAAATTTTGCCGTCGGGCACCTCCGTATTAAACAGGACCGTTTCTCCCGCGGCCACGTAATCGGGAAAAGCCGCCTCAGGCGCGCCTTCCGCTTTTAACGAAAATCCCTTAAGCCCTTCCGAAACGCGCGACGAAACGGAATACTGTATGTCGTCGAAAGAAAACTGATCTGCGTCAAGTCCGTTTGCCTCGATAGCCGCAACGGACGCCGCGCCCAGATATGACGACCAGTTGTCCGTAAGACGTAAAACAACCGACTTTCCGATCATGATATATCCGCTTGCGTCGATATGACATATGTAAACCCCGTCGCGATATATGTAAACAAAGTTATCGGCTCCCCTCGATACGGTAAGAACGGTGGAATGATTTACCGTATGGTTGGAATCGGCAGCATTTACACCCGAATCGGCACGAAGAGGATCCGACGAAAACGCATCGTTTCTTATATAAGAATATCTGCCGGAAGGAAACGCTTTTATATAAACTCCTTCCGCGCACGCTCCCACGTAAAGGCGATTGCCGTTGTCTTTGGCGTTTACTAAAGATATTCCCGCCGAAGTGTTCTGTGCATTCGTCTCCCTCCACATTTCGCCCGTATAGTTTCCCTCATGCTTGGCGGTAACCTTTACCGATACGGTCAAATAGGAATTTGCAGTAGGAGTTATCAGCGAATATTCTCCGCCTTGCAAAGAGTCGTACCATATGGCGTATTCCGTGTTGAAAGAGAATTCGCCGCTGCCGCCAACCGTTTTGTCGCCGTAAGTCGCGCTGACGTTTGCCTTGGGTCCCAACACAACGGAAAGAACTTCCGTTACGATCTTCCCGTCCGAGACGGTAAGAACGGCGTCGTAAGAATTGCAAAACGATTCATGCGCGACGTTGACGCGGTAAACGCCATCGGGAAGACTTGCGGTTAATTGTCCAGACTCATCCAAGGAACAGTCATATTCCTTTTCGGACGTGAATATCCGCGCCGTTACTCCGCTTAATCCTGCGGCATAACTTTCGCCCCAGACGTTATTTTCGAAAATACCCGATATCGTAACGTCGTATTTTTTATAATCGTAATAAAGTTTAAGCGTGACTGCGCCGTCAACCGCGGAAGAAATGAGATTTGCTTTATTTCCGTAGTCGGCGATAAACCCTTCGATGTCGCGCTCCTCTATACTGATAAGCGCACCGTATTTACACTCGGTCGTGCGCGTGTATTCCGAAGCGACAATATATCCACCGTCGGAGGGAACGTAGTATTCTTCGGTCACCGTGTAATGTTTGCGGTCGAAATACAGGAACAATTCGGATTCCGTTTCGGATACGTCTTCTGCGTAAAAACCGACGTAATCGAAATGTTCAATATGCCCGGATACAGCTTCTTCTATCGCCTCCTCGACGTATAAATCAGTCGAATATTCGTCGGCTTTTTCGTACTCCTGTCCGACTGTTCCGTCGTAAAACACCGTTACCGACGTTTTGTGCTTTTCGGATTCCTTGATGTCGTAATAAAGATAAATTGCATTTTCTTCGGTATCTATTCGCGCCGAGGGTGAAGACAACGACGCATTAAAACGAAATCCGTCCACGAGTACGGGATTTACCGTAACCAAATCGTCGTAATATGCCGTACCCGTAAAACCGTAATCGGCGTTTTCCTCGTATTCGCCTAAGGAGTTTTCAAAAAGATATGTTACGGTATAATCGTAAATGTTTTTTAAATAATAAAGCCTTAAAATCACGTTTTCCGATTTTACCTCGGCAGAACGGACGGAAAGGTCATCGCATAAGCTGTAACCCGTAAAACTTTTAGTCTGCGCAGTCACAAGCTGACCGTATGCGGCGCTTTCGGAATAACCTGAGCCGGCAACTTCCGAAAAGCCGCCGTCTTCGTTTTCGACATAATACTTCACGCAGTAATCGAAACGCAGTTCCTTAAAATAAACGTTTAATTCTTTGCCGTTTCCGGTAAGAACAGCGGACGTTGTGCTTAAATCCGAGTCAATCGCCGTTCCTTCGCGCGTTACCTCTTTTGCGGAGACGGTCGAACCGTATTTTGCAATCTCCGAATAACTTGAGTTTTCGTCTTTTACATATTCGCCCGACGCGTCGGGGAAATAATAGCTGACGCTATAACTTAATTCGTTTCTCTTGTAATATACTTTTAGTACAGTGCTGTTGTCGCCGATGACCGCGCCTAAACAGCTTTTATCTTCGTCAACCGAAAAGCCCGCAGGCGTTTTATCCGATGCGGTAACTTCGCTTTTTGCGGGAACCGAATCAACGTAACCCAATTCTTCGTCTTTTTCGTATTCTCCCGAAAGATTTTCAAGATAATATTCCACTTTGTAATTCAATTTAGACTTAACCTGATTCTGTGCGCAGCCGAAAACACAAGTGGCTATTAACAAAGAAAGCACGCATACCGATAAAATAACTTTGATTTTACTTTTTTCCATACCATTATTCCTGTTTTTCGTCGGCCGATTTCCGATTTTCTGACCGTAAAATCGTCAAATCGTTTGACTTGGCCTTTATGAAAGATTATAATTATTATATAATCTGTCTGGCATAATAAGCAATATCGGAAAACAAACAAAAATGTTCTGAAACAAATATCGGTGGATAAAAGATGAAATTTCTGGAAATAAGCGAAATAAATCCCTTCGTCAGATTTGCAAAACTCATGTCGTACATCTCCGTCCGGGACGAAGCACCTGAGCTGTACCCCGCAAAAGACTGGCGGCTTTTTATGCCCTACGATAAAAAAGCGACGCTGCACTTTTCGGACGGAAAGCGTGTCCTCGGTAAAAACACTATCGCGGTTATTGCGCCGGGCGTCCCTTACAGGATTACCTGCGAAAAGCAAAACGACAAACGCGACTTCGATATCCTGCTTGCCAACATCAATTTCGACCTGACTATGAAATGCCGCGATTTAATAACTCCGATTTCCCCCACCAACCCGAAAATAGAATCTGTCGCGTTCGACGACGCGGTTACCGAATGTTTTTATCCTTACGCCGTTTTTACCGACTTCCCGGCTACTACTAACGCTCATCTCGTTTCTCTATTAACGGAAGCCACCATTTCGGGCGAATTAAGCGAAATTAAACGTTCTCTTTTACTGAAGCTTATTTTGCTGGAACTTTATGAAACAAAAACATTTGTCGGGATAGGCAACAAAAAAATAGTCATGGACACGGTGTCTTACGTGCACGCCAATATTTCCAAACATTACACGATAAAGGAAATGGCGGCGGACATGTTTTTCCATCCGTTTTACTTAAGTAAAATTTTCCGCGAAAACATGAACGTTTCTTTACACGAATTTATAATGAACGAAAGGCTTTCCCACGCAAAGGAACTGCTGCTTAAATCCGACCTGTCCGTAGAAGAAACCGCGTCCATGTCGGGCTTTGTTAACACGTCTCACTTTTGCAAGGCTTTTTTGAAAACCTTCAGAGTTTCGCCGTCAAAATACAGAAAACAAAACAACGCTGCTGATTAGGTGCGCGTTGTTTTGTTTCGATTATGTTAATGTTTTTTTAATTAAATTATATATTAACCACATAATGAATTCAAAAATAGAAATCGCACTCTTTGTTTTATCTAATAGATTTATATTAAAGCGTAGTTATTAGGCGGGGATTAAAACGAAGTCGTCAGTTCAAGTCCTGTTTTTTGAAAAATAGGTCAAAATGCAGCTCCTAAATTCAAATATTCCGCGAAGGGCGCGAACCACAAGATATAGCAACAAAAAAGCACAAGGCCTACTAAATCTTGTGCTTTTTCTGTTTTGTAGCTTTTTCGTACTACAAAGATGTCTGCGTTGCCCAAAATAGCTGATTTTATCAGCCGTTTTGAATTTTCTTTTTTCAGTTTTCTCGCTTTTTCCGTTCCGTTTTCGAACCACGCACTTCGCGATTTCAAAGAAGAGATTTCAAATAATCTTCTACGTTTCTGTATTCGATTCCGTTTTCCAAAGTTGCATTTTCTCCGCGATAGATGACCGTTCTCTTCGTGATTTTCCCGTATCTGAATTCCGTGTTTTTCAGTTTTTCTTCGTCAATCATATGCCTGAATTGCTCTTTCGATTGTTCCTTGCTGTGCTTTACTTCGTAAATTTCACAAGTCGCATTCGCATTATCCGCAACAACCATATCGAATTCGCCGACGGCAAACTGAAGCTGAAAAACTTGCTTTTTCGGATTCGCAATCTTTGTTTCGAGCAACACGATGTCTTCCATCATTCTACCCTTTATATCGCTTAAAATCCGTTCGATAACCGCATTTCTTTCATCTATTGAAAGCTCCTGAAACTCCCCGTCTTCAAGCAACGATTGCACGAGTTCTTTTGCTTGCGAATATCTCATTCCCGGTTGAGTAAAAACAGTTTTGTAGCTCTTTTCGCGACCGACAGGCAACGTCTGAATATCGATATCAACCGTTAAATCCAAAGCGTCGAGATACTCTTTTATTTCTCTTCTATGATCTTCCGAAATCGTTACGATTTGTTCTTCTTTATTTCTGATTTCGAGCAGATTCTTAAGCCGCTTTGTAAATTCTTCTTTGTCGATTCTATCAAGAATATCGTTTTGATTCTGCCTGTCGTTTCGCAAATTCCTTGCCGAAATCCCCAAATCATGAGACATAAAATCTTTCGTCAGAACGTCTAAAGTGAAACGATGGTTGACGTCTTCCACAACGCGGTTTATCGCGCTCGTCAGCTCGTTTTTCTCATACAGATCATAGAGCGCGCGAAAATGCCCGCCGTATTGATAACATTTAAGAGAATGCTGAATATTTTTGGCTATCGCACTATCGACGTATTCGTCAACGCTTTTCTTGTTTGCGAACGTGGATTTTTCGTTATAATGAACGCCGCCGAGGCTCATCGTTCCACCGTAACAAATATACTCGTCGATTCCCTTTATGCCGAGAACCTCTTCAAATTCTCTGTAAGGAATAAACGTGGTATGAAGAAAAATGCAACGGTCATATAACTGCTCGTCTTCGGAAAAGAAGAACCCGAGCGAATCTGTACCAGACAAAACGATTTTCATTCCGCAAGCGGCAAATATATCCGAAAAAAGCGCAGCGCCTTCGATAAAATCTTCGATAAGAGTTACTTCATCGATAAACACATACTTGTATCCGCTGTTCATCAGGTATTTCAAGTCCTGATTTATATCGCTTAAACCGATTCCCGCACTGACTTGAATAAATGCCGTTTTTGAAAAATCTTCTTCATTCATTTCGGCTATAACTTGGCGTATGAGCGTCGTTTTGCCCGTACGCCTTAATCCGTAAAGAATAAAAACTCTGTCGCGAACATCTCCGTAAACATAATCGCAAATATTCTTATAAAGACTTCTTTTTTTATAATTTGCGACTGTCTGAACGTAACTTTTCAAGTTTTCTCCGAGCATTACATCGGTTCTGAAAACGTGCTTTTCTTCTTCCTTTTTCTCTGTTTTCTGCGGTTTGGGAAGCATAAAAGTAAGTTCTTTTTCGCGTTTTTGAAGTTCGCGTCTACGCTCTATTTTTGCACGCAATTCTTCGGCAAGTTCGTCATCGACATATTTACTTTTCTTTTTGCCGTTTTCCGTCCATTGAAGATACTGCTTCGTTTTTCCGTTAATCGTCTTTTTCGAGATATACCCTATCGGCAATTCGGATATTTCCTGCCGAATTTTCGATAATTCGTTTTCAATTTCTCTATTATCCATATTTCACTCTCCGTCAAATATCAGTCAAAAACTCTGTAATCAAACAAGTCATTTAAGAACTTTATACAACATTCGAACTCGTCAAATGTAATTGATTTTGCATACTTCTGCCAATCCAAATCTATGTGAGCATACAATTTATCCCGAGCTGATTTTAGGTTATGTAGAGTATCTTTATTTTCTGTTTCAAAATTTCTGATTTCTTGCATTTTGTTTTCAAAATTTTTGTGTATCGAAATCTGATTATTCCGTCCTTCTATCAATAAGGCTGACAAATAATTGATTATAAGCATTATCCTCGCTTCCGTTGTGGACTGTCGATCCAAAAATTCGTATAATGTCTTTTTAAATGATGCTTGTTCAGCCCGAGTAAGATTTTTATAATTCTGAATGGATAGTTCAAGACTACCTTCATCAACAACATCATTTATCCATTTCAAAGGAGGACTATTTTTTAACTCCTTGAAACAAAAGTTGATTCGGCTTAGAGCTGAAATTTGCAAGGTTTTTATCCTTTCGTCAACCACATTTCCACCTCACATCTGCATTTATTCTAAATCAAAAACTCACTTCTAAACCATATTTACTATATATCACACCAATCTCTGTTACATCCACATCTTTATTTGCTTCTTGCCCCACGCTCGAATCTCCACCGCTTAAAACTATATCCCCTCCTAATCTATTGTGGTTTTCAAACAAACCAATGCTAATCAGCCTATCAAGATGATAGTTCGGAAAATCTCCTAAGTCAACACCTTTATGTTTGTAACCATGCAACAATACTTTTATATCGGATAAAAATATACGTTCGGTAATATCTGTAAGCTCGCAAAACTGTTTCCAATCGATTTCTTCTTCGATAAAATTACGATATAATTTTGCCAAAATCACCGCCTTACTATCGTCCAAAATCTTATTTAGCAATATCAGAACCCGCCCAAGCTCTTCTTCTACATAATGAGGCTGTTCATTTATTTTCTTTTTATATTTTTCTAATTTTTTCGGCTTTATCTGTTTTGAATTAAATTCTTTTATAAAGACTAATGTTTTTTTTAACAGATGCTTTTCTTGTATAGCCAAACCAACCTTACATACTGAATATATGGTTTTTATAATAGGGATTTCTTGTAAAATTTCACTATCTGTTATATCACTCAAAAGATTATCCAAACCTATTTCAGCAAAATCAATTGCAACATCAATACTGTTCTCAAACAGACTAACCTTTAGCTGCTCTACTAAATCAAAATCCATTTTTTTACCTCACACATTTTCTATATCGGTTTTTCACTTATCGAGACCTTATCAACTACAACACCATTATAACCCCTTTCTTTAATTTTGTCAAGGGGTTATTAGGGGTTATGTTGTCGAATTATGATAACAAAACACAATTTTCCCGAATAGCATACAAGCGACTACGAATTTGTAGCCGCTTTTTACGTTATTTATCTGACAATTTTACGTCGGCAATATCAAACCAAGTAGCGTTTTTGATAACCGCTTCCGCATTACCGTCGCTTAATTGAACAAAATTGATTACGTCGTCTTTCGGGAACCCGCCATACCAATAACGCCACCCCATATCGTTATTCGGAATAATGCCAAGATCGTCGTTTCCGAGCAGTTTATCTGCTATTTGCCCGGCGTGTCCGAGAAGAACGGGAACGCCTTTATCTTTCATCGCGTTATACATACGCACGACTTCCGTCGTCAAACAATGCGTTCCTCCGGAAAGATAAAACCAATATCCGTCGTCCCAAAACAAATACAAATGAATCATCGTATGCGTATGCCCGCAAGAGATTTCCCACATGTGCGAAGGGTTTTCTATCTCCCATTTTTCCTGCGTGCTTAACTTAAACCATTTATCGAAGTCGTCTTGCGAATTCTCGTCAAGCAAACTCATTCCGCCGTCACGATCGTCGCCGTGACGTTTGAACATTTCTTTAGGCGTCTTTCCATCCAACTCCTTATAACCTGCGGCGGTATAGCAATAAGAGCAAACTTCATAATACTTTCCTGAAGACATGCGTTCATAACGCTCCGATGCTTTTGCCGCAAACAGGTCATTCCCGTTCTTAACATGCTTTATAAGTTTATCTATCTCCTTTTCCTTTAACCCGTCGCGATCGTTTCTTTTGCTTTTCGGGACAAGCCGCCAATAGAGCGCGCGGTTGATAAATCCTTTTCTGTTTTCGTAAGGCAACTCTTTTTTAACATAATCGTTATACACGCCTTGTTTCAACATTTCGACGGTATCAGCAACAGTTTGTCTTAAAAATTCAAGTATTCTGTCTAACCGAGAATCTGGAAAGAAATCCCCTTCCATATCCGGACTTCTGCGCACAAGTACGGTGTCGTCAAGAAAAATCACAACGTAACCGTTTTCATTGATAACGCCTATTTTAAACCATACCCTTTTTCTCGGGAATTCTTCTTCCATATCCTTTTGGAATTCCTCTTCGGAACACTCTTCGGAATCGTAGTATTTATTGAATTTTATGTATTGTTTCAACGTTCCCCTCGGTACGGAAAACCAAAACTCCCAACGTTTATCGGGATAAGTCGGCTTGATTTTTTCTATTTTGCAGAGCAAATTATTCATTGACTGCAACCCTGCCTCTGTCAATGCTATATCGTTATGATCCAATTTGTTTGCATGATAGATATACTTATATAAATCGACTTCAGATGCCGACATTCTTATTTGCTTGTCCATTTTTACCTCTTTAAATCTTTATCCGTTACCGACGTCATTCGCCTTTCCAAATTCCGTCCGGTCTCATTTTTGCCATTGTCAAAAGTTGCACCAATGGTCTTTTGGCATTACCCTCCGTTGCTTCCCAATAGTTCTTTGAAACGTCGTCGTCTAACGCGTTTATCGCTTTTTCAAGCAACTGTATGCTTTCAAGTCCCGTCTTCCCGAAAATAGTTTCTATACCGTCCTTACCAAATACAGAATCACGGCGATAAATTTTACTGTAATTATACGTTATATTCAGCCACAGTTCCGTAGTCCCGCCAAGCATAAAAGTTCCTCCGCGCATCATATGCGGAGAATCCGAATGTAACACCTCACCCGTTACCCTATCTGTAAGAGAAATATCCCAACTCATTTTATACCTCTTTTATATATTCTCATCCTCAAGGACAATACAATTTACCCGACCGGAATATGCGGTGCAACCGTCAATTGCAATAATACCGTCCGCATAAAACGGTGAAAAATCGCTGTCCTTTCCAAACTCACTGCACTTTCCTTCAAGCCGACAATGTCCCCACGAACAATGCCAATGCCCACAGACAATCGTTTTATCCTTTTCCGTCACCCCGTAAGAGTATGCAAGCATCCCGTTTATCCACCGAGCTTCTTTCCAACTCGACTCGCCTGCTTCTCGCCAATCTTCTATAGGCGAATAATAATTTGCAGACCAGCCGTGACGATTGTTGCAAGGTATCCACCCGTGAACAAATACATATTTTTTCGTTTCGTAATAATTCAGCATTTTCGGAATAATTTCCGTTAGATACGGCGTTGCGCACAACTTGTTTATAATATCCCTGTAGTCATCCGTAAAAACATCTGTTCCCGTTAAATCGGTAACTGTTTTAACCGTGCCGTTACTCCAGTGGTGCGTATGCTCTATTCCGTATCCAAACAACTTTTTTGCGTCGCGAATCAAATCTAAAATTAAATCTTCGTGATTTCCGCGCACCAAAATTACATCATCGTTCTTTAGAAGCTCGCAGAAAAAATTTTGCATTTTCACCGATTCCGATCCCCTGTCGAACAAATCGCCGCAAACAATCAATTTATGCGGAGATTTATCCTCAAAAAAACCTTTCTCGGACAAAGCCTGCATTGTTTTACTGTAAAAACTATGCACGTCAGAAATTACATAATATCTCATTCCTTATCAATCCTCTGCTCTTTTGTTTTTAGAATTTCGTCTAACGTAACCGGCGCATAATTCCAATACATACAACCGACGTTATAAATCTGCAAATTATACCCCTTTTCGTTTAATGTTTTTGCGATAAGAAATTCTTCCGTTGCCTCCGCCGTAAAATGCGAATGCCCGTGCAAATGAACGGCATTATATCTATGCCCGTTGTAAAACGGAATAAAATAATGGCTTAAAATACACCGACGCACCGTGCCGTCGTCAAGCGTAACGCTAATATCGTCATAATCTTTTATTCCTGCAAGTGCTTTCTTTGCCGCCGCATTATGTAAAAACCGATCATGGTTGCCCTTTATTAAAACAATCTGTCCGTTCAAACGTTTTATAATCTGAACCGCTTCGTTTGTTGCGGTTTTCCATATCAAATCACCTAAAACGTAGACAAGATCTCCTTTGCCTACCTTGTCATTCCAACGCTTTATAAGCTCATCGTCCATTTCTTCCACAGTTTCAAACGGTCTGTTGTCAAACCTTAAAACGTTCTCATGCCCGAAATGCAAATCGCTCGTAAAAAATATCTTTTGTCTTTCCATTGTCCGTCTCCGAAAATTTCGTTGCAAAACGATTGTAGTTCAATTTTATCTTTCATATTCAAATCGGCACATGCCGACAACTTGTCCGTATAACGTTTTCAAAAACGTATAGCCGCAACGAAGTAGTCTTTGTATCATCATTGTATCGAATCATTTCGGGGAAGCCCCAAAACATATCTCCTACTTTATCCGAACGCCGGAAAGTTTCGTCAAGAGCATATTCTAAAAACTCAAACTCGGGTTTTATCGCTCGAATATAATCCTTTCCGTCTTTAATTACAATCTGCCGAAACGTAGCGGCTTTTGTCCTCATATAATACGGATAGTGCCAAATATTAACGTGTTTCCACTTATAGTTTTTCTCAAAATGCTCGCTTTTGTCTATCAGGCTCACCGGCGTTAAAAATCGACTGCTTCCATACTCAACCGGATGCTCGCAATTTTTATTCCCGGACTTAAACTCCGTAAGAGCCGCATAAAGCCCGTCAACATCATTGTCTAAACCTTTTTATTGTTCTCTATCGCCGAATTGATTTCGCTTATAGCATAAAAGATATTCTCGTTCGTGCTTTTAGTCGTATTAAATCGCACGATATTACTTTGCAGAAGTTCAGCGCGATGGCTTCCGCCGAGATCGGCAATCTTATCAAGCAAAACTTCCGTTTTACTCGGCGTAACAAAGCTCGCCGCTTGCACCGCATCCATAAGAATACGCAGCTCGGGAGCATCGAAACTTCTATCGGCAACACAATAGCAATTCGGCTTTCCCGGGGACTTTTCGCAAAGAACCTCATAACCGAAATTATTCAGCACCTCTATATCCTTTTTTGTAAAGAACAAGGTGTACAAGAAAGCTGACACCTTTATGTATAAAATAAGCGCAACCAAACAGTTACGCTTAAAATATCTTATCGTATTTTTTAATAGTGTATTTTTAATTTGGATTGAGCATATTTTGAATCCTTTCACCCGGATAAATAACATAGTATTCGACAAATTCTGGTTCAAAAATTTTAATCCATTTTCTATCGGCTATTGCATGCAAGTATTTTAATGTTTCGCCAAAGTTCTCACTTTGGAAATTGATTCGAACCTCATTTAACTCTTTACTATCATTAAAAAATAATAATTCGTTTTGAAAGTTAACAATCAATCTATGTCCAGTAAATGCGCTCGCTCTCATCGCCATAAGCAAAAGGTTTCTTATTTTATAATATTTTCTATCATCAAACGCCCCATTTATCGGCGGTATATCCAATTGATCAAGCCTATTCGCAATAAGAAAAAGTTTCCCATTGTTAAACATCTTACTGGGACACACAAGGTTATTATCTTGTAAATAAACTGCATTAAGCACAGCAATCGTATCAGATAAATTTAATATAGAATAGTTTATATCGTAAATACTATTAACCTTCTGCCTTTGCATAACTTTTTCGGTTTTCTGTAAAGCAAAATAATCTATCATATATTCGCTACGCAAAATATCGTAAAGAATAGTTGGGCTAAATCGATTTTTATCTCTTATAAATTTAACAATCTCTTCGTACATAAAAATTCCTCTAATCATAAATATATGGACATTATACCAAAAGTCTCGGATGATGTAAAGAAAATGATATCTGCTAAATAAGACACCGATACAACAAATCCTAAAAAATATTTTTTAGGATGGTGCTAAAATGTAGGGCAAACCATCCTTCAAAAAGGGCTAAAATCGATATGTTGTAAGTTCAAACCTTGATTTTTAAAAAAAACGCCAAAAATCAGCAATGAAATCGAGAAGGTCAACATAGGTTAGTTGACCTTGAAATCACCCTCAAAAATGGGCAAAAAACATACAAAAAGAGTCAAAAACGCTTGTTTTTGACTCTTTTTTGACCGAATCAGTAATTTCGGTCAACGTAGATGGCTTGGTAGTACAAAAGAGCTGTCATTATATT
>CALWBH010000006.1 GCA_944376015.1 uncultured Clostridia bacterium
CGAATAATTACAAGCAACGTCCTTTATTTGGTTGCGGGGGCGGGATTCGAACCTGCGACCTTTGGGTTATGAGCCCAACGAGCTACCGACTGCTCCACCCCGCGTCAATGTACCTGCCGAAACAGTAAAACGATTATATACCATTATAAATGCATTTGTCAACAAAATTATGCCTTGAAAGCGTAAAAATACGGATAAAAACAGGCGCATTAAATAAATTGTAGCCCGTTTCCGCGATTTAATACGATAATTCGGAAAAAGGGACGGAGAAAGCGTGCGAAAAGGTATTGACATAATTCATAACAAAGTGTATAATGAAATATACTAAACGGGGAGGCTTGAGTTTCTCATGGTGAGAGTCAGATGTCCTAAATGCGGAACGGTATTTCCGCTCGAATCCGCCGATATCCAGATATGCCCGACCTGCGGTTGCAGGATGAGAGTGTCGAGAAGATCGGCAGAACCCGCCGCGCGTTATGCACCGCGCCAGTGGGGAGATCCTTATAAGCAGCAGACGCCCCGTCTGCCCGAACGCGGCGGCGGAGTGTATTTGTCGCGCGAAGAATACGAGAATCTTATTTATAAAGCGCGTATGCCGCGCCATACCGACGACGAACAAAGGAATTACGGCAGAGCGGATTACGGCGATTATTACCGCGAAAAAATAGGACCCGACTATACTAAAGCCGAGTACGGCACGCCGCGGGAAGTTTATAATTACCGTTCTTTCGGGGACGAGCCCGTGCCCGAAGCGGCTCCTGCGCCCGCGCCCGCACCCGAGCCTACGCCCGCGCCTGCTCCCGAAGCGGCTCCCGCACCCGTTCCCGAGTCCGCGCCCGCTCCCGAGCCTGCCGCGGAACCCGCACGCAACGAAGCGCCTTTCGAGCAGAGCCCCGAAGACACGGCGACGAATTACGGCAGCGTGCCCGTTTACGATAACGGCATAACGCAGCCGGAGACGCGTTACGGCACGTATGACGAAGCGTACAACGGCGGCGAAGTGGCTGTGAAAAAGCGCAACGTCAAGCCTTTCAATGTAATTACGTTCCTTGCGGTGTTCGTAGCGCTTGTTATGAACGGGCTGCTTATCATTCTTCCCATGGGCGCGGATAACGCTATTATGGGCGGCAGTACGGGCATAAACCTCATTAAAACGGGCGGAATAATCGAAAAAGTCATTCTTATCGCAATAATCGCATTACCCGTACTGTTCGGGCTTATCGGAGCGATAGCGGTAGGCAAGAGCAAAAAGGGCTTGAAGATATTCAGCGGGATATTCCTTGTTCTGACTTCGGTCGCAACTTTGCTGTATCTGTTTATAATAACGCTTGCCGAAACCGGACTGTTCGATTTCTCGCTTATCGTCGAATCGCTGAAACTGACTTCGGTGTGGGTGTATATAGCCGCCGCGCTCGGTTTCGTATCCGCGATTCTGCTGTTCGTCAGCGCGGGCGTGACTCCCAAAAAACCCAAAAACAAATAATAACGACAAATATTCGCCGTCCGAGTTTTAAAACGCGGACGGTTTTTAAATTAGGTCTTGACGGGTCGGGCATGATATGCTATAATCGGATAAGCGATAAAGCAAAATGTTTTAAAAGGTGAGCGAAATGATAAGAACGGCGATAGTCGAAGACGAAGATTCGGCGGCAAAGGTACTGACCGACTGCCTTAACAAGTACACCGAAGAAACGGGTACGGTGTTTTCCGTCGAGCGGTTCGTTAATGCCGAATCCTTTCTCGAAGGCTATAAGGATAAATACGATATAGTATTTATGGATATAGAAATGGAGCAGATGGACGGAATGACCGCGGCGAGAAAGCTTCGCGGAATAGACAAGGCGGTTACTCTTATTTTCGTTACCAACATGGCGCAGTTCGCGATAAACGGTTACGAAGTGGACGCGCTGGATTTCATTGTAAAGCCCGTCAGATATTACGACTTCGTTTTCCGTATCAAAAAAGCGATCGGACGTCTGAACAGCGAAGAGCGCAAGTGCGTTTCGGTCAACACTGCGGGCGGCGGGTTTGCAAAACTCATTGTTTCCGAAATAAAATACGTGGAAATAATGAAACATTCCATCGTATACCATTGCGAAAGCGGCGATTACGAAACGTACGGTACGCTCAAAGGGGTGGAAGCCATGCTCGGCGGCGAAGCGTTCGCGCGGTGTAACAGTTGCTATCTGGTCAATCTTAAATATGTCAATTCGGTAAAGGAATATACGGTCGACGTTGCGGGCGAAAAACTCAAAGTGAGCCAGCCGAAAAAGAAAGAATTCATGCGCGCGCTGAACAATTATATAGGCGGTGGATACGATGTTTGACACGCCGCTTTACTTTTACCGTTTCATATTCATGGCGGAGCTGTTTCTGGCGGAAGCGCTTTTTACGCACAAACTGAAAAAACGTTCGCGGTTTCCGCTTCGCGTCGCGCTTTCTCTGCTTGTCTGCTACGGCGTAACGGCGGTTTTCCCGATAATCACTTTCGACGCGCTGTACGTTTCCGTAATGTTCATTATGCTTTTCGTCATGACGATAGGGGCGCTGTATTTCTGTTACGCGATGCGCCTGCTGGATATCGTGTTCTGCGCCGTTGCGGCGTACGCCGTTCAGCATATAGCCTATGAGCTGTATACCTTTATGAACGTAGCGTTCGGACTGGATACGGGAAAGCTGGCTTACGGGGAAACGATGAGCAGCGATTTTTCGTTCTGGATGTTCGCCACTTATGTCGAGAGTTACGCCGCCGTGTATGCGCTTATGTATGCCTTTTTCGGACGGCGTATAGGGGGAAAGGACGATTTGCACATAGGCAACGTTTCTTTGCTCGTCATCAGCGGCGTCATAGTGCTCGTCGCGGTACTGTTCAACGCGGTACTCACTTACCGCGTGACCGAGGATACGGACGTCGTGATCGTGTCCATGACGCATATTTACAATATGATATGCTGCGTGCTTGCGGTTGCGATACAGTTTTCAATTCTCGGCAATAAGAAAATGCAGACGGAGCTCGCTACGCTCCAACGTTTGCACAAACAGGAACAGCAGCACTATATGCTGTTTAAGGAAAACATCGATTACATCAATCTCAAATGCCACGACCTTAAACATCAGATACGCCGTATCGCGTCCAAAGGCGCGGTGGGCGACAGCGTGATCGACGAGATAGAAAACGCCGTGAGCATTTACGACAGCGACGTTAAAAGCGGCAACGACATACTCGATATAGTGCTTACGGAAAAGCGCCTTACCTGCGTAAATAACAGTATAGCGTTTTCCTGTATTACTGACGGCAAACAAATCGGTTTTATGTCCGACGCCGACATCTGCGCCCTTTTCGGCAACGCGCTCGACAATGCGATAGAAGCGGTATGCCGTATACCCGACCCCGAAAAACGCTCCATAGGGCTCGTTATAAAAAACGTCAAGGGTTTTGTATCCGTCAACGTCCGCAACAACTGTCTCGATACGCCGCAGTTTGACGGAGAGCTGCTTCGCTCGACCAAAGGCGACGAAGTGTATCACGGTTACGGAATGAAAAGCATAAAGGCCGTGACCGAGCGCTACGGCGGCGAAATGTCGGTAGTCGTAAAGGACGGAGTATTCAGTCTGAACCTGCTCTTCTCCGAATGAATATATTGCGCACCGCTAACGCTACCCTGCCGCAAAGGTAAAAGCCTTTGCGGCTTTTTCCTTTACTGGGTTGCGCAAGATATACCCGTATCTGCGGCGGCTTTTCCGTATACGGGCGATTTTTCGGGTCGCCATAGGGTCACCTTATGGCGACCGCTTCCGCTCCGCTCGCTCCGAAGAAATCGCCCGTCACCCGAAAAATCCATCCGCATCTACTGCTTAATGTACACTGTCGTTGCACGTTCTTAATTTATAAAGTGTTTATCTTTATAAATAAAGTAACGATAGACAAGAGAAAGCAGCGATTGCGGAGAGATTTCGGAGCGCAGACGCGCAAAATTTGTACGGAGGCAAAGCCTCCGCACGTCCCCGAAGTCTACCTCACGGTGACGAGGGAAATTTTGCGCGTATCCGCCCGAAAGAATCCGCAAGCGCGGGAATATTTGGCGCACGCGAAGCGAGCGTTAGCGGTGCGCAAAATATAAATGGTGCGCAATATAAAAACCTTAATTTGTGATGTCAGTTTTTAGATTATGGCGAACTTATTGAAAGTTCGCCGTAATTTTTTTATACTTTGCGTATATTCCGATATTATGTTTTTAAATGTCGAAATAAGTAAAAAATATAAAAGGAGAAAGGGAAATGAGAACAAAGTATGGTAAATCTCTGATAAAAGTAGCAGTCGTAATTTTAGCGCTTCTGCTTACCGTAATTTTTTCTGCTTGCGGAGAGACAGAGACGCCGCCGATAAAAGATCCGGGTTATAACGGAGAGTTGGTCGTTACCGAACTTAAAATCGGAGAACCGCCCGACGTCACCGAATATTATATCGGAGATATTTTCGATCCTACGGGAATGCAAATCAAGGCTAAATGGTCCGACGGAGTAACGCTTCGCGTTAATTTAGACGATTGTACGATAACTCCGTCTGAGCCGCTTACGGCAGACGATAACGAGATAACGATAACCTATGAAGGCGTAAGCGTAAAACAGGCTATAACGGTTTTTGACATGACGGTTAAAAGCATATCCGTTGATACCGGAAATGCCGCCCTTACGGCGTCCGTCGGAACCTTATTGGATTTCAGTAACATAAAAGTTACGGTTTGTTACGAAGACGGTAAAGAAAGAGTTGTCGAAAGCGGTTACACTTATCTTTTAGACGGAGTGCCGGTGAACGATGTGTCGTCTTTGTCCTTCGATAAATGGGGAGACTATACTCTTACGGTCGCTTATGGCGGTAAAACGGCGGACATAAATATAAATATTTTTGACGGCGTCATAGTGGAAGCTGAAAATATTATATCGTCACCGTCCGAAAGCGACAGAAATTACGTCGAAATAATTAAAAGAAGTCCCACCGGCAGCCCTAAAGCGATATCGAAACAAAACGAGCCTGCCTCCGGCGGAGCATATATGGGTAGCGTATTTAACGGTACGGTAATGCGGTTCCATATTTATGTGGAAGAAGACTGCCATGTAAACGCTATACTCCGAGCGGCAAGCGCGCTTATGCTCGAAGACGGCGGTTCTTACAGTCCGTTGGTTATGGGAGACATGCAGTTTAACCGTATGTTTGCAACGTCTTACGGCACCGCGGAACAGGCGGAAAACAATACGCTTACGCCTCTTTTCGTGGATGACGACGTGGTGCTTAAAGGCGGTACCACGGATAAACCCGGCGGCGATCCGTTGCTTTATGTCAATTGGATGGACGTTAATTTCGGTACTTTGCCGTTTAAAGCGGGCGATAACGTAATAGAGCTTAATGTTATAACGGATTACTTTAACGTAGAGAAATTAAACGTTGCATGCAATATCGATAGAATGGAAATAAAATATACGGAAGAAAATATTGAGCCTACGACGATAAAGAGTCTTAGTATAACGACGCCTCCGAACAAAGTTAATTATGTATCCGGCGATAGTTTCGATCCTACGGGTATGGTTATTGAGGCAACGATGTATGACGATACGGTGGAAACGGTTAGCATATCTCAGTGTACTATAAGTCCTTCCAGAGCGCTTGTTCCCTCCGATAAAGAAATTACAATCACGTGTATGGGCGTAAGCGTAAAACTTCCGATTACGGTTACGGGTAACAGCGTGATATTGGAAGCGGAAAACATAATTGATTCTCCTTCTAAGACAGACAAGTATTTTACGGAAATTGTAAGAAACGGTTATGCCGGAACAGTTTCCTACCTTAATTCAAAAGCGCCGAGCGCGGGCACATCGAACGGGCAATATCTCAGGGGACTTTTCGGAGCGAAAGGAGAAAAACTCGGAGCGACGGTCAGGTTTCATATGTATTCCGACAAAGACACCAAAGCTACCGTTAAGATATACGTATCCAGTTGTAATGCAGTTACAAAAGGAACAGACGGAAAAGATAATTGGGCGGCTTCGGAAATGGGCGACGTACAGTTCAATCAGGTGTTCAAAGTCAGTTTCGGTACGGCGGATCATTTAGAAGAGGTGCCGATAGACGACAGTATAATTGTCGAAGGAGGTAAAACGGAAGACGGCACTTACAGCGAAGCGCTGTGGGAAAACTGGCGCGAAATAACTCTCGGTACTTTTGATTTCGTAGCGGGCGATAATATCATAGAGCTTGAAAATATAAATAGCACGCTAAAAAATCTTGCCGGCGAGATATACGGTATGAATATAGATAAACTCAGCATTGAGTTTGAGATAAATGCATAAAAGGGCACAGGCAATGTTTATCTGCCGAAAGATTGGATAAAAGGAGAAAATCATGATAAAATTTACACCCAAGAGAATAATTTTAAGCTTAATAGTGGTGATTCTAATAACGATAGCGATAATAGCAACGTCATTTGCGGCGTCGTATTGGAATTATCTGATGAGCGTTTTCGGTACAAGCAATTCGAAGGTTGACAGCGTAACCGTATCGAATGCGGCGGCGCTCGGAGACGACCTGGTGCAGGAAATAGCGGAAGACTCGATAGTTATGCTTAAAAACGAAAACAATGTGCTTCCGCTTTCCGAAGATAACAGAAAGATAAATTTATTCGGTTACGGTTCGACGAGAAAAGGTTTCATATATTCGGGTTACGGTTCGAGCGGTACTATAATAAACAAAGATCCGGCGCCTGCCGATGTGCTCGAAAAATTGGTGGTTTCTCCCGTGCAGGCGTTCGAGCGCGAAGGATTTGAAGTAAATAAAGAATTAGAAAAGTTTTATACCGATTTCAGCGATTATGACGCGACAGGTAAAGGCATAACCGATCTGCACCAGCCCGATTATTCCGCTTATAACAGAAATATGCTTGTGGAAGCCATGAAGTTTTCGGATACGGCAGTAGTTTTCATAAGCAGAAAAGGTTCGGAAAGTTACGATATACCCCTTGTGCAGAACAAATATAACGGCAAAAATATCACAGACGACACAAGGACATATCTTCAGTTTACCGAAGAAGAGGAACAGATGATAGAACTTGTTGTCGATAATTTCGACAAAGTTATCGTGGTGCTTAATACGGGTAATCCGATCGAGGCAGGATTGCTTAACGATAAAGGCATAGACGCAGTGCTTCAAGTCGGATTCCCGGGTCAGTCGGGTACACTTGCGATTCCCAGATTGCTTAAAGGTTACAAGACAATAGAAAAAGAAGACGGAACGCAGGAAAAAATCGCGGTTACTCCTTCGGGCAGACTTGCTGATACTTATTCGTACTTTACTCGCAAATACAATCCGACCGACGCGAATATGTTTGCCCAACCGCATTTTTATACGGGACACGGTCAGATATCCTATACCGAAGGAATTTACGTCGGTTACCGTTGGTACGAGACGGCGGACGCCGAAGGATATTTCGACGATGTGAGCAACGAGTACGGCAAAGGTTACGACGGCGTCGTGCAGTACCCGTTCGGTTACGGACTCAGCTACGGCACAGATTTCGATTATGAAGTTAAAACGTCCTTGCCCGTAGGCAGCGAGATTACCGCGAATACCGAAATAACCGTAACGGTAAAGGTTACCAATTCATTTAACGCTACGGCGACCGGCAAAGACGTCGTGCAGCTTTATTACACTCCGCCTTACTATGAAGGAGAGATAGAAAAAGCGGAAGTAAACTTGCTTGCGTTTGCCAAGACCGCTCCGCTTGCTCCCGGCTTGTCTCAGGAACTTACGTTTAATATCAAACCTTACGATCTCGCTTGCTACGACGATTACGGCAAAAATCCGGGAGATCATACAGGGTATGAGCTCGATCGCGGCAAGTACGTAATATCTCTTCGCTCGGACGCGCATAACGTTATCGACTGCGCAAACAGCGAGCTCGAATATAACGTAAGCGAAACGATAAATATCGATATCGACCCCGTAACGGAAAAT
>CALWBH010000007.1 GCA_944376015.1 uncultured Clostridia bacterium
GCCGTCTTTTTTTATAACTACCATATCTTCTATTCTGACTCCGAATGCGTCGAGATACAATCCGGGTTCGACCGTAACAACGGCATTTTCGGGCAAAGGCATTTCGTTATAGGGGGCAAGACAAGGCTCTTCGTGTATGGCTATGCCGACTCCGTGTCCGAGCGAATGTCCGAATTCTTTCTGATACCCGTTAGAATAGAAAAACTCGCGAGCGATACTGTCTGCTTCCCTGCCCGTCATTCCCGCTTTCAAAAATTTAAGCACTCTGCGCTGAGCTTCCAATACCGTTGAATACAACTCCGAAACTTTCGGAGACGCTTCGCCGTAAACAAAAGTACGCGTCATGTCCGAGCAATAATTTCCGAACGAAGCCCCTATATCAAACAACACGACGTCGTTACGTTCGAGTTTACGGTCGCCTGCCGTATGGTGACAGTCCGAAGAATTTTCTCCGAAAGCGACTATGCTTTCAAACGCCGGACCGTCCGCCCCGTTTATAAGAAACAGATATTCGAGCTCGGCTTTGATCTCGCGTTCCGTCACTCCGGCTTTAAGATATGGCAATGTTTTTGAAAGCGCGTATTCGGTTATAGATTGGGCTTTTTTGATAAATGCTATCTCTTCCGCCGTCTTTACGGAACGCAAAAGCGCAAGCTCCGTGCTTATACCTTTAAACGTAAGGTCTTTAGATGCTTTTTTAAGCTCTTTAAAGCGCGCCACGGTCAAATACTCGTCTTCATAACCTACGCTCGACGCACCTGCTTTTTTGAGCTCGTCAGCCACTTTTTCATAAAGGCATTTACTATCGGTTATTACTATTTCAAAATCCTTTACTTTGCGTTTCGCGATCACGGCATAACGCGGATCGGTAAAAAATGCTTTTCTTTCTTTAGTAAGCACCACACATCCGAAAGATGTTTTCAGCCCCGTAAAATACGCTCTGTTCTCCTCTCCGAAAATTATTACCGCGTCTGTTTTCTTAAATAATAAATCGTTCATACAGTTACCTTTCACAGCTTTTATTTCTATCGTCATTGTTGCGTTACGCCGTTGATTTCCGTCATACCGCTTTGTGACATTTTTTCATTATTACCGCGTCTTCCGCCTGCGTACCGTCCGATTCGCATATAACGAAAGGCGTAAGACGATACTCGTCTATCACTTTTGCCAGCCCCTCGTATTCGGGACCGTATTTTTCGTCCGCAAACGTAAGATGTTTAAGCTCGCCCTTTTCGCCGTACATAATTTTTGAAAAATGTACGTGGAAATTACGCGCTTTTTCGTCGCCGAGTCTGTCTGCCGTATAATCTATTATGCGTTTATAATCGTCATACCCTTTAATTCCTCCGCGAGTATAACTGTTTATATGACCGAAATCGAAGCAAGGATAAAGTTTTTCGTCCAGAGTACAAAAATCCACTACTTCTTCCACAGTGCCTATCTGATTGAGCTTCCCCATGGTTTCGGGGCAAAGTATAAAATCGAATTTTATATCCGAAAGCTCTTCCATAAGCTCCGCAATATTGCGTTTTGCCAAGGCTACCGCTTCCGAACGCGAGGATTTTCCGCAGGACGCCAGATGAAACACACTGCGTTTTCCTCCGAACATATTTTCCGCGACGACCGTTTCGCGTATGTATCCGAAAGATTTCTTTATCATTTCGGGATCCGGATTGGCAAAATTTATATAATAAGGCGCATGCGCGCTTATCTCTACGTCCGCCGCCGCAAAAGCCGCGCGTATCTGCTCCGCGCTTTGCAGGCTCATACGCACTCCGCGGCCGAACGAATACTCGTAAGCGTTCAACCCGAGCCCCCTTACATAACCGGCGGCTTCGTAAGTGTGCTTACCGCCGTTATCGTAAAACGACTGCGAGTTACCGCTTGGTCCTATTCTCAGCATAAATCCTCCCATTCCTTATCTTTTTCTATACGCGCCACAAGCTCTTCCGCTTTGCCGTATTTCCTTACGGGTCTTATATATTTGTAAAAATACACCACCGCGTATTTTCCGAGAAGCGAGTCGCCGTCATACCCCAAAAGATGAGTTTCGACCGCAAACTTACTTTGCCCGAAAGTCGGTCGCGGACCGACGTTTGTAACCGAACGGTACCTTTTGCCGTCGATTTCGGTATAAGTACCGTAAACTCCGTATTTTATCTCCATTGCGTCCACGGGCAGCGACATATTTATCGTCGGCACGCCTATGAACCTTCCACGTCCGTCGCCGTTAACGACGTTCCCCGAAACATGATACGGAACGGAAAGCAGTTTACGCGCGGAATCCACGTCGCCTGCGATCAGGAAATTTTTCACCGCCGTACTCGAAACTTTGACTCCGAGATACACGTAAAGCGGCACTATGTCAAGACCTATGCCTTTTTCGTCGCAATACTTTTTCAGCGCGTCGGTGCCGCATCCGTCGCATCCGAAACCGTAATCTTCACCGCAAACTATATGCTCCACTCTATATATTTTAGTGAGCTCGTCCAGAAATTCCCTGCCGGTCATGGAATGCACTCGGGCATAATACAGCGACAAACAAAGTTCTGCGCCGCACTCCGCATACAGTCTTTTACGTTCATGATAGGAGTATATTGTCTTTTTTCTGTTCGGATTATCCGCGAAAGTCGATATTGCGGGAACGCAGTTGTTTTCCGTCGCCGCCTCAATCGTTTTTTCCATTATCTTGCGGTGACCGAGGTGCATGCCGTCGAAATATCCGAGCGCCACGCATATTTTTCCGTCGTACGGTTTTCCGAATTCAACGGTTACCATACTATTTCAAATCTCCTTTAAGATAAGTTTTGATTTTAATACACGAAGACTGCACTCGCGCTATACCTATTAATTCGTTACGGCAGTAAAGCGTAAAATCCCCTTCGGGCGCAAGCTCGGTTTTATAAGGAACGCCGTTTATTATCGTCTTATAGGCTTCGTCCGGCGCGTCAAAACGCGGCATTTCCGATAACGCATCATCCAAAGAAAGTACTATGTCAGGCGTAATATTCTCGATTTTTACGCTATTTTCCACAAAAAACGTTCCGCAGCGCGTTCTTTTAATGGAAGTCATGAGCGCAAGCGATCCCAAGCTTTCGGCAAGATCTCTGCAAAGACTTCTTATATAAGTCCCTGCGGAACAATCTATACGAAAGAGATATTCGTTCTCGCCCACTGTTTTTATCATATCGAAACGATTGACCGTTATAACGGCAGGCTTCAATTCGGGAGCAAGCCCTTTGCGCGCAAGTTCGTAAGCTCTGACTCCGCCGACGGATTTTGCGCTATACGCCGGAGGGAG
Source organism: uncultured Clostridia bacterium (assembly GCA_944376015.1). Classification (GTDB taxonomy): domain Bacteria; phylum Bacillota; class Clostridia; order Christensenellales; family Pumilibacteraceae; genus Protoclostridium. Next base: position 3,302 of record CALWBH010000007.1, read on the forward strand.
CTGTTCCTGAACGCCGATAAATTTATTGAGAGCGTCTTTTATTGTTCTCTCATCCGGAATATTATCCGTCTTTTCAGTAACATTGCCCGTAATATCCAATGTGTCCGAAGTTATGCCGAACCTGAAAGCGGCTTCGTATGTTTTGCTCTTGCCGAGATAATAATCGAACAAGCGCGCGCCTTTCCCCACTCCGACAAGCAAAACGCCTTCCCCGATCGGATCAAGCGTTCCCATGTGGCCTACGTGGCGATAGCCCAATGCGCGTCTTACTTTTCCCACTGCCGCAGCGCTGGAAATTCCGCTCGGCTTATATACGTTTAAAATGCCGTTCATTGAGCTTCCGTGTCCCGTACGGCTTTGATAATCTTATCTATAACGTCTTCTTTCTTTCCGCTTATTCGGCAGCCTGCCGCATATATATGCCCGCCTCCGCCGAAAATACCCGCCACCTCGTTGACGTTTCTTCCGCGGGAGCGGAAACTTACTTTGAATTCATTGGGCTTTTCTTCACATATACTGACGCCTATCTCTACGCCCTTTACGGCTATAGCGTAATCTATTATTCCTTCCGTGTCGTTTGAGTCTATATCGCACTCCGCAAGCAAGTCCGCCGTCATAGGTATTACCGCAAGCTTGCCGTCCATATAAAATCTCATCGCTTCCAGAGACTTTGCTATAAGCATGGTTTTGTTTTTGGTGCGAGTTCTGTAAAGCACCGCCGCGAGCGCATGACAATCGGCGCCCGCTTCCGAAAGCTTATATGCGGTATACAGCACTTTAGACGTTGTATTGCTGTGCATAAAGTGCCCGGTGTCCGTAGAAAGCCCCATAAACAGATAATTTGCAATGATCGGAGTTATCTTGCCCGTCGGCGCCAGAATATCATAAATTATTTCGCACGTGCTTGACGCGTCGCTGACTACTTTATTTACGTTTCCGAACCCGCGATGACCTTCGTGATGATCTATACATACCGTGTTTTTCGCGCTCCTGAAATACCCTTCCAGCCTTCCGAGCCTGTCTTTGGACGCACAGTCCACCGCGATAAAGAGGTCGTACGATTTAAGAGAAAATTCATTGAAATCGCTTATGTTTTTTATAAAGTTATACGCTTCGGGAATCGGAGAAGGACTGCCCGCGTCCGCTATTTTCCCCGCGTTACGACAAAACTCCCGTAATGCGAAGGCAGACCCAAGGCAATCGCCGTCGGGTCTTACATGTCCCACTATAAGGACGCTCCGCGCTTTTTCGATGGCTTCAAGAATCCGATCCATGCTCGCCTATCTCCTTTAATATGGAATCAATCTTCCGCCCGTATTCGACGGAAGCGTCTATCCTGAAACGGAGTGCGGGAACGGTACGCATGTTACGCATGGCTATGGCAAGTTCTCTGCGAACATAACCCGCAGAAGCGTTAAGTGCGTTTACGGTTTTTTCCGCGTCGCCGAGAACGCTCACGAATACGTCCGCATATTTCAGATCTTTTGAAACGGTTACCGCCGTTATTGACGCCATGGGCGAAATATCCGGATTGCGCAACTTATTCTGCAATATGACCGATATGCTTTTTCTAAGCTCTTCGGCAACTCTGTCCGTCTTATAACTCATTTATTTAATTCTCTCCGAAACATACGCTTCTATCTCGTCGTCTTCCGCAAAATCGTTATAACCGTCAATCGAGACGCCGCATTCGAACCCTGCGGCAACTTCTTTCGCGTCGTCTTTAAAGCGTTTGAGTCCGCTTATCGTGCCTTCGTAAACGGTTTCACCGCGACGTTTGATAAATACCTTCGCGTTACGCTGCAATTTTCCGTCCGTCACATAGCAACCGGCAACGGTACCTACGCTCGATATCTTGAATATGTTGCGTACCTGTGCCCGTCCGATATACTTATCTTCATACTTGGGCTCCGTCATTCCGTTCATAGCCGCTTCGATATCGTCTATCGCGTCGTAAATAACGCTATACGTACCTATACGTATCTTTTCGTGCTCCGCTATTATGCGCGCTTCCGCATCGGGTTTTACGTTAAAGCCTACGACAAACGCATTCGTAACTTCGGCGAGCATCATATCGGATTTGTTTATAGCGCCTACGCCGCAATGCACGACGCTGACTTTGACTTCTTCGTTTTCCAGTTTGGAAAGCGAAGATCTGAGTGCTTCCGCACTGCCTTGCACGTCCGCTTTGATTATGACGTTAAGATCTTTATGCACGCTGACGTCAAAGGACTTGACTGCTTTATCTGCGGAATGTGCTATCTTATCTTTTTCTATTCTGCCGTCGACTATTTCCTTAGCCGTCTTTTCGTCATCGACTACCCACATATCGTCGCCTGCGGCAGGTACTCCGGACAAACCGGTTACGGATACGGCGGCGGAAGGAAGCGCGGTTTTCACGATCTTACCGTTAGGATCCGTCATATTCCTTATTTTTCCGTACGTCAATCCGCATACCACGGCGTCGCCGCTGTGAAGTGTGCCGTTCTGTACGAGAATGGTAGCCACGGGACCTTTACCTTTATCAAGACGCGCTTCGATAATCGCGCCTTTCGCCTTTCTGTTCGGATTAGCCCTGTAATTATTGAGATCGGCAAGGAAGAGTATTTCTTCGAGCAGAACGTCGATCCCGATATTCTTTTTTGCCGAAATGGGCACCATACGCGTTTCGCCGCCCCATTCGTCGGAGATAACGCCGTATTGCGAAAGTTCTTCTTTTATTTTTTCGATATTGGCGGTCGGTTTGTCAATTTTGTTTATAGCCACTATCATAGGCACATTGGCAGCCTTGACGTGATTGATTGCCTCTATCGTCTGCGGTTGGACTCCGTCGTCCGCCGCAACGACAAGTATTACTATATCGGTTATCTTGGTACCGCGAGCACGCATTTCGGTGAACGCTTCGTGTCCCGGGGTATCGAGGAAAGTTATAAGACGCTTTCTCTTTTCATACTCCCACGTTACGGAATACGCGCCTATATGCTGAGTAATGCCGCCGGCTTCTCCGCTTACCACATTGGTTTTTCTGATCGCGTCGAGCAAGCTGGTCTTACCGTGGTCGACGTGTCCCATAACGGTTATTACGGGAGGTCTTTCAACAAGATCCGCTTCGTTATCCGCCTCTTCGTGCAACGCCTCCGCAAGTTCTTCCTGCGACTGCGCTATTTTTTGATTAAGCGTTACGCCGAACGAATCCGCAACAAGGAAAAGCGTATCGAAATCCACAACGTCGTTTATGGAAGTTACGGGAGTTCCGCCCATCATAAGCATCTTCTGCATGATCATTTGCGCGGAAACGCCTATCATTTCGCTGAGCATTTTTACGGTAACCTGATTGGTGGTTATCGTCACGTTATCGATAACCTTAGGCGCCGCGGCAGCAGTATCCGTCTTTTTCTTGTTTTTAAGCTTCCTTACTCTTACTCTGTCGTCGTTGATTTCGTCTTCTATAAAGCCTTTGCGGATAAGGGTGCGTTTCGTCATAGCCTTCTTTTCTTCGAAGGGCTTCGATACGTCCTTTTTCTTCTCGCCCGTCTTACGCTGTTTGCTTACGGCAACCTGAGCCGGCGCGGTAAAACGCTGTGAAAGCGGACGTTCCGTTTTTTCTGAAGCGGGGCGGAAAGCGCTCTTGGCTCCCTCCCTTGCCTGAGGTTTTCCGGCAGAAGCCGTAGACTTCTTTTTCGGATAATCGGGACGAAGATTGACATTGGCGACTCCGCGCACATAACTCGGAATATTCGGCTTCGATTTTTCCGCAGGAGCGAAGGATGTCTTGTTTTCGGTCGTACCCGTCTGTTTATTCTGGCGCGTTTCCGTAGCCGCAGGTCGTGCGCTTTTATCTGCAACGACGCGTTTTTCCGGCTCCGGCGCCGGTTTTTCGGCAACGGGAAATACCGGCTTGACCGTTTTCGGTTCGGCTGCCGCTTTCGACTTATTGACTTTGCCCGCCACTTCCCTGCACGCTGAGAGAAGTCCGGTCATTCTGGTCAATGACTTTTCGATAGCGGAACGGTATAAGAGAAAATCCCCGTCGGCGCCCGTTTTCGATATCAGCTTTTTTAAAATTTCGACGGTATTAGATTGTTTCTGCTCCTGTTCCATATTACCTCCCGTTTTCCGTCACTGCTTTTGCCATATTCGCGTCCAGCAATGCTACTAATTTACAATTGCGCTTATATATCACGTCTTCCAAAGGTCTGTCGCTCTTTACAAGCGGTACGCCGTACTTTTCCGAATATTCCGCAGCATATTCGGACAGATTATCCGACGCGGTCGGGCAAAGTACAAGCGCATATTTTCGTTTTCTGCTTTTTTTGATATTGTCAATGCCGTAAATTATCTTGCCCGATCTTACGGCAAACCCGAGATAACTCCCTATGTTACCCATTATTCTCCGCCATTGAATCAAGCTCGTCATACAAACCCGGAGAAGTAACCGCGTTTAACGCCTTTGCCGCAAGGTCGTATTTTCTGGCTTTTTTCCGGCATTCGGGCAACGAGCATATATATGCGCCGCGCCCGTTTTTCTTGCCTGTAAGATCTATTTCAACGGTATTTTCGGGCGTGACGCGCAATCTCGTAAGACTGCGTTTATCCGTCATGCGTCTGCACGCTATGCACATTCTCTGCGGAAGCGACATTATTCCGCTCCTTTTTCTTCGTCCGTAGTATCGTCAAGCGTTTCGGCAATCGCCCCTTCCGATAAATCATCGGCAAAGGATTCTTCCGCGCTACCGTTTTCTTCGTCTTCAAGTTCGTTTTTAACGGACGAATACGGCCTTACGTCAATCTTCCAGTTCGTAAGTCGCGCGGCGAGGCGGGCGTTCTGTCCGTCTTTTCCTATCGCCAGGCTGAGCATATCGTCTTTGACGATGACTTTCGCGCTTCTTTCGTCTTCATTGGCTTCCACCATGATGACTTTTGCCGGAGAGAGCGCACGCGCTATGAATTCGAGCACGTCTTCGCACCAAGGAATGATTTCTATCTTTTCTCCGCCGAGCTCCGCAACTACGTTGCTTACGCGCAGACCCCTGTTACCTACGCACGCGCCGACGGCGTCGATATTGGGGTCTTCGCTGTAAACCGCCATTTTCGTTCTATAACCGGGCTCTCTTACAAGTCCTTTAATAATGACCTGACCCGCCTTTATTTCGGGAACTTCGAGCTCGAATAACTTTCTTACGAAGCCGGGAGCGGTACGCGATACCTGTAT
>CALWBH010000008.1 GCA_944376015.1 uncultured Clostridia bacterium
GACGGGACATTTTCGCGGTGCGCGGGCGGCGCTCCGTTCAACGTAGCGCGGGCGCTTGCGTTCACGGGAGCGGACGTCGGTTTTTACGGCTGCGTAGGCAACGACGGCAACGGAGACGCGCTTCGACGCATAGCCGAAAACTGCGGGTTTTCACGGTCTCTGATACGGACGATAAAAACGCGCAACACCACTCTCGCTTTCGTTACCGTGAGCGAAAACGGCGAACGCGACTTTTTCTTCCACGCGCGCGGCACCGCGGACTGCGCGCCTTGCGTCGATGACGCGGAGCTTGTCTGCAAGGGCGCGGATATAGTCCACCTCGGTTCCCTTCCCCTTCGCTCCGCGCAGGGGCGCGCTTTTGCGCGAACCGTTGCCGACATAACCGAAAGAAACGGAGCGAAACTGTCGTTCGACGTGAATTACCGCGACGGGCTGTTCTCCCGCAAGCGCGCCGCGTACAAGGCGTTCGGAGAAATCGTAGAACGTGCCGACATAATTAAATTCGGCGCGGACGAACTCGCGGACTTTATCCGATACTCCGCAGAAACACCCGTTTCCGCCCCGCACGAAAACCCTTCCGACGCCGAATATCTTCAAAAAGCGGCGGAAAGCCTTTCGGAGCGGAAGCGCGGACGTACCGTATTCGTTACTTTCGGAGAAGGCGGAGCGCTCGCGGCGTTCGACGGAAAATCGACGTTCTTGCCCGCAATTCCCGTCAAAGTAACGGACACCACGGGCGCGGGAGACGCTTTTCTCGCGGGCGCGCTCGCAACGCTTGACGGCGGCGGAAACGCCGAGCAGGCGCTGGAAAAAGGAATAGCGCTCGGCGCGGAAGCCTGCAAAAAGCGCGGCGCGCTCTGAATCGATCGACGTCCGCAACGGTCATATTGTTTGTAAATACAAAACGCACGAAAAAGACGGGGCACAATCGCTCCGTCTTTTCCGTGGTTGTTATTTCGCTACCGTCGGACTGCCGCCCGCGGTCTCGGATCGGGATTTGCGCGGTTTTGCCGCAGTAGTCGCGACGCGCCGTTATCCGCGCCCGTAACGATGCCCTATTTCTATGTCGCAGTCGGTCATATAGTATCTGTATGCAACGCTGCCGTCTTCCGCGACGTAAGCTTCGACGTCAAACTCGCCTTCGAAACCGCCCTTCTCGTACTCTACCGATATGCGCACTTTATTTTCGCCGTTGACGGTCATGTTTTTGAATTTAAGCTCGAACTCAACGGGCACTCCGTCGTCGTCGATAAGCTCGATGGAGAGTTTCTCCATCTCCATGGTGACCTTACCGTTTTTGTTGACTTTGTTCTTGGTTTCAATTTCGATCTCAAATTCGTCGACCGTTCTGCCGTTCTTGACGATTTCGTACTCGAAAGACTGCTCGTCGTTCTCGATCTCCTGCTTGAACGTTACGTAAGTGCTTTCGTCTACGTACGCGGTAAGCTCGGTTTCGATCTCGCTCTCGCCGTGTTCTTCTTCCGTCTCGCGCTTGCCGTAAACCGCATACTCGTTTTCTCCGACGATAAGCTTGCCTTCTATCACGCTTTCCCTTTCGTCGTCATCGTCATGATCGCGGTCACGGTCGCGGTCGCGACGATCGTCATCGTCTCTGTCGTACTCGTCTTCAAACGTCTCGTTGTAGTACATAACGTAGTTTCCGCCTATACCGAGCGCGTCGCTGACGGTAACCGTCATTTTATATTGATAAGCCGGATCGTCGCTCTCCACGGTTTCCTGCGTTATTCCGCCGGATACGAGTATGTCCGCCATTTCCATATATCTGTCGAGTATCTCGGTCATTTCCGCGTCCGCTTCGTTACCGCCCGTAACTTCTCCCGCATTGCCGCCCGTAGTATCTTCCGTCGAGCCTGTCGTATCTTCGGTCGCACCCGCGGTATCTTCGGTCGCACCCGCGGTATCTTCGGTGGAGCCGTCCGCGGCGCCGTCCGTCAAAACCGCCGACGACGCGCTCGCCGCGCCGCCCATATCGCCGAGAAGCTGTCCGGTGGTCATGCCCGCGAAGGCGAAAATATCCGTTTTTCCGAGCGCGAAAGACGCGGTCGACGCCGAACAAGCCGTCAATGTCACGCTTACTCCGACTATTATGACTGCCGCCGCGATAAGCGCAACGAGTTTGGCTACGAAGCCTTTTCTTTTCGTGGTGGTATTCGTTTTCATTTTATTGTCTCCTTTTTTTCGGTGTTTCTTGCCTATAATACAAACGCGGGCGCCGTTTTGTTGGCGAATTTCGAAAAAATATCGAAATTTTTTTTCAAAAGCAAAAAACGCCCGTTTTCAAGGGCGTTTTATCGTCAAAAACCCGTCCAATCGGAATCGCCGCCGAGGATAAAACTCCGAGCCGCAATAAAAGTTTTGAGTCGCCGGTAAAGCGTATAAGCGCGCCGAAAGGCAAAACGGAACAGAGCCTTGAAACGCTCCGTTCCGTTGTTTTTGATTTTTATTTGCCGCGCGTTATGGGCGCGTATAAGATCTTTCGTCCGCCGCACGTCGGGCGGTTTGCCGCGCCGTCAGTCGTTATGATAATATTTGTATTTTCCGTTTTCCTGAGGCACCGCGACGAGCTTATAATGTCTGCCGCCGTTTTCGTATTCCACCGTTATTACGTTGCCGTTGCCGCGGCGCTGTTCTTTAAGCTCGTATTTGACCCCGTTCTTTTCCAGAGAAATTTCCGTTTCGTCGGCTTCTTTTTCTATTTCCAGCTCGAATTCGTCGGTACGTTCGCCGTTTTTGTATATCTCGTAAGCATACGACTGCTCGTCGTTCTCTATCTCCTGTTTAAACCGCACATAAGTGCCGCGATCGTTCTCGTCGAGATACGTCTTAAGCTCCAGCTCCGTTTCGCTTTCGCCGTGCTCGCTCTCCACTTCTCGCTGACCTTCGAAGGGAAACTCGTCTTCGCCTATGCGCATAACGCCTTCTATACGCGATTCGCGTTCTTCTTCCCCTTCGTCGTATTCTTCTTCCGTTATTTCTTCGTTATAAAGCATGGTGTACGTTACCGTACTCCCGTTAGCGGAAGAAACGACGGCGACCGAGCGGTAACGGTATTCCCCTTCCGTCAGTTCTTCGAATTTTATATCGGTAGCCGCGGCGTTAAGCAAAGTATCCACAAGCTGCATATACCCGTCCAGCTCGTCAACGAGTTCGCCGGACGCTTCCTGTCCGTACTCCTGCCCCGAACGGGAAGAAGTTATCGCCGAGCTTGCGCTCGCGCCGCCCATTTCGCTGAGCAGTTCGCCCGTAGAAATGCCCGCGAGAGCGTAAATATCGCTTTTGCTCGTAAACACGGGGAAAGACGGCCCGGACGGTGACTGCGTGCCGCGCGGCCAGAACGCTATCGTCATGACGACGATAAGCACTACCGCGGCAAACGCGGCGACCGCCGCCGCTATGCGGTTTTTACGCCGCGAAAGCGCAACGCTGCCGTCGCGCTGTACCTGCGCGTTCGTAGCGTTCAGTCCCAGCCTGCCTTTGATTTCCGCAAGAGAGTTGTGATCGTCGAAAGCGTTGACTTCTTTTTTCAATAATTTTTCCACGTCTTTGCGTTTCATAACCCCTCCTTTTCAAGCGTCTGCCTGAGCGTTTCCACCGCTTTGTTATATATCCACGTTACCGTGCCGATAGGCATTTCCAGCATTTCCGCCACTTCGCGGCGTTTGTATCCGTCTATCGCGCAGAGCACGAGCACTTTGAAAGCGCGTTCGTCCAGCACCCTTGCCGCGACGTCGAGCACTCCCGTGTCGGACGGCGAGCGCGCTTCGAGATAATCGAGCGTTTCCAGCGACACGCTTACCGAGCGTTTTTCTCTGTTATACTCGTTTATCGCGCAATTACGCGCTATAGCGAGCAGATAGCTTCCGGCGTTCGCACGCGCGTCGACGGAATCGAGACTTTGGTAAAACCTGACGAAAGCGTCCTGCATCACGTTCTCCGACGCGTCGGGATCGCGCAATATGGAATATGCGGTATAATACACCGCTTTGCGCATACGTTCGTACAGCTCGTCGAACGCCCTTCCGTCTCCTTCTTTTATGCGTTTTACAAGTTTGTTGACATCCATCCGAAGTCTTCCTTTCGCCGCGCGCTTCGCTCTTTTCCGCGCCGCCGCTTACATAATATTTTAACACCCGATCGAATGGTTTGTCAACCCCGTAGATAACGGTCGTTCCGCCTGCTTGCATATATAATACAAACGAAAACTTCGGTTTGTTGGTAAATGCGAAAAATTTTTTATGTTTTTTTTAGCAGTACGCTGAAAATTAACTGCGCGTTAAACGGTTTCTAACGAAATTTTAAACAAAAGCCGCTATACTGTACGCTTATATAACGTAATTTATCCGGAGCGGATACGGAAAGGACGGAGTTATGGAAACGAAGGACGGAATAAAAATATCGGACAAGGCGACTAAAAACAAACGCGGCGCGCTTTCGCGCATAATAAGCTTAACGGCATACTGCGTTACCGCGGCGGGAGCGATTTACTCTACCGCCTTATTCGCGAGCGGTAAATTCGAAACGGACGTATACGTTTATAAAATGATAGGCGCGGCTGTGAGCGCGGCGCTGTTCGTAAGCATTTACGCGTTCGAACGTCTTGCGAAATTGCGCATACCCGATTTCCCGGACGCCTTTTTAAAGCTATTTATCGTATGCGCGCTCGTACTCGGCAGATGTTTCGACTTATATACGCTTATCCCCCTTTGGGATAAAATATTACATACCGTAAGCGGATTTCTGTTCTTCCTGATCGGAATGTGCGTCGGGTCTTTCGTGTTCGGAGAAAGACGCGGAATGAGCGACAGACGCTATGCCGTAGCGCTCGCCTTATTCGCGTTTCTGTTCGCTCTCGGCGCGGGGTATGCGTGGGAGCTGCTCGAATTTGCGGGAGACAGCCTGCTCGGTATGGACAATCAGGGGTGGAGCGAAGGGCTTGTCGCAGAGAACGCGGACGGCACTTTTACGGTAACCGACAAACGCGGCACGGCGCTGCTCGACACTCTCGGCGATATGTACGTCAATTTTATAGGCGCGACGGTTTGCTTCGCGCTCTGTCTCGTACGGTATCTGCGGCGACCGGAAAAATTATCGGAATTGTCGGTGATACGCACGTCCGAAAAAAAATCGCGCCCGTAAAAGGCGCGTTACTTTCGGTCGGCGTGCAAAAGCCCGAAGAATAATCGGACGTCGCTTATCGGGCGCGTCCGTTATTTTTTCCATCCGCTTCGCGGCGAGCGCCGCGCGCGCTTTTACCGTTGCCGAAAAACCGAGCGAAGGGCAGCGTAACAAGCGTGCCTATGAGATTGACGAGCATATCCGTCATCGAGTCTATCAATCCCGAGCCTTGCGGCACGTCGGTGACGAATAGTCCGTTGCCGAGATCGGCGATCAGTCCGCTCTGCCAGCGCTGGCTGTTGAGTCCGAAAAGAGCGTCGCTGCCGAATTCCAGCAATTCCCACGCGTAGCCTACGGATAACGAAAACAAAAGCGCGAACAGCGCGATATAAAGCGTTTTGCGTTTGCCCGCGTATTCGGGCGCGATACAGAACCCGATCAGAGTAAACATAACCCCGCTGAGAGTGTGCAGGATTTTGTCCCAAAAAGGAACGAGAGCGTAAAAGTCGCACGCTCTGCCCAAAACCAACGCGCCCACCGCAAACATACGCGTAAACGCGTAAAGTCCGTCGGGCAGATATTTTTTCGTGATTTTTTCCAAGCCGTCTTCCGCGAGCAGCAACAGCACGCATAACGGCGGAAACGCCAATCGGTATAAAGCCTCGCCCGTATCGCCGCCCCGCAGTCTGACGTCGCACAGGCAGAACGGTATCGAGCACAGCGTCAATAATCCGGCGATTACGTTTGCGACGAAACGCGCGCTTATCTTGTCTTCGAGTCCTTTTTTTGCCGTAATTTCCACTAAGTTTACTATGTTACGCCGCGACGACCTTTAAACTCCAAACGTTTTGTAAAAATCTGTTAAGACCTTTTATTCGCTTTGTTCCCCGCCGCGCGGCGCAACGTCCGCAAGCGGTCTTCTGCGGTTTTTTCGGCGCGCCGTATATTGCGCTGAACGGCAAAAGCCGCAAAGGGTTTACCTTTGCGGCTAAGTGGCGTCGTCGACGCTCGGAATATCAATTGACAAGGGGCAATTCGAACCAGAATACCGAACCTTTACCCTTTTCGCTGTCTACGCCGAAGGTGGTCTTGTGCAGTTCGAGAATGGACTTGACTATACTGAGTCCGAGTCCGCTGCCGACCACGCGGCGTTTATCCTGCGCAAGCCGATAGTATTTATCCCAGACCGTGCGCAATTCTTCGTTCGTCATTCCCTTTCCTGTATCCGCTATCTCCACGCGCGCGAAATTGCCTTTCGCCCGACAGCGCACCATAACGAGTTTATCCGCGCCCGTGTAGTTCATCGCGTTGCCGATAAGATTGTAAATAACGCGGTCTATCTTTTCGCGGTCGCCGCGCACGAGCAGGTCGGGCGCGATATCCGATTTGAATTCGTAGCCCTTGGTCTCTTCCATAATTCCGAACCGCTTGACGGCTTCGCCGAGCTGCGCGGATATATCGAACACGCTCTGATTAAGCTCGAGCACGCCCGCTTCCAGCTTACTGAGCTCCACGACTTCGTTGATGAGCGCGGTGAGTCTGTCCGTTTCGTCCATTATGACCTGCGCCTGTTTCGCGCATTTTTCCTTGTTGCCGCCCGAAATATCCCGTATCATTTCGCTGTACGCCCTTATCATGGTAAGCGGCGTTTTCATATCGTGCGAAACGTTTGCGAGCAGGTCTCTGCGGAAACGGTTGTTCTTTTCCGCTTCCGCGAACGCATAGTTGAACGCGGCGGAAAGCTCGTTTATCTCCGCGAATTTGGTATCGGTGGCGAGCGGCTTGCGTTTGCCGTTGCCCGAAACGGGAGCGGTCACCTTGTCCGCAAGATTGCGCATGGGGCGCGCCGCAACTCCCGACCCGAAAAACGCAACGAGCGCGCTTATAACGAGACAGGCTACGGTAATGACGACGAGCTGACCTGCAAGCGTACTGCGCGCGGGGCTGAAAGACGGCAGTTCGCTCGAAAGATACACGTAAGTCATTATGCTTATTCCGTCCTCTTTCGAATACACTTTGTCGCTATAACCGTAAAACACGACGTCGTAGTCCAGGTCGAGACCTGTCGTGTCCGAAACGAAAGAATGTCCGGAATCCAGGTTTTCGAGATAATAATCGTAAAGCGCGCCTTCCAGTCCGGCGGCGGTGATGCCTCCCACCGTCGCGGATACCACGTTAACGGGTTCGCCGTAATCGTCGACGTTGAATACTATTATATTGACGTTTGCGGACGCGGCGTAATCGTTAATAAGCGTTTGCAGCGTTTCGGCGTCCGCGCCCTCTCTCGCCGCTTCGAAATACTCGCTCGTAAAAGCGCCGCCCGTGCGCGATATTTCGTTCCGCTGAAACCCCACGTAAAACGTAGAGTAAAATATGATTTCGAATATCCACACTATGCCGAGCACGAGTATGGTCATGAGCACGAAGATAAGCCAAAGATTGAAGCGTATCGAGCGGAAACGGTGTTTTTTCTTGGGCAAAACCCCCGGCGCCGTTTCTTCGGGTACGGCGTCGGGCGAAAAAACAAGCCCGCATACGGCGGCAGGCTTGCTTATTTCTTTTTCTTCCGCTTTCTTTTCCATCGCGTTTAAAGTACGAGCTTATAGCCCACGCCGCGCAGAGTAAGTATCTTATCCCTGTACGGACCGAGATTTGCGCGCAACATTTTTATGTGAGTATCCACCGTTCTGTCTTCTCCGAAAAAGTCGTACCCCCATACGTCGGCAAGCAGCTGTTCGCGCGGGATGGCGACGCCTTCGTTTTTTACCAGATAAAACAACAGATCGTATTCGCGCGGGGTAAGATAGACTTTGTTTCCGTCGACATAAACGCTTCTGCCGGCGACGTCTATTTCCAGCCCGTCGGAAACCACTTTCTTATTCGCGGTCTTTCCGCGACGAAGCACGGCGCCTATGCGCGCGACCACTTCTTTGGGCGAAAACGGTTTCGTAACGTAATCGTCCGCGCCTATTTCGAACCCGAAAAGCTTATCGTACTCTTCGCTTCTCGCGCTGAGCATGATAACGGGCACGTCCTTTTCCTTCTTTATTTCCTTGACCGCGCTGTAACCGTCAAGCTTAGGCATCATCACGTCCATTACGATAATGTCGTAATTGTCCGCTTTCGCCTGTTTTATCGCGTCCATACCGTCGACGGCTTCCCCTACTTCATAGCCTTCCAGCTCCAGGTATTCTTTAAGCACGTCGCGTATTCCCTGTTCGTCGTCCACAATGAGCACTTTCGACATTTCAGCTCCACTCCTTGTCCTGTTTAGTACCGCCGTTATCAAGACGGCTCGCGGTTTTTGCCCGCGTTTGCTTTCGATTTATCCGACCGTTACGCGATCGCGCCGAACGGCGTAAGCGCATAACCTACCGCAAGCGCCAACAGAACCATGCCGCCTATTATAAGCGCGTTCTGCTTCGCGTTTTTGTTTTCCTTGACGAGTACCGCAACACCCAGCCCCGCGTTTACCGCAAGCCCCGCGACCGCCGCGCCGAGCGTCAGCGCGCCATCCGCAAACAGCTCCGTTATCATCACGCTCGAAGCGCAGTTGGGTATAAGCCCTATCAGCGTCGCCACGAGCGGTTGAACGTATTTGCCGCCGTTCATGAACGCGATGAAATTTTCTTCCTTTACCGCGAATATTATCGAGCCGAGCGCGAGATTTATAACGAATACGAACAGCGTTATCCATGCGGTATGAATGAGCGGATGCTTGAAATATTTAACGAATATTCCCTTTCCGCCTTCGCCTATACTGTGTCCGCAACAACCGTGCTCGTGCGCGTGCAGATATTCGCTTTCCCCGTGGGATTCGTCGTGCGCGCGGTGCTCGTCGGCGCAGTCCTCCGCGCGTTCGCTTATTCGGGAGGTCTCCGCGGGAAGCTCGGTTTCCGAAGAAACGGCGCCGCTTGCTTCCGCTTTGCGCGCGCGTCTGCGTTTCACCGCCGACGCAACGATATCCGTTCCGTACCCTGCGGCAAGCGCCATCACGGTTTTTATCCCTATGAGAAGTCCGAGCGCCGCCCATACCGACGGGTTTACGGCGGCTTCGCCTATCAGAATAGGCAGAGCCTCGTCGCTTGTGGCAATGAATACCGCCACGAGCGTGCCGACGGTGACGAACCGTTTCGCGTAAAGCTCGCTCGCCACGACGGAAAATCCGCACTGCGGCAACAGCGCCAGCCCCGTTCCGACAAGCGGAGCAAGGCGGGAATTCATTACGCCGCGCTTTATTCTGCCCGTTTTCCTTACTTCGAGAAAGCCGATGAGCAGATGCACCGCGAACAAAAACGGGATAAGGCGAGCGGTATCGATCAATGCTTCAAGAACTACTTCGTAATACAAAACGTTACCGCCTTTTTCAGATCTCCCCTTCCGTTTATTTTATTATAATATTGCCGTCTTGTCAAGAGTTATTTCAAAAATTAGTGTGTTCTGACGTTTCTCCGCGCGGATTGCGGGCGCTTACGGCGCTCGGTCCCCCGAAACGCGGAGCGGATACGGTTGGGCGCTTTTGCGGCTTATAATTAATTTTACGCGGATTTTAACGAAAAAATAATAAAAAGAATATTTAATAAAGATATAATGTTTTTTATATTTACAAATAATTTATTTTAGGTTAGAATATAACATATAAGTATACTCGGCGCAAGCGCGCCGCAAAAGGAGCAACGAATGGCAGCGTCCAATAAAGTAAAAAAGATACTTATCGTCTCCGTGGCTTCGGTGCTTATCGTCGCGATTATCGCTACGGTCATCGTCGTTTCCGCCAATCTGATATCGCCTTATAAACGAAACAATATCAGCTTCAATTCGATAAAATATTCGAGACCGGATCTCGACTCGCTCGAAGCGGACTTCGATAACGCCTTTGCGAACGTAAACGGCTCTTACGCAAGCGCGGTCAACAGCGTAAACGTCGCCATAGCAGGGCTTTCCGAGCTTGTCACCGCGATATCGTACGTACAGGTTAAATATTCTCAGGACTATACCGACGAATATTGGTCGGCAGAATATGTCACGCTTTATAAAGCGTATAACGAATACTATAACAGATATTTCGACCTTTTATACGAAGTGCTTATGAGCAAAAACAACGGCATGCTCGCCGGTTTCAGCGACGAAGAGATCGAACAGATAAAAAATATGCACGGCGCGCTCGGCGAAGAGTACACCGCGGCGCAAAACAATATCACGGATATCACCAACGAGTATAACAATCTCGGAAGCGATCTCGGCGGATCTCTTACGGAAACGGAAATGAAACGTTATTCGACGGAAGCGGGAGAACTGCTCATCGAGCTTGCCAAAAACTATAACTTTATCGCGGAAAGCGAGGGCTACGCCAACTATGCCGAGTACGCTTATAAATCGTTCGGAAGAAGTTATACGCCGATGGAAGCGCAGACGCTGCACCAAAACGTCAAAACTTATCTCAGAGACGTTACGGGAACGCTTTACGCGTCCGCAAAAAGCTCGGACGGCAATTATTACGTGAGTAGCAAAAACTCAAACGACATACTCGACGCGGCAATGCCGGTAATAAAAAACTTCTTTAACGAAGCGGATAACAAACAGTATGTGTCCGGCGTCGACGTCAAAATGGAAGGATATCTTTCCGAAGCGTACAATTATATGAACCGCTACGATCAGCACCTGCGCTCTTCCAATCCCGCGGGCGATCAGGGCGCTTATACGACGTATCTCTCGGGCTACGATATTCCCGTCATCTTTCAGTACATGAACGGCACCGTAAGCGACGTATCCACCTTCGTCCACGAATTCGGGCACTTCTCGTCCTACTATATGCACGGACAGTACGGCGGCTACGATCTCGATTATGCCGAAGTGCAGAGCCAGGCGCTCGAAATGCTCTTTATGAACAAATACGAAGAGCTTTACAAAACATTCTATCCCGCATTGCCGAGCTCCGAAATAGAAGATCGTGCCGAAGATCTTATGATAGAAAATATTACGCAGACCCTTATTTTCTCGGTACAGATGGGCTGCATAATGGACGAATTGCAATACGACGTTTATACCAATACCGATTCTTACACGAGCGGCGAACAGGTCACGGCTAAATTCGACGAGCTTCTCGACGACTACTTCACGCCGGAGATCGTAGAAGGATATTCCGTCAATTACGATTTCAAGTATTGGTGGGCGGCGGTCTCGCATAATTTCTCGCAGCCGTTCTATTACGTCAGCTATGCGGTGAGCGCCATTCCTTCCCTTACCATATTTATCGACAGTCTTTCCGATTATGCCGCCGCGCTCGGCGAATATCATTATATCCAGCGCTACGGCGACGGTACTTACGATTTCGATAGATTGCTCGAGAAAGCGGGAGTGGACGATCCGTTCGAAAGCGGCACCGTCCAAAAAATAGCGACCGCCCTTGAAAAGATAGCGTAAAACCGACTCCGATCGGAACTGCCGACGGACTTAAAACAAAGAAGAAGATCCCACTTTTAAATAAAATGCACCCCAAAATGAAGTGCACCCCAAAAGTTGGACAAACTTTTGGAGGTGCATATTTTTATGGAAAGGAAGAAAAAACTCAACACAAAATACTCGCCAGAGTTCAAAGTATCTGTTATACTGGATATGCGAGA
>CALWBH010000009.1 GCA_944376015.1 uncultured Clostridia bacterium
GTTCATCATTACATAGAACGCGCCCATCGGCTCGACGCAGCTTACAAGCGGAGCTTTCTCTATAAGCCCGACTATGAGCTTGCGGCGGGCGTCGAATTTTTCTTTCATGCTTTGCAGGAATTCTTCTCCGCGCGCGTCGGTAAGCGCGATATACGACGCGTACTGCGCTATCGAGTTGGTGTTGGACGTGGTATGACTCTGTATGCTGCTCATCGCTTTCGCAACGTTAAGCGGCGCCGCGGAATAACCCACTCTCCAGCCCGTCATGGAATAAGTTTTGCTCATTCCGGAACAGATGACGGTGCGTTCTTTCATCTTTTCTCCGCAAGCGGATATGGAGAAGAAAGGTACGCCGTACACGAGCTTTTCGTATATCTCGTCGCTTATAACGTATATGTCCTTGTCTTCCAGCACTTCCGCAAGCGCGCGCACTTCGCTCTCGGTATACACCATACCCGTCGGATTGGACGGATTGTTGAATACGAACGCCTTGGTTTTGGGAGTTATCGCTTTTTCCAGCATTTCGGGCGTTACTTTGAAATGCTGCGCTTCCGTCGTTTCGACGTATACCGTCGTGCCGCCCGACATGCGTATAAGCTCGGGATAGGTGAGCCAATAAGGCGCGGGAAGTATCACTTCGTCGCCGGGATTCACAATGGCTTCGAACGCGTTGCGGAGCGTCTGTTTGCCGCCCGTAGACACCACTATCTGTTCGGGCAAATAAACGACGCCCGTATCTTTGGCTAACTTTGCGCAGATAGCTTTTCTCAGTTCCATGGTTCCGGGAACGGGCGTATACTTCGTCATTCCCTTGTCGAGCGCATATTTTGCCGCTTCTATTATATAATCCGGCGTGTTGAAATCGGGTTCTCCCGCGCCGAACGACACTACGTCCAGCCCCTGCGCTTTCATCGCTTTGGACTTCGCCGTTATGGCAAGCGTCAATGAAGGTGAGATGTTTTTCGCTCTGTTTGAGATTTCCATTTTGCTTTCGTTGCTCCTTACTTTTTCCGATTTCTCCCCTATACCCCGCTATAATACCATAACCTTGCGAAAAACGCAAGCATTTGCGGTCAGGTCAATACCGCAACGTTATGCAAAACGCCTCGCCCTTCATAATGCAAGCGCTCGGCCTCCGACAACGCGTCTGCCGCAGCCGGCGTAATATGCCAAAACCGCCGCAAGGCGTCTGCCCGCGGCGGCTTCTCGCGTCCGCCGTAAAAGCTTTTCGCTTTTAAATAGGAAGCAGACGCAGAATGTGTTTACTTATTATCATAAGGATAAGGTCGATTATCCACACTATCGTAAACCCGAAGATTATGCGGATAAGTCCCGCAAGAATCTTTCCTTCAAGAAATCTCGTTATCGCACCGCATATCCACGACGTCACCGGGATTATTGCAAGAATAACGCTGACTATGTAACCGAGACCGAAGTAATCGCTCTTCTTTCCCATTTTCAATAAACCTCCTTGTGTTTCCGTTTTTTTTATTATACTATTATTTTTATCGATTGTAAATACCTGTTCGCAAAATTTTATTTTATTTTAATTTTTTCTTACGGGGCATAATAAAAACGACGGCGCCCCGTCTCGCATAACGTAACGTAAGCATACAGCGGAATGTTAAACATTGACATCCCCGCATATATATGATATAATAATCGATAATTTACTCGCGTATGCCGCTCACGGCATACCTTTACGCGGCGCTTGCCGCACCGGATCAAAATGCTGAAATTACTCAAATATCTCAAAGGTTACAGAGCCGCCGCGTTGCTCGCTCCGCTTTTCAAGATCATCGAAGCCGTTATCGAGCTGATAATCCCGATAATAGTCGCGCACATGATCGACGGTCCCATAAGCGAAGGCAACGTTAAAAGTATCATATTATACGGCGCGGTAATGATAGCGCTCGGCGCGGTAGGGCTGGGCTTCTCTCTCGCATGCCAATATCTCGCTTCGCGCTCCGCGGTAGGGCTGGGTTGCAATATACGCAACGCGCTCTATTCCCGTTTGCAAAAGCTCGAACTCGGCGATATGGACAGAATGGGTACGGGAACGCTCGTTAACAGACTTTCCAACGACGTAGCGCAGGCGCAACAGGGATTCGCTATGTTTCTGCGGCTCATGCTCCGCGCGCCCGTAATAGCGGCGGGCGCGGTCATAATGAGCGTGATAGTCGCGCCTTCATTATGGTATATAGGCGTGGGCGCGGGCGCGCTTGCGGTCGCGGCGCTGTTTATAATAATGAAAACGAGCGTGCCGCGCTTTACGGTGACCCAGAAAAAACTCGACGTCATTTCCCAGCTTACGGGAGAGACGATCAAGGGCGAAAGAGTCATACGCGCTTTTGCCGGCGAAGAACGCAGTATGAACGCAATGACTCACGCGCTCGACTCGCACCGCTCGGCAGCTACCGCCGCCGCGGCGATCTCCTGCTTGCTCAGTCCGTTGACTACCGTAATAGTAAACGCCGCCATCGTGCTTCTGCTCTGGTTCGGCGGCAATGCGGTCGATCGCGGCTCGCTCACCACGGGAGATCTAATAGCGCTCGTCAATTATATGAATCAGATACTGCTCGCGCTCATGGCGACGGCAACGCTTATGGTGATAATTTCCAAAGCCGTATCCAGCGCGGCGCGGCTCAATGCCGTGTTCGACCTGCCTTACGAACGCGAAGGCGAAGGCGCGACGCCCGATCCCGACGCTCCGCTCGTGCAGATGAAAAACGTTTCGTTCTCTTTCGGCGGCGAAGAAAACGCCGTCGGCGGGCTTGATTTTACGCTCAATAAAGGCGAAATGCTCGGCGTCATAGGCACTACCGGAAGCGGAAAAAGCACGCTCGCGGGTTTGGTGGCGAGATTTTACCGCGCCAGCGTCGGCGAAGTGCTTATTGCCGGACGCAATATCTGCGATTATACGGACGAACAGCTCCGTTCGCTCGTCACTCTCGCGCCGCAAAAAGCGCTGCTCTTTTCGGGAACGGTAAAAAGCAATCTGCTCTTCGGCGGAGAGCGCTCGGACGAAGAAATGGAAAACGCGCTCAAAGACGTCCGCGCGTGGGAATTCGTTTCGGCAAAAGAGGGATTGGATACGGCGGTCAATCAGAAAGGCAGTAATTTTGCGGGCGGGGAAAGACAGGCGCTGTGGCTTGCTCGCGCTCTGGTCAGAAACGCGCCGCTGCCCGTGCT
>CALWBH010000010.1 GCA_944376015.1 uncultured Clostridia bacterium
TGACCGCTACGCGCGCACTGCATCGGCATACTTCTTCGAGTACTTTCAATCCGTTAGCTTCGAGAGTTTTGCCGCTTTCAACGATATCGACTATTACGTCCGAAAGACCTATTACGGGAGCCAGCTCGACCGATCCGTTAAGCTTGATTATGTCCACGGTTTTGCCGCGTACGCCGAAATATTCTTTCGTTACGCGTTCGTATTTTGTGCCGACTTTTAATATGCCGCCGGCGTTTTTAAGCGAATCTTCATAGCCGCAAACGCACAAACGACATTCGCCGAATTTAAGATCTATCATTTCGTAGATGTCTTTATCCGCTTCGAGCAGAGTATCCTTCCCGACTACGCCGAAATCGGCAACGCCGCGCTCTACGTACGTGGGAACGTCGCTGGGCTTGACAAAAACGAATCTGTAATCTCCGCTTTTATCGAAAAGGACGAGTTTTCTCGTTTCCTGCTTCAGCTCGTCAAGCTCAAGTCCGCATTTTTCGAGCAGTTCTACCGATTTTACGGCAAGTCTGCCCTTTGCCAAAGCAACCGTTATCATTTATATTTTATCTCCTTTGGACGAAAACGTCAACTCAATAGCGTCTCCGTCAAACAAAATCGCACGTCTTATGCCTTTTTCGTTGCAATATTCGGTAAGTTCTTCCACTCCGCCGAAAATCTGAACGACAATATTTTTCTTCCTGAGCTTTGAAACGGTATCTCTCACGAGCTTATCGTCGCAATCCGCAACGCAAAAAGCTATGTCCGCTTTCGGTGCTTTTTCGTATTCCCCCTGAGTTTTAAGCGCGTGCATCAGGCGCTTGGACCCTATGGCAAAACCGATCGCATTCGTATGTTTTCCCATTCTGTCGCAAAGCTTATCGTATCTGCCGCCGTCGAGAATGGAAGCTCCGACGCAGTCGCTAAGTCCCTTTATTACGAGTCCGGTATAATAATCGTTTACGGAAACCATACCGAGATCTATTGAAAAATATTTGCCCAGACCCGCTTTATCCAGTTTTCCGAGTAAATATTCGAGCCGCTCTATGGCGCGCGTGCTTTTTGCGTTGGAGCAAAGCTTGCGCGCTTTTGACAACACCGCGGCGCCTCCGAACAGCGAAGGTAAAGAAAGTATGCTCTCTTTTCCCTCGTCGCTTATGCCGTTGTCGCGGAAAAACAATTCCGTACCCAGCATGTCTTTTTTGTTTATAAGCGTTTTGAGCTCTTGCGTCTGCTCTTTCGTAAGTCCGAGTTGTTCCGCCAGCCCGTCAAAATATCCGACGTGTCCGATTTCCACGGTAAAGTTTTTCAGACCGCTTGCTTTAAGCGCGTCTGCCGCCATAGTCAGTATTTCGAGTTCGCCTTCCGCGCTGTCGTCTCCGAGTAATTCCACACCCGTTTGAGCGAATTCCCTGTCTCGCGAACTGTTTGAGTCGCTCAAATATTCGTAAGAGTCGAGCGCGTAATACATTCGCTGTACTCCCGACATACTCGTCACGTACATTCTGCATATCTGTACCGTAACGTCCGCTCTGAGCGCAAGCAAACTGCCGTCCGAATCGGTGAGCTTAAAAAGCCTTTTTGCATTCATCGCTCCGTCGGCAGTAAAAAGATCGGCGTATTCGAGCGTGGGCGTAGACACGCGTTTATAGCCGTACGAAGCAAACGTATCGCATACGGCTTTTTCCGCTTTGGTCTTATTATAACAGTCGTCGGGAAGATAGTCTTGCATCCCGAATGGAAGTTGCACTTTGTTCATATTCTCTCTCCGTCAAAGATTCCGAACCGTTCCGTCACGTAGTCATGACGCTTTAACGCTTTAAATCGATAAATCGTTAAAGCAATTATACCAAAATCAAAAAAAGAATGTCAAGCGATTTTTAGTTTAAAAACCCGAAAAATTCAGCTTAAAGACAAAGAGCGTATAAATTCCGCCTTACCCGCCGCGCGGACGGAAAGTTCTTTGCTTACGGCTTCGTCCGCAAGCATTTCATCGCTTATTTTTTTGGCTTTGGCTATCATTTCCGCGTCTATTTTAACGTCTGCGAATACTCGTGATTTTCCGTGCTGCCTTACTCCGAGAAAGTCGCCTGCGCCGCGCGCGTCAAAATCGTATTCCGCAAGACGGAAACCGTCCGAACAGGAACACAAGAATTTAAGTCTATCCGGTACCAACGTTCCGTCGTTAATTATAAAGCAATAGCTTTTTTGCCCTTTGCGGCCTATTCGTCCCCGAAGCTGATGCAATTGACTCAGTCCCAGCCTGTCCGCGCCGAAAATAGCCATTGTTGTCGCAGAAGAAACGTCTATCCCCACTTCTATTACGGTAGTCGCAACAAGCACATTGATATTGCCGTCGGAAAATTCTCGCATCACGGTTTCTTTTTCTTTGTCTTTCATTCTGCCGTGAAGAAGCCCTAATCCCGCTTCGCCGAGCACGCCTACTTTAAGTTCGTTATAAAGCCCGATTGCGGAAATTTCGTCGTCGGAATCGATACGCGGACAAACTATATATGTTTTTTCACCGTTTTTTGCTTTTTCCGCTATATAATCGTACATATCTTTCAGCTTGCATGTCGGTACTATGGCTGTCATAATACCGCTGCTTTCAAGCGGTTTTTGGTGTAAATTTATAGTTTCAAGCTGTCCGTAAAGAGATAAGGCAAGCGTTCTCGGAATCGGAGTCGCGCTCATCACTAAATTATCCGTGCCTTTGGTCTTGTTTTCGAGACTGCCTCTTTGGCATACACCGAATCTGTGTTGCTCGTCGGTAACGGTAAGCCCCAGACACCTGTATTCTACCGAGCCACCTATAA
>CALWBH010000011.1 GCA_944376015.1 uncultured Clostridia bacterium
ATTATCCGTATACAGCGCAAAAGAAAAGTAATTTACGCAACAGTTATCGCCACCGCGGAATGTTTTGGAAGCAAGAAGTATTGGATTACATAGACGAGAAGTTATCACAGACATGGTCGCCCGAACAAATATCCAACATACCGTGCGGCATGAAAATGCCTTCGTTCAAAACAATTTATCGTTGGATAGACGAAAGATACTTGCGTTCTACCCTTAAAAACCTGCGAAGGAAAGGAAAAACCCGTAAACGTTTGGGCAACGGAGGAAGATTTACAACGGGAAAAAGTATAAGGAAACGAGATAAGAGCGTATACAGCCGCAAGGAATTCGGACATTGGGAAGCGGATACCGTGGTATCCGGACAAGGGAAAAGCAAGACATGTTTTGCAACGCTTGCCGAGAGAAAGACGAGATATTACATAGCAGTGAAGATACCGGACAGAAAGGGAGAAACGATGGCGAAAGCGATCATTTCCGTACTCTCAGAGTTTCCGAAAGAAGCGGTAAAGACGATCACATGTGACAGAGGGAGTGAGTTCGCCTGTTGGAGAGATATAGAAAAAGCCTTAAACTGCAATATGTACTTCGCTGACCCGTATTGTGCCTGGCAGAAAGGAACGAATGAGAACCTGAACGGACTGCTCAGAGAATTCTATCCGAAAGGCAGAAATCTTTCGAGAGTCAGCCCTGCAACTCTGAAAAAGAACCTGGCGTTGATCAACGCCAGGCCCAAGAAAGTTTTACATTACCACACACCACAAGATTTGTTCCTTGAAAATCTCTCTAACTGTTGCACTTGATTTGACAATTCATCATTAAGCATAAAAGGATGAGAATCTTTACATTCTCATCCTTTTATGCGTTTTTTAGTTTAACGATTCGGTTTAAACGTTTAAGCAACCGATATCGAGCCCGTGAATAACACGGCTCTTTTACTTCGCGCCGATTATCTAACGGTCTTTGCGGAAGTTGCTTTTGCACGCGCGGAAGTTGCTTTTGCGGAAGAACTCTTCGCGTTTTTCACCGAGCTTGTTTTCTTCGCGCCGCAAGCGGACATACCCGAAGCTTTGGACGTGGTCGCCTTGGCAGCGCGGGAAGTCGTAGCCTTTGCGCTCGACGTAGCTTTGCTCTGAGAAGCGTTTCTCATCTTTTCACCTCCTTTCAAATGTATTATACCCGTTATGGCGTATTGTAACCCGATATTGCGCAAGTAAATATTTAGCAGAAAACGGATAAAAAAAGTTGCAGTTTGCCATATCTTGTGATAAAATTAAAGACGGCGGCTGATAGCGGCGGAAACGTCGCGTCCGCTTATCGGAACGAGAATCATTTATGGAGGATATTATGCAGTTTTCCAAAGAAGTAGAAAGAATGGTCTGCGTAGCCAAAGGACCCAAGCACGGTCCGGCGCCTATCCCCGAAGAAGGGAAATGGGTACAGGCGTACAAGATCGAAGACATTAACGGTTACACTCACGGCGTAGGCTGGTGCGCTCCGCAGCAGGGTGCGTGCAAACTCAGTCTCAACGTTAAGAACGGCGTTATTCGCGAAGCGCTTGTCGAAACCATCGGTTGCTCGGGTATGACTCACTCGGCGGCAATGGCGGGCGAGATCCTTCCCGGAAAAACGATACTCGAAGCGCTTAACACCGATCTTGTGTGCGACGCCATCAACACCGCTATGCGCGAGCTGTTCCTTCAGATCGCATACGGCAGAACGCAGTCGGCTTTCTCCGACGACGGTCTTGTCATCGGTGCGGGACTCGAAGACCTCGGCAAGGGCGAGCGTTCGATGACCGGTACCATTTACGGAACGGAAGCAAAGGGCGTGCGTTATCTCGAGCTTACCGAAGGTTATATTACCAAAATGGCGCTCGATAAGGACAACCAGGTGATAGGTTACGAATATATCAAACTCGGCGTAATGCTCGACAAGATCAAGGCGGGAATGAGCGCGGACGATGCTCTCAAAGCCGCTACCGGTCATTACGGCAGATTCACCAAGGAAGAGGGCGTATGCAAGTTCATCGACCCTCGTAAGGAATAAGGAGGCAAAAAATGGCTGTAACTTTTGAAGGATACGAAAGAAGAGAGGCTAAAACCTCCGAGATAATGAAAAAGTACGGGATCAAAGACTTCGAAGACGCGCTTAAAATATGCACGGACAAGGGCTTCAATCCTTACGAAATAACTCAGGGCATTCAGAACATCTGCTTCGAAAACGCAAAGTGGGCGTATACGCTCGGCTGCGCTATCGCTATAAAGAAAGGTTGCACCAAAGCCGCCGACGCGGCGCGCGCTATCGGCGAAGGCTTGCAGGCGTTCTGCATACCCGGTTCCGTCGCGGAACAGCGTAAAGTCGGCCTCGGACACGGCAACCTTGCCGCAATGCTCCTTGAAGAGGAAACCGAATGCTTCTGCTTACTCGCCGGTCACGAATCTTTCGCCGCTGCGGAAGGCGCTATCGGTATCGCAAAGAGCGCGAACAAAGTCCGCAAGACTCCGCTCCGCGTCATCCTCAACGGTCTCGGAAAGGACGCCGCAATGATCATTTCGAGGATCAACGGCTTCACTTACGTCCAGACCAAGATGGACTACTTCAACGATAAAGTCGATATCGTCAAAGAGACCGCATATTCGAGCGGCGAGCGCGCCAAGGTGCGTTGCTACGGCGCGGACGACGTGCGCGAAGGCGTCAAGATCATGTGGCTGGAAAAGGTCGGCGTTTCCATAACCGGTAACTCCACCAACCCCACGAGATTCCAGCACCCCGTCGCAGGTACCTATAAAAAGGAATGCGTCGAAGCGGGCGTCAAATACTTCTCCGTCGCAAGCGGCGGCGGCACGGGCAGAACGCTCCACCCCGACAATATGGCGGCAGGTCCCGCATCTTACGGTATGACGGATACGATGGGCAGAATGCACTCTGACGCGCAGTTCGCAGGTTCGTCCTCCGTTCCCGCACACGTCGAAATGATGGGACTTATCGGAATGGGCAACAACCCCATGGTCGGCGCTTCCGTCTCCTGCGCGGTCGCAGTCGAAGAAGCAATGAAAAAATAAAACAAACTTTTGAATATACAAAGACGGCTTACCGGCATGGTAAGCCGTCTTTGTATATAAATATATTTCATATGTATTGCGGTGTTATATTTTTGTATATCTTATGCTTTACAATTGCTCAAAACTATGATATTATGAAAAAAATTAAAAGGTGGCGATATGTGAAGAAAAAACAAAATCATATTGCAATAGGATAGAGTTTTATTGTTTTGACTATGACATAAATGATGACATGGTATACGTTTAAGATGAAAAAGTACAAAGTAAACAGTACTTGTAAAATTTTACTTACCGTACTGTAAACTTTTGTCAAACGTACAAATGATAAGGAAACGGGGGAATTATGATGATTTCGGAGACGCTTAAAATTAAAGTGTTCAAAGCTTACGACGAGATGGATTTCGTAGGCAATATGGTGTATACCGAAGAAGAATATAAACAATTGCTTGATTATACGAGTTCTTATTCCAAATCATATATTTGCGGAATAGGAACATATTTGAACGGTGATGACAAAATTCATTTTGCTACGCTTGTGGAAATAGCTAAACGATGGAAATTCGATACGGATGATAATGATGATGAAAGCAGATTTTGGGTATACGTTTTCAAAACTATAATAGGCAAAAGCGATAATACTCAAAAATTATACAAAGCTTATATCGAAGTTATAAACGGTTTAAGCAGCAAGATAGAAATTGTAAAAGAAGGAAATAGATATTATGCTACGTTGATGATGCACGCTTTTGCTCCGTATAAGAGCATGAGCGCGTTTTTCGATCTCGCTTATAATGTTTACAAAAGAGAATTAAGCTACAATTATGCGGAAACCGATAACTATATATGCGCTATGATTACTGATGCATTTTGTGCAGTAGTAAATAATAATACGGATGAAAAGAAAAATATATCGTTGGGAAGCAGCTCTTATGGGATTAAAATAGGGCTGCGCCGTATGGCGCTGGGCGAAAATACAAAAATCAATTTTATTGATTTGCTTAATAAGGTTTTACTATATATAAATAAACTTGCTCATTATACGGTTTTTGAAGTTAAGGATTACATATCGACGCTGGTGAAAAAATGGTGGGACAAAAAGATCGAGAAAGATATGGAAAGTTATACGTACGATAAAACCGAAACGCCTACAACGAAGTTTAATATAAAAGTCAAATTTGTTCAAAATTCTGACGGCATATATTTGAGAATATCTCCCATACTTTTGACAGAACCGGATCTTGTAATAGAAATTTACCTAAACGGAAAAGACAAAAGGATCTCTGAAAATATATTTACCGTAAGCGGCGAGATATATTATAAGTCGGTTCAATGGGATTTTCCACTTGACGAATTATTACGCGGTAATACGGAAATAGATTTGACCGTTATATTAAAAGAGCACGGTGAACAAATTTTCGAAAAACGATTTATAAAAAACTTTATATTGTTTGACGGAAAAAACGAGCTTCAAAAAAATATTTTGCAATGTGGTAATTATTTTTTATATACGTTAAAACCGGATTACTTATGCACTCCGCGATCGATCGGCTGTATATGCGCAAACTTATATAGCATATATCCTACCGATGGAGAAATTTTAAGTGACGGTAAAAGACAGTTAATATTTATTGACAATGTTTTATCCGTACAGAACGCTGAAACGGATATAATAGGAAAAATAAATAACTGTGCTTGGGAATTTGAGCAAAAAGTATACGCCGTATTTTCCGATAAGGTTATATTGATCACGAAAAGCGATATGTCGATTAACGGTGTTGAATTTTGCATAAACGATAGAAGAGGTCTCTTGTCTGACCTAAGCGGCATTATCGAAGACGAATATTTGACGTTTGATATAAGTGAATTTATACCAAAAGGTGTACCGTGCGAGTTATCTGTTTATTCGCGTATAAACAACAAAAGTCTCGCAAATGAAAAAATTATTCGTATTCCCGGTTTGAAATTGCAATTTTCCGAGCGTATTTATTACGGGAACGGAAATTATAAATTAAAAGTCAGCGTGGGTGAAAAATATAAAACATTTACTTGGAACTTGGGTGACGATAAAATAGTTTGTTCTATTTGTCACGGAAAGCTTAATATAACCATACCGCAAATAAAATGGAAATTAGATGACGAAGAATGGAATTACGGATCAGACGAAAGTATAATCTGGTATGAGAATCGATTCGACAGCGGTTCATTATTGGATATTGTTACGGAAGGAAAAGACGAAATAAAATTATATTGCAATGTAGAAGGGCATGTTGAACCGATAAAAAGAAACCTTTTGTCAAATAAATTTGAAATAGGAAGATTCATTTATTCGAATAAAGGGAAACGTGAGTTACTGTTTTTTTTCAAATTAAACAATGAAAACTTCATCAGAAAACTTTTTATCGTAGCAACGAAAGAATATTTTACGCAAATTCCTCCTTTCGTGACGGATAATGAAACTTTGCGTTTTGTGGGAGACAAGTATTACATCGGCAAGCAAACCGAGTTCAATATTTGTCTGAAACGAGTGGGGCAAAACGATATAACCGTTAAAACATGCGATCTTGTCGACGGTATGATTCGGAATGTGAAGCAAGGGATATATTGGATTAAAGTTTTCGTAAAAACAAACGGGTCTTTTATTTCGAGCGAAAAAATCATCTGGGAGGGAGAGTGCGTTTTCGGCGACAGAGATAAAATCAGGCTTGCCGATATGGTATTGAAAATAAATCCGATAAAAGGCGTCGGCGACGGGGATTTTTGGAAATCGAGAATAAAAGGATATTATTTAACGGATTTTAAGCGCAGTGGAAAAGAAGACGAATATTTTGCAAAATTGCACTTTAAAAATGCCGCAGGAGAAAAGTCTTTGATCGATGACGTAGAAGACTGCCGTATTGAAATAATTTCGGATGAGGCACTGCAAATAACCGTTAAAAATAATGACGGTGGGTATGTGAAGTTAAAATGCAACGAGAATTTGGAGATTAAAGATCCCAAGTCGAATGCGTGGGAAACTACAAACTATAAGTACATAGAGGTGACAAATGTTTAATCCGGCGAAAGCGGCTGAGGAAATAAAAAAAGAATATATCGGTTACATATCGACGTCGTATCATTTTCGTGATCAGAAAATTCAAAACAAAATGGAAAAAGAATTGAATGGATTGGTTTCAAACGGTCCGTTTCTTGAAGTAAAAGATATTTTTGAAAACGGCAGATCGATAAGAGAGTTGATGTCGTGCGGCGTGCTGTCACCCTTGTTTACCGAGCTTGCACAAGGCAATGACGGGAAATCCAAACTGCATCTCGATCGTCAGTTGTATAAGCATCAGGATGAAGCTATAGTAAAGATAGTTTCGGGTGAAAACGTCGTTGTTTCGACCGGCACAGGCAGCGGAAAAACGTATTGCTTTTTAATCCCGGTTCTTAACGAATTATTGCGTGAGCAGGAAAACGGCACGCTTGACGACGGAGTTCGCGCTATATTTATTTATCCAATGAACGCGTTGGCAAACGATCAGATAAAAGGGCTGCGCGAAATATTGTCATTTTATAAAGATATAAAGTTCGGAGTGTATAACGGAGGGACTGAGGAAAAAGAGGAAGACGCAATAAGGTTGTATGAAGCTACTTTCGCCAAAGACGGGCTCGGACGGCTTAGCAACGAAAGATTGTCAAGGGAAGAGATGAAGGATAAGCCGCCGCATATTTTATTTACAAACTATGCGATGCTGGAACATTTATTGCTCAGACCTAAAGACGATGTTTTGTTTTCCAAATCTCAATTAAAATATATTGTTCTCGATGAAGCGCATGTGTATTCCGGTGCTGTAGGTATTGAAACCGCCTTGCTTATAGGAAGATTGAAAGCGAGATTAGGGGATAGCAGACCGCAATTCATACTGACGTCCGCAACGCTCGGTGATCAGTCCGAAGAAAGTAAGAAAAAAGTCGCGGAATTTGCCACGGCGCTTACCGGTTGTGAATTTAAGACAACGAGTATAGTATATTCTTACAGAAAAACATTTTTTCCGTCCGCGACGTGTGATTATCGGCAAGGACTGTTCACCGAAATAATGCTTGGCGAGAAGGGATTAAGAGAAATACTGCGTGATTATGCAATTACTTTTAACGTAAATGCAATAGAAGATAATGAAATTTTATATGATCTGATAGCAAACTCGCATTATTATTCCGAAATGAGAAAATTAGGTAATTTGATCCGTTTCGATGATTTTATTTATCGTCTCGGAGTATCGCGTCAAGAGGCGGAAGCTTTTGTCGCGGCATGTGCCAAGGCAAAGAAAAACGGTTCGCATTTGGTGGATATTCGTTATCATTATTTTTTACGCGCTTTGGACGGCGGATATATGGCTCTCGATTATCTTGAAAGTTTTTCTTTGGTTCGTAAAGAAAAATTTGAAAATAAAGCGAAAATGTTTGAAGTCGGAGTTTGTGACGATTGCGGCGAAATTTCAATTATAGGCAAACAATATAGCGGAAAACTTTTTCGCGCAGGAGTAAACGAGGCGCGCGAGTTTTACCAGATAGTAAGCGATGATGAAACAGATGAGTTTGATCCCGATGAAGACATAGGAACAGGAAATAAAAAATGCGGAGAAATATTCGTTTTATGTAAAAATTGCGGGGCGATAGTAGCGGATAATCAAAAGCATAACGCATGGTGTAAGTGTGGTAATACAGCGCCGGTAAGGTTACAGAAATTAAGTAATGACAAATGTTTGAATTGTAACGGAAATATAAAGAGACTGCAGCTTGGTTACGATGCGGCAACCGCGGTTATAGCTACTTCTTTATTCGAACAGATCCCCGAAACGGAAACGTATATTGAGGATAAAACCGACGAAACAAAAAAGAGAGGAGGGCTTTTCGTATCTGCGATTAAGAGTAAAAAGCATACGGTGAAAACGGGAAGTCGGTTTCTTGTTTTTTCCGACAGCAGACAGGGCGCGGCAAAATTTGCTTGTTATATGAGCGAACATTATAAGGAGTTTATGCGTCGCCGCTCTATTTGGTATGTTGCCGAACATGAAAAAGAGAAGTATTCGCAAGGATTGACGATAAGCGAATTCGTGAGCTTGCTTGAAAATTATTATTCGTCAAACAGATTATTCAGAAGCAGCAATGCCGATGACGCGACTTACAATATAATAGACGACAGGCGTAATGCATGGATCGCCGTTTTAAACGAACTTTACAATAGTAGCCGAGATACTTCGCTCGTTTCGCTCGGAAAAATTAAATTTGAGTATGCCGGAAATAGTGAAGAGATTATAAATGTAGTTGTAAATAAATATAACGTGGATTATGATTCGGCTAAAGATTTTCTTAATTATCTGGCAATGGATATAGTCCGCAACGGAGCAGTCGTTACGGATAAAGAAACGGATATCAATAACGAGGATAGAAAATATATATTTTATACTCCCGTTCAGCAAGTAGTTACGGAAGAGAAGAACGATTCCTTGAAAAATTCAAAACCTTATTTACCTACGCGTTATACAAAGAAAAACGGAGAAAAAAAATATTATCGTCAGCTAAAAACAGAAGTAGTGAAAAGATTTTTAGGCGTAGACGACGAAGAAGCCGTTGAATTTTTGAAAGAATATTGGGATTGGCTCGTAAACGATGAAAATCGATATTGTTTGCAAGCCATAGGAAAAGGTTATGCGATGCGAGCAAGCAGTATAAAGGTTTATTTCGGAGATAATGCAAAACTATGGAAATGTGAAAAGTGTCAGAAGGTTACACAATACAATATAAACGGGACTTGTATAAAATCTCATTGCGACGGGAGGCTCTCAGAACTCGATTCCGACGCTTTTTGCAGAAATAATTATTATGCCGCCATTTACGACAGCGAGAAAAAAACGCCGCTGTTCATAAAAGAGCATACGGCGCAGCTCGCAAAGGAAGAAGCATTAAAATATCAACAGATGTTCGTAAATAAGGAGATCAACGCGCTTTCATGTTCCACTACTTTTGAAATGGGCGTGGACGTAGGAGAACTTGAAACTGTATTTTTGCGTAATTTTCCGCCTTTGCCTTCGAATTATGCACAGCGTGTGGGACGTGCGGGACGCTCTATAAATGCCGCGGCTTTTGCGGTTACTTATGCGAGATTAAGTTCTCACGATTTTACGTTTTTTGATCGTCCCGAGGAAATGATAAACGGCGTTATTTATCCGCCTCAATTCAAACTGGAAAACGAAAAGATAATAAGACGACATATTTATGCGGTTGCGATCGGGTTGTTTCTTAAAAACAATGAAAATCAATATAACCATAATAATGCCGGAAAATTCATCAATGAAAAAGGCTATGAATTATTTTTGAATTGGATTAACAGTAAGCCTGACGAGTTGAGAGAGCTTTTGAAAAGATCGATTCCTCCTCGGCTTTGGGATATGACAGGCATCGAACTGAATAGTTTCGGCTGGCTTGAAGGATTTTGCGGTGAACACGGAAGGTTTACTTCTCTTATTAAAGAGTATGAAAAAAATGTGGAATATCTTGAAAAAGAGTATCGTAAATCGACCAAAGCAGCGAACGCAAACGATATTACGTTGTTTGACAGGAAACTTCGCAGATATAAAAATAACGAGCTTATAGATTTTCTTGTACGCGGAAATATTTTGCCAAAGTACGGATTTCCTGTCGATTCGGTCGAGTTAGCGCAAAATATAGCGGCTAAAGATACTAAAACTTTAAATCTTAACCGTGACCTTTCGGTAGCTATTTCCGAATATGCTCCTTCATCTGAAGTCGTCGCAGACGGGGGTTTATATACGAGCAGATATATTAAAAAGCCCATCGTCAACAAAAAAGAACTTTCGGACTTTGATTTTTCTTATATAGCGGTATGCCCTAAGTGTAAATGTATAAATTATAGTAATATGCCGACAGGCAGTAACGGGCAGCCGTGCGTTGGGTGCGGGCAAATAATAAAATCTATTAACTTTGTAAAAAGTATAGAACCTAGATCCGGGTTTATTGCGGAAGAGAATGTAAAGCCGGTACCTTTAACCGCGCAAGAAAGGAAATATAAAACGGAAGCAATTTATATCGGCGATAAAGAAGCATATCCTATAAATACTTATACATATATTTTAGATAACGTAAAGGTCAACGTGCAATCGACAGCTAATGATTCATTGGTCGTGCGTTCTACGGATAGCTTTTATGTGTGTCCTATATGCGGTTATTCGATAGCTGATGATGAAAAATCAAAATTAACCGAGTATAAAGATTATAAAACGTACGCAATGACAATAAAAAACGGACCGACGCATAAAAATCCGTACGGAAAGGGAAGCTGTCAAAATACCGAGTTGCACGGATACGGATTGCATCATGAGTTTAAGACGGATGTGGCAAAAATCGAATTCGATACCGATACATCGGATTATCCTACTATGCTTTCCGTTATGTATGCGATGTTAAATGCTTTCGCCGATTTATTAAGCATAGAAAAAAGAGATGTGAAAGCGTGCCTAACTTATAAACAAAATAATAATGAAAGGTCGCATCAGATAATAATTTACGACTCCGTTCCGGGAGGAGCCGGACATTCGAGAAGATTGGTAACCGAAAACGGAGAGATATTCAAACAAGTGATAGAAAGGGCTAAACGTATCTTGTCAGGGTGTGATTGTGATCCTTCATGTTATAAATGTTTGCGTAATTATGAGAATCAGAAATTCCATGAAATACTCGATCGCAACAAAGCTTTGATATTTTTTGACAAATTATAAGTCTATTTATAAGTTTGATTCGTGGCAGCTTTGTATAAACAAAGCAAATAACGGAGCGCGAAACGCTCCGTTATTTGCTTTATGATTTTATATCAATATTTTAATGTGCGTAGTCGTTACGCCTCGGGCAGGCTTTCGGCAAATGCGAGAAAATCCGCCGAATTGCCTTCGAAATCCGCTTTATATGTTTCGTCGTCGGCGGGAATGGGCGAGTCGGTCAGGTAATAGGCGAGCATGCCTGCGCGTTTTCCCGTGCATACGTCTTCTTTGAAATCGTTGCCGACGATGACCGTCTGCGATCTGTCAAGCCCGAGACGGGCAATGACTTCGTCGTAATATCTCGGGTCGGGTTTTGCGAACGTGCTCGTTTCATAGCTTGTGATAAAATCGAAATCCGACAAATGCTGACCGCCCCATTCCAGACGGTGACGGAGCGCCGCAAGAGGGAACAGCGGATTTGTCGTGACTATGAGTTTATAACCCTTTCGTCTGAGCACGTCTGCGGCTTTTATCATTTCGGGTTTGGACTTTATAACTTTTTTCACGGCGGCATAATCGGTTTCATAAAAATCCGTCATTTCGCGTTCGAGTTTGTCGACAGGGTACTCGAGTACGCTAGCCGCATACAGCATGAATGTTTCGCGGTTGGTGCGGCTGCCGTCGTTACGAACCATTGCTTCCGCGCCTTTTATCACGGTGCGTATTATTTTTTCGCATTCCGCTTCGCCCGCAAAGCGTTTTTTCAGAGCGCCTACGTATACGGGAATAAATTCCTCCGCTTTGCAATCTATCAGTGTTCCGTCCATATCGAATAAAAAGTTTTTGATCATGTGCGCCTTCCGATAATGTTTTTATAGATTATACGATATTTTCCGTTAAAACGCGAGCGTTTTGGCGTTGTTCGTGATATAATGTGCATATGAAAAAACCCGCACTTATCATAAGCGCTTGTCTTGTCGGCAGATCTTGCCGTTATGACGGCGCGTCGAAAATCCTTGCCGAGCTCGGAGAGCTTGAAAAACTGTTTGACATAGTGCCCGTGTGCCCTGAAACGGACGGCGGGCTTTCAGTGCCTCGTCCGCCCGCGGAAATAATAAACGGCAAAATAATAACCGCCGACGGGGAAGACGTTACAGGCACTTATGAAAAAGGCGCACGGAATGCTGTCGTTACGGCGCTACGCGCGGGAGCAAAGTACGCGCTCCTCAAAGAGTCAAGTCCGTCCTGCGGAACGCACCTCATATATGACGGCACTTTTTCAGGCAGGAAGATCAGCGGAGAGGGCATTACCGCCCGCGTGCTACGCGCCGAGGGGATAAAGTGCTATTCCGAAAACACCGTCGGCGAGCTGCTGTGCGAGCTGCAGAATGTTGATGTGACCTTAAAATAAACGAAAACTCTTATTACATTTTAATTACGGAGCAAGCCCCGTCCGATAATGTTATCGGGCGGGGCTTGCGTTATATCCGAAAACCTCACGGATATTTTTTGTCAGGAATTGATTCCCGTGGTCAAATCGGTATAATCATCGATATCTGTCGGAGGCGTCACTTTTTTCGATGACACACCCATCTGCATATCCATATACATACTGATTTTTTCACCGTTTACGGTTTCACTGTATTCGCATTTTGTCACTACTCCGATTATTTTGTTGTTTTCGATTACTATGTAATACTCAGCAGGAACGGATATACTGCCTTCCGTGATATTCATTTCGATTTTAAGCTTTTTAACGTCGCCTTCTTCGGCAATACTGAATTTTGCGTTAGGGTCTATCCCGCCTATATAACTCTGAATGTCGCCGATCGGCATATTTTCGGTAAATCCGGACATATCGAGTTGCACTTTTACTTTCATTCCGCCCGCATTCATATAAGCATAATTTTCGTCGAAATAAAGATATCCGTTATCTGATGCGCTTACCGATCCGTTTTTAGTAACCATTTTGTATTTCCCGTCAAATGCGAAATCCGTATGGCTGTTATAATTATATGCGCCGTTCATTTCGGTTAACATATAATAGTCCGTGCCAATCTCTATTTCCAATTTCAGTTTGTATTCGAATCCGCCCGTTATTTCGGTATCGGTGTTTTGCATCATTTCGGCAACTTCGGAGCTGGTTTTTGCCTGATAATTACCGCCTATATCGACTATGCTTCCGCATCCGGTAAAAAGGAATACGAGTGCGGTAACTGCGGCGACGACGAATGCTATAATAGCGATCTTCTTTTTCATGTATCTTCACCTCATGTTCATTATTGTAAAAGTCAAAGCCTTTACTTAAACTAATTTTATTATAATAATTGCACTTTGTCAATATCTGATAAAAAAATTTCAGCATATTTTCACACATTAACAATAAAATAACAAGTTATGACACAGTGCCGTCACTTAAAACCGTATACAAACATATGCGGATAATATCTTGCAAATATTATCGAGATTGGTAATCAAAGTTATTTTCTTTGACATGTTACGACACTTTGTCTATTAGTATATATGTTCGGGGGTATTATGAGGACAAGGAAATCAAAATTCATCGTTATATCGGTCGCATTGCTTGCGTTCGTACTGTTCGTCGGTGCAACGGGCTGCGGAAATATAATCGAAAAAGTAAAATACGATATATATTTCGATATAAACGGAAGTACGTTCGATACAGTGGAAACGGGCGGCAACGAGACTATAACTCTGCCGTTGGCGCCGATAGAAAACGGCTATACGTTCGAGGGCTGGTATTTCGATAAAGGCACATGGCAGGACGAGCTTACCGCCGATTATTACGCGAACAAACCGCTTAACGATAACGTCACGGTATACGCATATTATAAAGCCGTACCCGAACCCGAAAAATATACGGTGACTTTCGACACTCGCGGCGGGGACGCAATGAGTGCCGTCACGGTAGCTTATATCGAAACCGAGCCCGTACCCGTTTGAAGCGGTCATACTTTCAAAGGCTGGTACTATGATTCGTCGCTTATGAACAAAGTGACATTCCCGCTGACGGTAACGCTTTCAGATTTTGCGGTTCTCTTTCGGAGGTAAATCTGCCCGACACCGT
This sequence comes from uncultured Clostridia bacterium, assembly GCA_944376015.1. GTDB lineage: Bacteria > Bacillota > Clostridia > Christensenellales > Pumilibacteraceae > Protoclostridium. Next base: position 13,905 of record CALWBH010000011.1, read on the forward strand.
TACGTCGATAGGCCCCGGCGCATTCGAAAGATGCGATTCGCTTACATCGATAAAACTGCCCTCGGCATTGACGTCAATAAGCGCCGACGCGTTCGCATATACGGGACTTACGTCGGTCACGTTCCCGTCATTGCTTAAAAGCGTGGGGCAGTACGCGTTCCAGAATTGCAGATCTCTCACGCAGGTCGATCTCGGCAACGTGGAAACGCTCGGCCGCGGTGTGTTCAATTATTGCACGTCTCTTACGAGCGTGACAGTCCCTGCGATCGTCAAGTCAATGGATCATCATGTATTCACGCAATGCACGTCGCTCACATATATAGATATACTTGCGGACAACGCTTATATTTATTATTCGCTGGTAGACGATACGCCTTACTATAACGATCCGAACAACTGGAAAAACGGCGTGCTTTATATCGGTAAATATGCAGTCGTGGGGAATACCGATAAGGCGGGCGTCACTTCTCTGACGCTGGAAGCGAACACGACGGTGATTGCCGCATTCGCATTCGAGTATAATTGCAGATCGCTGACGAGCGTGACGTTGCCTTCGTCGCTCCTTACTGTAGGCGAGAGCGCGTTCGAAGATTGCGCAAAACTCAACAGCATAAACATGCCCGATTCAGTAACGCGTGTCGGCAGCGACGTTCTGAAAGGAACGGCGATCTATGACAGCAACGGTTCGTATTGGTCGGATAACGGGTTCTATGTCGGAAAATATCTTCTGGCGGTCAAAAATACGAGCTTGTCAAAGTTTACCGTAAAGGACGGGACGAAACTTATCGCGGACGGGGAACTGTTCGGCAATTATGCAAGCTCTCTTACCGAAGTGACCCTTCCCGCTTCGCTCGAAGTGATCGGTACGGAAAACTTCAGCAATACGGGTATAACCGAAATAGTATTGCCCGCAAGCCTTAAAAAGATATCCGAGAAAGCGTTCTATTATTGTTCGTCGCTGACATCCGTCGATACTTCGGTATGTACCGCGCTCGACAGTATCGGTTATTCCGCATTCGCAGGCTGTAATATATCAAGTTTCGATATGCCTGCGAGCGTGCGAAACATCGACGAGCTGATATTCAATTTCAATGCCGACATAACCGTAAACTGCCCGATGTCGTCCGCACCCGACGGCTGGCACCCCGATTGGAGCAAAAACAATAGGGGCAG
>CALWBH010000012.1 GCA_944376015.1 uncultured Clostridia bacterium
TAAATGTAAAGTCTTTCTCTGCTCGGAAAAAAGAAACGATTTCGTACGCGCGCGCATAGCCGATCTGGTCGCGTCGGGCGCGGACGTGACCGAGCTCAAAAGCGATATAAATATCGACGGTTGCGACGTGATAGTCGACGGTATGCTCGGTATCGGATGCAGCCGACCGCTTACGGGGGTAATGGCGGAAGCCGCGCGGAAGATAAACGATAGCGGCGCGTACGTGCTTGCCGTCGATATACCGAGCGGTCTTGATTCGGACACGGGAATGCCTTACGGCGAATGCGTGGCGGCGGACGAAACGGCTACGTTCATCGCGGTAAAACAAGGTCTGCTTATCGGGAAAGCGCGCTCGTACTGCGGAAAAATAAAGCTGTACGACATAGGCGTGCATGCCGGCACGCCCGATTTCTACGTCGCTGAAGAAAGCGATCTAAGACTGCCGCCGAGAAAGACCGTTTCCAACAAAGGCAATTACGGCAACGTTAAAATCATAGCGGGCAGTCCGACCATGATAGGCGCGTCGTTGCTTGCTCACGAATCGGCATCCGCGGCTTTGCGCGGCGGCGCGGGATATGCGGTTTTATGCGTTCCGCGTAGCCTTGCCGCAGTGTATCAGGCGCGCGTAAAGGAAGAAATGCTGTACTTTATGCCGGACGAAGGAGGCGTGACAACTTTCGACGAAAGCGCTCTGGACGAGATCATGCGCAAAGCGTGCAGTATCGTTATCGGTATGGGAATGGGTAAAAATCCCGATCTGCCGAAAATCATAAACTATATCGCACGCTCATTCGACGGCACGCTTGTCGTCGACGGCGACGGGCTCAACGCGCTTGCGTCCGATCTTTCCGTCGTCAAAGACCATAAATGCCGTCTTGTGCTCACTCCTCACGTCGTCGAGTTCGCCCGACTGTACGGCGGAATGTCCGACAGCTTGCCCGACACGGAAAAAACGGCGGAGCTTGCCGAAAGACTTAACGCGGTGATCGCGATGAAAAGCGCGACGACGGTAATAAGCGACGGTAAAAAAACGTTTATAAATCTGACGGGAACGCCGGCAATGGCGAAAGCGGGAAGCGGCGACGTACTCGGGGGATTGATCGGCGCGCTCGTCGCGAAAGACGATCCGTTGATCGGCGTAGTCCGCGCATGCCATTTCTTCGGAAAAGCGGGGGAGGCGGCGGAAAAAGAGCGCGGCGAAACAAGCGTGCTTGCAAGCGATGTTATAATAAAATTTGCGGACGTGTTGCCCGACCGCGAAGCCGTCGAATTTTAGTTTCGGCGTTACGTAAGTCCGTTACGGTTATTCGAAGTAAATTTAAACGCCCCGAACAATGAGCTTCGGGGCGTGCCGCATATATTGCGGCGGTGGTATGATGATGGGGCGTAACAGTTTGCAAGGCTACATAGAATTATGTATTGAGGTTTCTTGCAAATCCCAGAGAAATCAGAATAGCACGGTCTACTTTCAGCATGGTTTTTTCGTCCAGACAACCGAGCTTGGCTTTGAGCCTGCGTTTATCCAAAGTTCTTATCTGTTCGAGTAAGATCACGCTGTCTCTCGGCAGACCGAACTGTCCGCTTACCACTTCGATGTGGGTGGGAAGTTTCGCTTTTGTCAATTGGCTTGTAATGGCGCCTGCGATGATAGTCGGGGAATATTTGTTTCCGACGTCGTTTTGAATGATGAGAATGGGGCGAACTCCGCCTTGTTCGCTACCGACTACCGGACTTAAATCCGCATAAAAAATGTCACCCCGTTTGATCTCCATTCGCTATTTGCAGGTTTATTATGCCCATCTCCTTATATCCTTCCGCCATCTTCTCTATATCCATAGTATGCGCGGCAGGGAAGTATCTGTTAATCGTATCGGTTATGAGATCGTACAATTTTATACCCTTTGCGTTCAGCTTTGCTATTATCGCGACCGCTTCGTCCGCTTCGAGTTGTATTATCACCATATTTTTATCTCCTATACCATATTTTCGTCAGATTTTCGGCTAATATCATAAAAACCGTATTGCAAAAAATGTCAATAACTTTTTGTTGCGCACCGCTGTGTTTCGCGCCGATTGTTATATTTCGCAGGGGGGCATTAAGATAAAGGCTTAATGCCACCCTGCTCATATAAGCGCGAACGCCAAAGGATTCTTTCGGCGGGCGGGGCTCTGCACCGCCTCATACAAAAAGCACTTAAAAGCCGTCAGCTTCTAAGTGCTTTTTGTATTTCGTCGGCAGACCACGCTAACGTTATGCGTTAGCTCGCCCGCCTGACAATACGGGAAACAATGTTCGCATAAATGCTCTGCATTGTTTCCCGCCCCTTCCGTCGCGTTCGCTCACCGCTCGCGCTCCAAAAAAAGGTTACAAACCCGAAATGAATTCGTGTTTGCTCCTTTATATTGCGCACCGCTAACGCTACACGGGCGTAAAAAAGAAAAGTGCCGACAGGCACTCTTCTTTTTTACTGTGTTGCGCAACATACACCCGTATCTGCGGCGTCTTTTTCGCGTTCAGCCATTTTTTCGGGTCGCCATAGGGTCACCTTATGGCGACCGCTTCCGCTCCGCTCGCTCCGAAGAAAATGTCTGCCACACGCAAAATCCGTTCGCATCTACTGTTTGCCGTACTCTGCAATTACTCGTGCGTATTTTATAAGGATAAACACTTTATAAAAAAAGAACGAGCCGTCATAGTCAGAGAAAGCAGCGATTGCGGAGAGATTTCGAGGCGCAGACGTGCAAAATTTGTACGGAGGCAAAGCCTCCGCACGTCCCCGAAGCCTGCCTTATGGCGGCGAGGGAAATTTCGCGCGTATCCGCCCGAAAGA
>CALWBH010000013.1 GCA_944376015.1 uncultured Clostridia bacterium
CCTGCCTCGGCGGCTATATGGGCATACTCGCAAGCGAAGAAAAATGCGTCGCTACGACTAACCGCAATTTCGTCGGACGTATGGGCGCGGTGGACAGCGAGATATATCTCGCTTCGCCTTACGTCGCCGCATGCTCCGCCGTGCTCGGCAAGATCGGCGTTTTGTGAGCTTTTTTAAGGGGTAGGGATTTTTTTCGGGAAACCTTTTTTGGACAAAAAAGGTTTCCCGAACCCTTCCAAAAAACTTACAATCCACCGATATGAGTGCGGCAAAACGCATTAACAATAGTTTAGACAAAAAAGGTTTCCCGAACCCTTCCGAAAAACTTACAGTGCGCAAAAACAATTATAGCAATACGCACGAAAATAAATAAACATTAGCCGAATCGTTTAAACAAAAAAGGTTACCGCAAAGCGTTTACAAAAAAATAATAAGTTTTAAGTTTCTTGGAAGGGGGTGCGGGGGTGACATTCTTTTCAAAGAAGGGCACCACCGCAAAACGCTTACAAAAAAACAAAAAAATTATAAGTTTCTTGAAAACGGGTACGGGGTAACATTCTTTTCAAAGAAGATTCCCCCCTGCAAAACGCTTACAAAAAACAAATAAAAAAGAAGGTTTTGACAATGAAAGGCAGAGTACACAAATACAAAGACAACGTAAACACGGACGAAATAATACCCGCTCGGTATCTGAACGACTCGTCTCATTCCGCGCTTGCGGCGCACTGCATGGAGGACATCGACGCGGATTTCGTGAAGAAAGTAAAGCCCGGCGACATTATCGTAGCCGAAAAGAACTTCGGTTGCGGTTCCAGCCGCGAACACGCGCCCATAGCGATAAAAGCCAGCGGAGTCTCCTGCGTCATCGCATGCGACTTTGCGCGTATATTCTTCCGCAACTCGATCAATATAGGTCTGCCCATTCTCGAGTGTGAAGCGGCGGCAAAGGACGCCGAGGACGGCGACGAAATAGACGTCGATCTTGCGAGCGGCACGATAAAAAACCTGACCAAAAGCAAAACGTATTCCGTTCCGCCCTTCCCCGCGGAAATACGCGCTATCATCGCGCGCGGCGGGCTGCTCAACAAGTAAGGAAATAATATAAATCGGAAATCGATAATGTAAACACCGTACCTGAAACAGTACGGTGTTTATTTGTTTTACGCAATTAAAAACAACCTCGCGTATTAAAATATCGACATACAAAATTCAATTTCTTCGACGCTCAGATAACCTGCCTCCAATATTTTACTCCCGCATAATATCCTATCGGATCGGAAAACAAAATGTTCATGGCCTTTCCTTATAATGTCTCCGTAACCCATATATATCAGCAATATATCGGTGCACTCTTCATCGTATTCGTAAAATTCTATATCGTGTAAATATGTAAAATAATGCGCCAGTTCATGTAACATAGCCGAAATATATGTTTCAAGTAAAAAATTATCGCTGTAATAAATTACGATTTTACAGCCTTGCAGCGAATTCGGGCAGAAACTACCTAACGCACCGACTCCGTAAACAGAATATTTTTTTATCTGAAAATCGATAAATGCCCTGTCCACTTTGAATAAAACGCAAAGCTTCTTAAATATGCTTTCTAAAAATTTCAGTTTTTTAGATTCTTTCAGAATGCCGAATTTACGGTATTCGTAAAGTATATCATCGATTTCAGGTCTGTTCCCAAATTGACGAAACCATAACCTGCTTGCGACAAAGTTGCATAACGTCACCAATTCTTCCTAATGAGTTGTTTGACATAGATTAAAAGGTTTTTATCGAATATTTCAGCTTAATTAACGACGGCTCCAAAAAATTTATAGGGTCGTCGTATTATCTTGATTATTATAAAAATTTTATTAATAAGATATTGAAATGCGTTAAAAATCGTTTTGTTATATAATATTATCGTTTAAGTTTTGCCGACATAAAAAACAACGCAGAATATTTCTGCGTTGTTTTGAAGCTTACGGCACCGAAAATTCGACGCCATGCGCTTACGGAAGGGTCAAACGATCATTCTTCGGGCGCCCATTCGAGATCTGCGGTAGTCGATATCGATATATAACCGAGATTGCGACCGCCTGCGTCGTCCGTAGTGTCGTCCGCGCTTACCGTGATCCCGGCATATCCGTATGTCTTGATCGAGATCACGTTTACGCCGCGGTCAAGGACGATCTCTTTATCCATTTCGTAAAGCTGGAAGGTCCACCAAGGCGATATGCCGCCTGCTTCAAGAGGCTTTTCGGCGTCGTAGACTATACCTGTCGTGAGCATTTCGCCGTTGACTTCCACGCGCGCGTATTTGTCGTATTCGTTGTAAGTATCGAAATGCGTCGTACCTATGCTGAAAGTTATCCTCGCATGGCAGCGTTTACTGCTTACGATATTGAACGTGACATATCCGCCCTCGCCCACGAACAGGTTTTTCACACATTCGTCGCGCGTGCCGTCGGGACGGTTCAGGTATCCGTCCGCGTCTGTTCCGCAATACTCTACGCCTACGGTCCCGCCGCCGAGCTCTGCGTTTTCCGCTTCGAATCTGAAGCTCTGCGTTTCGCCCGTGTCGTCTATTTCGTCATAAAGCAGCGTTACTTTAAAAGACGTTTCTTTCAGTCCGTATACCACTTTTACGGTCTGTTCTTCGGTGGAATCAATGTCAAAGCCGCTGAGATCGAGCATATCCGCGGTGATCGTGACGTCATCCGCACCGCCGTCTTTATACTGAACGGCGAGTACGCCGTCGTCTGCTATTTCAAAAGGCATGCCGGCATATACGCTCGTACAGGTGGGAGCTTTTTTAACGGAGATCGACGTAGCCTCGCGAATGAGCCTGACGGTGAAAGTTACTTCCTTGCCGCCGTATTTAATCTTCAACGTCTGTTCTTCGAGCGATTTGTTGTCAAACCCCGTCTGATCTATCATGTCGAGGGTGACTTTCACGTCGGACACATCACCGTCTAAGCCTCTTACTCTTATTATGCCGTCATCGGCAATTGCAAGTTTCTGCCCGTATTCGCTCGTGACCGTCGGAGCCTGCTTTAATATAATGGCGTCGACCTGAGGCTCTCCGCACCCCGCAAAGCCCAACGAAAGTATTGAAATGATCACGGCTAAAAGCACCGTTATGGTAATTAAACGTTTTTTCATGTTAACTCCTTTCGGGATCCATTGCGTTTCCCGCGTAAATCAACTGACCGACTCCGTTTCGGGAGTCTGTTTCTTTTTTCTTAAAATGCCCCTTATGACTGTGAATGCCAACAATGCCGCAAATACGCCTGTAAGCACTGCCGCGCCAGCTATCATGCCGTTTATCGCATAACGCCACCACGGCGTCAGGGTCACGACGCGCGTTGAAGAAGTAAGACCGTTCATCGCACTCGTACGAGTCAGCGCGTAAAGCACTCTGTGAGTAGCTTCGCGCATCGCGAGCGTTATTTCAGGCGAGTCTTCGTACTTATCAAGCGCTTTTCTTCCGCCGCCGCACATGAACAGATCGTTACCCGCACGAAGTCCGTCGACATAATTGCTCATCAATGCGTAACCGTTGCCGTCCGACTGAACGAAGCCCTCGAATCCCCATTCGCCGCGGAGCACGTCGGTGAGCAAGCCTCTGTGAGCGCCTGCCCAGAGCGCGCCCGTCCTCGTGAACGACGACATGACCGAAAGCGCTTCGCCTTTGCCTTTCGCACAGCCGCGCTCGAATGCTTTGAGATAAATCTCCCTTATCGACTGCTCGTTCGCCCATATGGCGACGCCGTTACGGTTGACTTCCATCTCGTTAAGCGCAAAATGCTTTATCTGTGCGCCGCTGCCGTTGCTCTGCAAGCCTTTGACTTCATATTCGCACATAATGCCTGAAAGGTATCCGTCCTCGCTGTAGTATTCCCCGTTCCTTCCGCCGAAAGCGTTTCTGTGAGTATTCGCGCCGGGCGCATAAAGGAAGGTAAATCCGCAGGCAAGATTATCTTCGCCGAGACACTCGCCTATCTTCCATGCGGTTTCCGTATCGAAAGACGAAGCTATCAGATTTTCACTGGGATAGCACATTCCAAGTCCGATCACGGGAGCGGCGGGAAGATAGTTGAGACCTGCGGGTCCGTCGCGATTCTCGGTACCCGGCGCCGCTATGCTTTCCAATGCCTGAGTCGCACACCAGGCGTTGCATATCAGATACGTTTGTTCTTCGAAAGTTGTCTGGTCGAGCAGGTCTTCCCACAGCTCGTGATCGTAAGGCAATTCGTTGCCGTCCGTGTCCTTCCAGAGTCCGAATAGATTAAGTCCGTTCTGTTCGCCGTATACGGGTACGGTATTGAATTCGTCTTCCGTCCAGCTTTTTCCGTAATCGAGCGCCGCAAGGAGTTCGTCGGTGAGCGTTATCGTCACTTCGGAAGGATATGTGCCCTGCCAGTCTTTTCTGGAAAGATAAGTCACCGTTTCCGTGCCGTATCCCGCTTTGTTAAGATCGACGTCGTCGAATCGGTTCGTGACTTCTTCTTGCGTATAAACTGATTTGTAAGTTTCAAGGTTCTGTTTTAGAGTAAATTTTTCGGTCAGTTCGGAATTGCCCGCACTGTCACCCTGTTTACCTTTCGCCGCCAGTATGTTATTCATCGCATCGTGAGCGTTTTTACCGGCAGCGAAGTAATAGTCCCCGCCCGAGGTTATATAAGTTTTTGCGGAGTTGGCGTCATAAGTAAGCAGATCGTTGCTTTCTATGGTTATCTCCACTTTCTCTTCCCCGCCGGGAGCTATAGGCGCGGTCTTGGCAAAGCCGACAAGATTTATCGCGGACTGCTCTATAAGATTTTCTTTTTCGTAATTTCCGTAAGGCTTCTGAAGATATATCTGCACCACTTCGCGCGCGGTGTAGGTATTACCGCTGTTGGTAACGGTAAGCGAAGCCACATAATCGTCGCCGTCTTTTCTGACGCGGAAATCACTGTATTCGAACGTAGTGTAACTGAGCCCGTAACCGAACGGATACGCTACCTCTTCCGAATAATCCCATGAGTCGCCCGATGTCGATCCCGCAGCGCCGTCTGCGTTTCCGCTGTTAAGCACGCAGTCTTCGTACCTGGTCTCGTAATACTTATAACCGACGTAAATGCCTTCCTGATACACGAGGTATTTCAGATTCTTTTCCGTAGAATCGGTAGTCCCCTGAGCTCTTAGCAACTTTTCATATACGGGATCACCCGAGAAGGCATCCATGCCCGCATAATCGTAATTGCCGTTATTCTCGGTTGAAGGTGCCGAAAAACTGTTGTACACAAAGGTATCGGATAATCTTCCGCTAGGGACCACATTGCCACTGACAATGTCGGCTACAGCGTCAGGTCCGCTCGTACCGCCCAGCCCGACCCAGAGACATGCGTCGATATCGTTTTCATACGTCGAAAGAACGTCGAATTGAACGCCCATTGAAACGGTATTTAGCAGGATTATCACTTTATCGAGTTTCCCTGCGTTTTTAAGCAACACAAGATTGGAGATATGCTCCTTTTCCTGTCTGGAAAGCGCGGTAAGGTTACCGTTATCCCCGTCGCTCCCCGTCATTGCAAGGTCCGAGCCCTCTGAGCCTTTGCGTGATATCACATACAGCCCGACGCCCCCGTCAGTCTCCGCTTCTATACTGCTGCTCCATGCCGTTTCCGAAATGGTACCAGTACCAGTGGGGCCGGTATGCGATTCGTACCATTTCCACAGTTCGGTATTTACGTTGTAACCCTGCGCTTCGAAAGCGTCTTTTATCGTCGGATGTTCACTCATCCTAGTACCGCCCGATCCGTCGGTAACATAGGACCAGTTGACGCTGCGCCCGCCGTAAAAGTTGATAGTAGTCGATTTATCCGTCAGCGGAAGTGCGCCGTTGTTCCAAAGCAACACCGCGCCGTCGGCTGCCGCCTGTCTTGCGACCTCTTTATCGTATTCATAAAGCGCATCTTTATCAGCAACGATGTCGAACGCTTTATTCCCTGCCGCTTCCGCCTCTGCTTTTTCCTCTTCGGTAGCCGCGCGGCTGAATTTGGGTTTATAATACTGCGAATCGGTAAATTCGGCAAAATCGTCTTCGACCAGTTCAAAAGTTTTGCAATTGAAGTAAGAATTGAGAGCGGCGGCATAGTAATCCGCAAAATAACTGCCTATACATAGAGCTATAAGTAGTAATGCGAAAAATCCTGCGAGCACGCTCCATAATATGACGAATTTTTTACGCATCGTTGCCCTCCGTTACACCCATGTCGGTTCCTTCGCCCGTACCGGGAGTCAATGCGGCAACGACTTTTACGGTATATTTCGCAGACAGTCTGCCGTAATATACGGTAACTTCTTTATCGCCTTCCGTAGTCATATCGGGTGCGATAACAAGACAGTCGCCGATGGAAACAGCTTCCTGCGTTCCGTCAAGCTTGGTGGCGTTTACTACGACTCCTTCGGCAGTAAATTCTGAACCGATTACGAACTGCGTAGTCGCCGACGCAGCGTCTATTGATATAGCCGTATGCGTATAGTATTTGCCGAGCGACCAGGGTCTTATGGCAATGACGTCGAAGTCGGGGGCGTTGTCGCCGATAAACTGCAACGTAATTTTATGAGCGCCTGCCGCAAGATCGTTGTACTCGCTGCCGTTCATTCCTATGCGTACGCGCACGAACGGGTTTTTCTTGCCGGAGTCTGCTCTTCCGCCGAAGCTCTTGTTCGCATTGAAGAATATGTTGTCAGCAGTTATCTCCGTTCCGTCGAGTATGAATTTCATATTCGCAGTCATGTCTTCCTTGGTATAGCCTTCGGGCGCCGCCATATAAAAGCTGATGTATGCCGTGCCCTTGGATATCATATAGAAGTCGAAGTCTATCGTCTGACCGTTAAGCTTGGTCCCGTCAAAGCACTTGCCGTCCGCGCCCACTTCGGTCGCTCCGCCCATATGATC
>CALWBH010000014.1 GCA_944376015.1 uncultured Clostridia bacterium
TGATCGCCAGCGCCTTCGTAAAGGTTTATGTCCGCGTCGTCAAAGCGGTTTGTTATTTCGACTTCTTCGCCCGACTCTTCCGAAACCGAATAAATCTCGTAATCGTCTGCGGTAACGGTATCTTTATAAACGAACTGCGAGTCGCCTGCCGCGTCCATGCGCGTTTTCTGCTCGCTCGTGGCTTTTACCGCAAGTATGTTGTTAAGCGCGTCGTGAGCGTCCGTTCCCGCAGCAATGTAATAGTCTCCCGCTTCGAGTATGTAAGTCTTCTGATCGTATGCGTCGTAAGTACGCATATTTTCTTTATCGATCGTAACCGTAAGCGTCTGACTGCCGCCGTTGGGAGCAAGCAGATCGGTCTTTGCGAAACCGACAAGCTCCACCGCGGGTTTCTCTATGCCGAACCGTTTGTCGTGTTCGGTATAAGGACGCTGCATATAAACCTGCAACACGTCTTTGCCCGCATGCTCCGTTCCGACGTTGGTTATCTTCATGGATACCTGATAAGCGTCGTCGGTTTCGACTACGTTATAATCGGAATGAGTAAATTCGGTATAGCTCGATCCGTAACCGAACGGGAACGCCACTTCTTCGGAATAATCCCACACTCCGCCGTCGATGGAACCCGCGGTACCGACCGCACTGTCGCCGCCTAAAACATAGTCCTCGTAACGCGTTTCGTAATAACGGTAACCGACGTATACGCCTTCCTGATAAACCATGTATTTGTAGTTATGCGTCTGATAATACGCGCCGTATTCTTTATCGTAATCGGGCAGCTTACCGGATAGCTCGGAAAGATTAGTCCAATCGAAATCGCCGAAATTAGCGTATGAAGGCGCGCTGAAACTGTTGTAAACGAGAGTATCGGTAGTATGCCCCGACACGACGTATTCGTCATTTCCCGCAAGCACGTCGGCAAGCTGAACATAACTCATCGTACCGCCCATACCTGCCCATACGCACGCGTCGATGCCGTATTCGTCCTTTACTATATTAGCAAACTGCATAGGATTTGCCGTATTAAGTATAAGAACTATGCTTTTAAGTTTACCCTGGCTTTTAAGATTATTCAGGTTGCTTAATATTTCGCCTTCTTCACGAGTCAGTTCGAGGTAGTTGTTTCTGCCGTCGAGATACACTTCGGTATCGATTTTGTTTCCGTTACTGTCCGTAGAATTTTTCGGTACTTCTGCCGTGGAAATATCGTAATCTTCTCCCGCCGTTCTCGAAACAACCATAATGGCGGCGTCGTTATAGCTTGCAAGACTTTCGTTCGTCACCGATTCGACTTCGCTCCAAGGCGCTTCGTTCACGCTGAACCAAGGCAGATAGTTCTGACTTGCTCCGTAATTGTCCAATTTTCTGCCGTATTTGTTAAGCAGAGAAAGATAAGTCGAATTAAGGCGGCTGTTAGCGGCTATCCCCTTGTCGCGGAGCGCGATGGAAAGACTGCCTTTTTTCGGATCGAGCGACATTGCGCCCGAACCGTTGCCGAGATAAACATAGTTGTACGCGCCCATGCCGTAAATACTTACGCCCGCATCCTGAGCAAGCGGAAGCACTGGCTCGCCGTCGTCGTTTTCGTTCCAAAGAAGAACAGTGCCCTCCACCGCAGTTTGCTCGGCTACGTTTTCGGAGTTTTCGCGCATCGCTTTATGATCGTAAACCTGATGGGTATAACCTTTGTTGTCCCCGGACGTTTCGGTTTCATACTGAATGCTTCCGTCCGCGTACTTTTTGGGGAAATCGGACTTGAAGTATTCCATGTCTTCCGTACCGTCGCCCGTCTGCACTTTCTGGTACAGATTAATGCCGAGCACGTCGTTAATGACCGAAATATTAGGCAAAACAACGGAAGCTACCGTAAAGAACGCAAATAAAAGCGTAAAGAAAATCGAAAGCATCACCCATACCGATCTTACAAATACAGTCTTACGCTTTTTCATCTCCCACCTCCGCGCTCTCCGCTCTGTTCGTATATATCTTTTTAATAATATACAGAACAAGTGAACCTACGGCTATTATCGCCGATATAAGATCCACTACGAATATCAATACCTGCCACCAATTCTCAAATATCGAAGCAGTGCGCATCGTCTGACCGGCAATACCCGATACTACGAGATAGCCTATGATAAATCCGACTGTCGCAAAAAAAACGACCATGCCGAATGCGCCCGATATGATGCCGAAAGGTATCTTCTTCGTTTTCAGGACAAATGTTTCCACTTTTCCCGCCATTTCATTGCCTCCTTTTTCTATTTTCTGCGGCTTGTTTTTAAAAACAAACCTACCAGACATTATAAATAAAAGCGACAAACCGTCAACGTTCGTCGCTTAAACGTGTATTTTCGTTTCTTATTCTGTTATATATTGCGCACCGCTAACGCTACACGGGCGTAAAAAAGAAAAGTACCGACAGGCACTTTCTTTTTTACTGTGTTGCGCAATATACATCCGCGCTTGCGGTATCTTTTCGGCGCAAAGGCGTGTTTTTTCACCGCCGCAAGGTCACTTAGCGGCGGTCGCACGCGGGTGCGTGCTAAAAAGAACACGCCTTATCATCCGAAAATCTATCCGCAATCGCTGCGCCTCTTTCTATGAGATACTTTTTCTTTTTTATAAAGTGTTTAACCTTAAAAATAAGAACGAGCCTATATAAAGTACATAAGCAGCGATTGCGGAGAGATTTCGAGGCGCAGACGTGCAAAATTTGTACGGAGGCAAAGCCTCCGCACGTCCCCGAAGCCTGCCTTATGGCGGCGAGGGAAATTTCGCGCGTATCCGCCCGAAAGA
>CALWBH010000015.1 GCA_944376015.1 uncultured Clostridia bacterium
ACGGCGAACTGCTCGACAAAGGCTATATAACGCAGGAAGAATTCGACGCAAAGAAGAAAAAAATCTTCGACGACGATACGCCAAAGACATAAGAAAAGTTTAAATTATAAACGACGGTTTGAATAAAACCGACCGCAAGAAGGTGGGATCCGAACAGAGATCTCACCTTTTCTTGCAGCGGTCTTTAAATCGGTACTACCTGTGTGGTATTACCGGAGTAGGAATATGTATAACCGGTTTCCAGCAGATTATAATTATAACCGTTGTTGGTACTGATTCCGTAGACGAACGAGCCGCCGGAAAGTTTTACTATTAACGTGTCGGCTCCGTTCTGATCCAGTCGCAAACCGGAACGCGAGCTTCCGACAAATTCGCCCCCGGTAATCGTCAGAACGGTTCTGTCGTCGCCGCACCAGATACCGTCTCCGTTGGTAGTCCTGACGCTTTCGAATCTTCCGCCGTTTATCGTGACGTTCACGCCCTCGGTATTATTCGTTTCGATAGTAAGTCCCGCGGCGTCGCCTTTGACCAATATGTCCGAACCGAGACCGTTCTCGCCGCCGCGAGGAGAGAACAGAACGGTAGCATACTCGTAGATACTGAAACCTGCCTGCCCCGATACCTCAAACGTACCGCCGTAAATATTCGCGGTTGCGCTTTGACCGTAAACCCCCGTCACAAAAGCTCCGCTTCCCTGAGAGCCTTCGTTGAAAGTTCCGTCGTAAACGTTCGCCGTACCGCCAAAAACGGCAAAACCGTATGAAGCCGCAGGTCCTGCGAGTTTGCCGCCGCCCGAAGCCAAAGACGCTTCATACACATCGCTGCCGTTGAAGTTTCCGCCGAATATGTTAGCCGTTCCGTTTTTAACGACTATTCCGTTGCCTTGCGAAGCGCTGTAAGTACCGTTATATACAGTCAGACTGCCGCCGGAGACATTAAGCGCGGGACCTCCCGTAGACGTAACACGGTAATCCCAGTTACCCGCCGCCGTGGATGAAAAATCGACATAACCGGTATTGAAAAGATCGTCGCCCGACGTTGTAATCGTTATATCGCTGACTTCCCCGCCTTCTCTGCCAAGCGTGACCGATCCCCCGTTTACGTAAACGCCTCCTCCGGAATCGTTATTAATATTACCTTTTCGGATCACAACGTTAGTCGAATCCGACGAATTTTCGCCGTCGATGCGCACGGCAAAACTCTTATATTCGAACGTCCGATACAATTCGTTACCGTTACCCGTCTGATAATCGTTGGCGAGTCCGTGATGCGTAACGTTGAAGGTACCGTTTGCGAACAGCGAACCGCCATAAACGTATACGCCGTCATAGGATACGGTTGAAACGGATGAAACGGGAGTGCAAAATACATAATTTGAATCAACGGTGGACGTGACGTTTGCCGTCGAATTTTCGTTAAGCTCAAGCGAGCCGCCCGTTATGTAAATTCCCGTAGCATATTTGCTTTCCAGCGTAAGACTGTTTTTAATCGTAACCTTATCGTCGGACGCGCCGCGCATGGCTATTCCGTAACCGGGAGTATCGATATCGGCGGTTCCTATGCTGATCGATCCCTGATTGACGTACAGCCCGCCGCCGTTGTCGACGACTGTAATATTAACCTCTTTGGCGTCGAATTTACTGCTGTCCGAACTGAGCTGACCGTCAACGCGCACGGCGTAGCTTTTCACCATACTGTCGCTGGCGCCGCTGTTCGCAACGCCCGTATGCCGAACCGTTATCATTCCTTCGGAGACGAGAGAACCGCCGTTGATGTATATTCCGTTGTTTACGTTAACTCCCGTACCCGTACCGCCCGAGGAACCGCCGCTCGTATCCGTCGCCCACGTACAATCGCTTTCTATGGTACTGACTACATTGACCGTTGAATTTTCGTCCACGGAAATAGATCCGTCGTAAACGTATATGGCAGTACCGCGCGAAGTGGTGATATTGATAGTCTCTTGGCTTGCGTGCGAGAATGTTATATCGCCGCCGCCTACGGTTATTCCCAACCCGTCCGACGAAATCTCGGCGCGCCCGACGTTAAAGAAGATATTCCCCCCTACCGCGCTTATAGCCGTACTCGAAAGCACTTTTGCGTTTGCATTGCTTTTATCCGTTTTAATGTCGCAAACGAATTTTTCACCGTTTATATTTATCTGTCCGCCGTTGGAATAGATACCCGAAGAATATGCGCCTATCACGTTAAAAACGCTGTTGCCGTCGCAAAGCACCGTTCCGCCCGCCGCATATATGCCTGTATTGTAAGATATACCGGTAGGCGACGTAAAATCGACGCTTCCGTCCGTTCCCGAATAAAAGTCCATTTCCACGTTTTTTACGCTTACCGAGGCGTTCGAGCCTTCGGCGGTTATGCCGCTCATCCCCGATCCGTACAGTGAAAAATATATTCGTGATTCCGACGACACGCTGAGCGAACCGCCGGAAACGTGTATTGCGGAACCGTTTGCGTTACGCGCCGCGCCGTCCATTGCGTAATCGAGAGTATTTTTTACGAATCCCGCGTTTGAAACGACCATTCTTCCGCCGGAAACGCCTATCGTATTACCGATCTCGGAATAGAAATCTCCGTTCGAAACGCGCAGATATTCTTCTTCGGTAT
Organism: uncultured Clostridia bacterium; assembly: GCA_944376015.1. Classification (GTDB taxonomy): domain Bacteria; phylum Bacillota; class Clostridia; order Christensenellales; family Pumilibacteraceae; genus Protoclostridium. Next base: position 2,626 of record CALWBH010000015.1, read on the forward strand.
CCGTCCCGCTCTCGTAAGCGCATTCTACGCATACGCCGTTGCCGTAAGCGTAAAAATCGCCCGCTTCTATAGCCATATATCCGCCCGACGCGTTTACGCAATAAGTATTGTCGACGCCGAAATACGAACGGAAAGTTCCGCCGCGCACATAAAGATTGCCTCCCGCCATTTCCACAGCGGCATAAGAATTGCCTTGAATCTCCGCCGCCCCTTTATCGTTTTTATAAGCGTACACCGTTATGAGCACGTTACTATCCGTCTGTTGCTGCACGTCGTTGTCGTAATAATACGTGCCGTCCGCGGCTTTTTCGAGATAGTAACAGTAGTAATAATCCGCGCTGCCTTCCACCACGGCGGTAGCGTTTTCCACGGTATCGTCGTCAAGCGTGAAATACATATACGTATCGGCGGGGATTTCGCTGCTATTTTCATACCGATAAGGGAAATATATATTTCCGTTTACCGAATAGTTATCGTTAGCCAACGACTTGACCGCGGGTATTATAACGGGCAACGACACCCCTTCTACCGCCTGTGTGCCGTTTACGTACATAGTGTTCACCGTATATCCGGTTTCTATCTCTGCGCCCTGTTCGGTCGCGCTCCCGTTAATACCGCTTCCGTAATATTCGCTCTGCGGCGCGCCTTCTTCACCGCTGCGCGGACCGCTCTCGAATATTCCCGCCGAAACGGTGAGAGAACCGCCGCTTATGCGCAAAACGCTACCTACGGGGTTATAAAAACTTCCGCTCTGGCTTTCGGACGTATCCACGATCGTCAAACGAACGCCCTGCGTAACGTTGAGCAAAGGTTCCCTGTTGTTGCGCTGTACTTCGTGCCCGTTCAGATCGATGATGAGATCCGAATTAAGATCGCTGATCCCTCCCGATATTATAAGCGGATTATCCACTTCGTCCTTTATCTTGATATTATTGTATCCGTTTTCTATAGCCGTGAAAAATTCGTCTACGGATTGTATTTCGACCTGATTGGATATTATGTATTCGAGATCGCCGGAATACAACCCCTCCGAGTCGCGCTCTTCCGCATATCTTCCGAACGTAAAAGACACGGTAAAAAGGAACACGGTCGCAAAACCGAGCAGGCACAATATAAAGATATTTTTTATTTTAATTTTCATATCGCGCCTCCTTTCCTTAGTCAGATGCCTGCACGAACAACGCGGTGAAACTCACTTCGTAACTTTTCGAAAGCACTCGGAAAGCGTCCATCGTACCGCCTGCAAACGGATCCGCGTCTAAACCGCTGAGATCGATGGGGTCGCCGTTATTGCTACACACGCCGGTCGTCATCGTGTTTGTAAAAGTTTTTGACGAGACGTCATAAGTAATGGCGCCGCCGTCCGGCGTTATGGGATGTACGTAATTCGCCGTGGAATCTTCGCTTATCGGCGCCACATGATATACCGAAACGTCGTAACCGCCGTTACCGTCGTAATGACATTGCACGCGCACTATCGTTTCCGTATCCTTTCCGTAGTATGCCGCGGACTGATCGAAATGATAGCCGAGAACTTCGGCGTCTTTATAATAATACTCGTTTCCGACAGGCGGATCGCTTATAAGATAAGCGTCGTCCGCCGTCCACTCGCTTACGAAATCGGCTTCATTCACCCGCTCGGTCAATGTAAGATACACTATATACGTCTCTTTACGAAGCGTTCCGCCTTCAAGCAGCATGGAAGGCAAAGTGACGTCTATGGTATAAAATTCCACGTTCTTGCTTAAATCGAGATAAAGCTGCGGTTGATAGTCGTTTTCGTTTTTACCGCGTTGAAAGCCGAGAGAATAATTTGTATCCGCTCTGCTTGCCGATATCGATAAAGCAATTCCCGTACCGCCCGTATTGTGCGCCGTTAACGTACGTACGGAAGCGCTCGGAGAAAGCGTTCCGTTTACGACGAGAGTTTCGTCGGCGGCTTCCTGCAACCCGTCGTCGAAATAATCTTTAAAATCCGCCGTATTCACCGTTTCTTGGTCGTGAGAAAGATAATTCGTTCTGTCGATAACGGCCTCGCCGTCATCGTTAAGCGTTTTTGCGAAAATAAGCTCTTCAAACACTATTTCGGGAGTACACGACGTCATCGTACCCGATACGGCGTCGAGCGTTCCCAATTGAAAAGCCAGATGACTTGCCATTTCGGCAGGCAGATACATACGCAGATGCCCCTGAACGTCCGTATCGCTTATGATTCCGTTCTTTTCGTTGCTCAACGTATATCTCAAAGTGCGCGCGGTGCTTGCGGCGCTTCCGTTGTTAAGCCAATAATTCACGTTCGGAATGGACATAGCCGAGATATCGTCCACTTCGTACGAACAGTAAAAACGCGAAAGCGGCGTTTCGAGATCGCCCGACATACTCATCGTGTAACGCGAAAAAGTGACGCCCGTAAAAAGTATACTGACGACCAGCAAATAACTCATGTACTTAACGATGGGGATTTTTTTCTTTTCGTTCATCTTTATCCGTACCTTGGTTTACGTACGTTTATTCCGTTTCCTTTTTTTTCTTGCCGAATAGCAAAGCGATTATGTCCGCTATAACCCATAAAACCGCGCCGCCGCCCACTATGCTCAACAGTCCGAGCGGACTTTGCAGAAAAGCGGCTACTTTACCGAAACCTTTCCAGACGGACACCACTTTACCGACCACTGCGGATATCGGCACGCTGAAATCGTCCGCGCTTTCGTTGGCGTCGCCCTTGGTGGCGTAATTCTCTCCCGAAACGAGTATAATCCTATGCGTTATGTAAGTTCCGCTTTCGGAATCGTAAAACGTGATTATGTCGCCTACGCGGTATTCCTTTTGCGACTTCGTTATGATGAAATCGCCGGTCTCTATCTCGTCCGCCATGCTACCCGAAGCTACCGTTGCACAGGAAAATCCGAATACCTTAGGCATTCCGATACCGAATGCGACGCGCGCTATCAGTACGTATATGTTGTACGCAAACAGCACAGCCACCACAAAGATAAGCAGAACACGAAAAGCAATTTTAAATATTTTTCCCGCTTTACCCTTCTTTTCCATGGCATAACCTACACGACTACGCGCGCGGACAAAGTGATATTGAGCGTGTATACCGCGGAATTCTCACCCGCTACCGTGTCCTTTTCGTCGTTGTCCTTCCAAAGCCACTCCAATTCGAACAGAGTTTCCGATCCCGCCTCTATGGTCAGTCCGTCTATGCCGAGATCGTTTACGCCTACATATTCCCGACCTTCCGTAATATACGCTCCGTCCCGCTTTATACGATAAAGTATGGAAATACCATATTCGTTTACTTCGCTGAACCCGAGCGAATAAGTCAATTTATCCGAGTTTTCGTTTCTGAACACGAACCGATAGCTACCGCTCATTCCCGGAGCGATCTTGGAATCGCCGAACGTATCGTTCAAGAAAACGGGCAAGCTTTCGGATTTTTCCCATGTCGTTCCGTCTTCCGAAGCAATAAAAAGAACGGGCGCGTAATCGACGCTTTCAGAACGTTTGAGAAAATATGCGCTGAAAAACACCGAAAACAACGTTACGAACACGAGAAGCAGTATTATTATCGGAATTATAAAATATGACGGTCTGCGAATAGTCGCGATATATCCGTTGGAGGGCGAAAGAATATTGTAATTCTTATCCACGTATGCGGCGCGCTTTTTATCGGAATACAAGAACACGTCTTTTTCTTCCTTGACGAACGTTCCCTTTTCTGCGCCGTCCGCATCCTTCCATACGCCCTTCCTTATCTTTCCTATGCGTTCGCCGTATTTGTCTACCACAACGGCGTTTACGGGCAGCTTTACGTCTATGGATCCCGCCGAGTCCGCGTGCGGCGCTTCGGAAGTTCCGAACACCGAAACGTATGTCGCCGCGGTTTCGCCCGACGCTTTTTTGCGCGCAGGCTTTTTGAATATTTTCGCCTGATCCTTTTCCTTATAGTTTTCGTTACGTTGAAAACCGTTAAGCTTTAAAAGATCGTCTATAAGTTCTAACGCGTATTTTTCCTGACGGTCGGAAGAAATTTTGAGCATGAAAGGAGTTTTCGCATAACGCGCCATGCCCGAACAGTCTTTATGATGATATTTATCCGCATTGTAAGCTTTGGCGTCAAGCGCCATGAACAAACGCAGATATCCGCCGACAACGCATAATTTCGCCAATACTTTTCTTCCCTTGTAGAAAATTTCTCCGCTGCGGGATATGCGCGTACTAACCGATTTTGGTTTTTTACCCGCGGTTTCATACGAAAGAAAGGCGTTTTTTATCGCGTCGTAACGTCTGCCCGTCAAATAACCGGCTTCGCCCATGCGTTCGGCAAAAGACCTGCCGCTTTTTGCAGGTATTTTTCGCGAAACAGACGTATTGACGTCTTCGGCGATCGATTGCGCGTCGGTATTGATTTTTTCTTTTTCCGTTTCCATCGGATGCACCTTTTTGTCGTATCGACGTGTCGGTTAAAAACCGATTATGCCGCGTCCGCTACGCCCACACTGCCGCGGACGCGACATACAGTCCGTAAAATTTTCTCGTCAGGGTTTTTCGGTATTCTGTACCGCTTTGTAAGATACGGTATAACTTATCCCCGTCACGTTTTGTCCTACCCAGGTGTCGCGCGCGTCCGCCGCGTCGCCGAACACCGTTTCGTCATCGCTGGTCCAGGTCACTTCGGCAAATACGTAAACTATGCCCGTACCGGCAGCGAGCTCTATTTCATCCGAATATGCCGTTGCGCTTCCCGCCGCATCAGACGTTCCCGTATAAAGAGTTACGGTGAAAAGTCCTGCGATAACGTCATCCTCGTAAGTACCGTCCGCGCTCTCTACCTTATTCACGGTAGGAGTATCGCCGACCGACAACGTCACAAGCGCGTCAACTTCGCCTAAGTTGCTGATGGTCGCTACCGCTACTCTGCTCGTAGTTTTTTTGCGTACGCTTCCCGCGTCGTAGCTATCGCCTCCCGCATATTCCGCCTTGCTCGGAGACAGGTCGTCGAACGTAACGGCTATCGCTTCTTCACCGTGCGATACGTTCCACTTCGCAACGCCGAGCGTCGCCGATCCGTTCTCGTCGCTCACGTAACGCGCAAAAGTGCTCCCGAGAAAGCATGCGCTGATAAGCGTGAGGAGCAGGACCAAAAGCAACAATTTTGAAACAACTCTTTTTTTCTTTGTCATTTCAATCCTCCCGATTTGTATCTATGTAAAACCGTTCCGAGTGTGGATCGGAACAACCTTTACCCGATCTTTTCATCTTCGGCGTCATCGGCTTCCGCCTCTCCGCCATGATTTTCCACAAGCGCGCGCAATCGCGCTATTTCGTCTTCCTGCTCGCGCAGCTTCGTGCCGTTTTCCGCTTTTACGCGTTTGTTGTGAAGCACTATTCTTATGACGTCGTACGCGATATACAGCAGTACCGGTATACCCACGAAAACGAGAATACCCGTCGGAGTCTGCATAAACATCGCAAATCCGCCCAATCCGTTTATACTCCCTATACATTTTCCGATCACGTTTTCCTGCGGTATCGCGCCGTCGGTAGCCTCGTTTGCGTCGCCCTGCGTAACGAAAGAAACCGCGTTGTTTTCATCGTTACGGAAAACGTCTACGATTCTGTGGGTAACGAATGTATCCGAAGTTCGGAAAGTTACTATGTCCCCTTCATTAAGCAGATTCTTTTCTTCGTCGTCGAGTATCTTTACGAAAATCAACGCGCCTTTTGAAAAACCGTCCTCTCTGTCGCCGTTCATGGAGTCCGAATTTACCGCCATCGGAGCGACTCCGCATATGTCCGGCGGCATATCTCGATTCATGCTGCCCTTTATTATCAGCGTCAGATTTATTATAAGCACCGGCAGCAGTAAAACGATGAGAACTATCATTACGATAAAGCTTATCCTGTCGCCCTTTCTCCTTTTCTCTTTCATCCTTCTCCCTATACCGTTTTTGATTTTATGATATACTAACCCGATACGCGAAAATTGTAATTTAAGATAATTTGAAAAAATTTAATGTCAAAAGATAAACAATTTTGAAAAAGCACACTTTTTCGGAATTTCCATTTTTTAACAGAAAATATTTTATTTATTAATTCTAACACATATTTATGGAATTTTCAAGAACTTTTCAAAAAAAACATTGTCGGTATACGGCAATTTTTTGTATAAAATAAACCGAATTGAACGTATGTCAAAAAAGTGTACATTTTCGACACCCAGTCCTTTTAGTTTCATTCTTTTCTTTTTTTTGGTATTTTATAATAAAGGAGAAAATAATGAATACATACGGATATGCGCGTGTTTCAGCCAAAGATCAGAATCTTGCAAGGCAAATAGAATCTTTCGTTAATTTCGGCATACCCTGCGAAAATATTTTCGCCGAAAAACAGAGCGGAAAAGATTTTTGTCGCACCGAATATCTGAAGCTTACGGCAATTTTGCAAAAAGACGATCTTCTCGTGATACATTCGCTGGACAGACTCGGCAGAAATTACGATCGTATCATTGCCGAATGGCGCAGAATCACAAAGGAAATAGGCGCGGATATACTTGTGCTCGATATGCCCATTCTCGACACGAGAAGCCGATCGGATACTCTGCTCGGAAAATTCGTTTCCGATCTTGTTTTACAGATACTCTCTTTCGTCGCCGAAAACGAACGTTCGAATATCAGAACGCGACAAGCCGAAGGGATACGTCTTGCAAGGGAGCGCGGCGTGAAGTTCGGAAGACCGAAAACCGTACTCTCCGAAAAATTCGCTCAAACGGCAGACAGATATTTAAAACACGACATATCTCTCGGCGACGCGCTTTCCGCGCTCGGAATAAGCCGCTCCGCTTTTTACAGACGGCTTACTATTTTCAAAAATTCGGAATTGCCGACGCAAAGCGCTTCCGAAAAAAAATAACTCCGATGCCGCGTGATTTTTGAATTTTCAGACGTTAACGCAGTTACACAACAAAGAAGAAATTCGGACGACCGGATTTCTTCTTTGTTATTTATAACGTACAACTTCGACTATATCCGATATACGAACCGTCAATGACAGTCCGACGGATATTTCGCAATTTATCTCAGAGCAATACGCAGAGTATTCCGCCCTTGCCCTCGTTTACGATACGACTGAGCGCTTTAAGCATTTTTTTCTGCGTATCGGGCGGCATTGCGTTTATCTTATTACTGAGTCCTTCGTTAACGAGCGAATGCAGACTCTTTCCGAACATATTGGTCTCCCATATACCCTTCGGATCGTTCTCGAACTCGCTGAGCAGGTATTTCACAAGCTCTTCGCTCTGCTGCTCCGTGCCTACCACAGGGCATACTTCGCTCTCGATATTCACTTTCATTATGTGCAGGCTTGGCGCGGTCGCTTTGAGTTTTACGCCGAACTGACTTCCGCGTTTGACTATCTGCGGTTCTTCGAGAGTCATATCTTCCATGGACGGGACTACAACGCCGTAGCCCTTTTCTTCCGCTTCGGCAAGCGCGGAGGCGAGTTTGTCATATTCCTTTTTCGCCTGCGCCATCGCTTTTATGCGACTCATAAGCGCGAAATCGTCGCTTATCTCCGTACCGCATTCTTCGCTGAGCGCTTTATAGAAAAGTCCGTCGGACGCTTCCACGCCGCATACGAGTTTTCCGTCGCCCATGGATACTTTTTTAACGGTAAGGGGTTTATAATCGTCCATTCCGTCAAGCGCGGTACGCAATTTTTCGTAATCGCTCATCTTGCATAAATCCGCGCTTTTCTCTCTCAACTGAGACATAAGTCCGCTTATAAGAGAATTCTCCGCAGGGAGCGCGCCTAACCACTTCGACAGCTCGAAATCGGCGTCCTGCAAAGGAAACTCCATTAAAACGGCTTCGAACATGGACGTTATTTCTTCTTCGGTCATATTGCGCACATCGCTTACCATGACTTTCGCGCCGTGCTTTTCCGATATGGCTTCGGCAAGCTTAGCCGTCTCCGCATTACCGGGTACGGAGCTATTCAGTATAACGATGAACGGCTTTCCGAGCGCTTTCAGTTCGTTTATCGCGCGCTCTTCCGCTTCCACGTATGCCGAACGCGGCAGATCGGTGGTGATAGAACCGTCGCAGGTCACCACTACGCCTATTGTGGAGTGTTCGCCGATGACTTTGCGGGTACCCGTTTCGGCTGCCTGCGAAAAAGGCATTTCCTCGTCGCTCCACGGCGTTTTTACCATACGCTCGCCGTTTTCGTCCTCCACTCCTTCCGCGCCTTCGGCAAGATAGCCTACGCAATCCACAAGTCTCACGCTTGCGTCTATGCCTTCTCCGAGCGAAAGAGTAACCGCTTCTCCGGGCACGAATTTCGGCTGAGTGGTCATTATCGTCTTGCCGTTCGCGCTTTGCGGCAGTTCGTCGAGCATACGGTTCTTTTCGGGATCGTCTTTCATTTTAGGCAACACCAGTTTCTGCATGAAACTGCGTATAAACGTGGATTTTCCCGCTCTTACCGGTCCTACCACGCCGAGATATATATCTCCGCCCGTTCTTTCCCGAACGTCTTTATATACGTCAAATTCTTCCATTCCGCTTCCTCCTGGATAATACTATGCGGAAGAACGGAGATATATGAAATAAATTCTTACTTTATATATGAAAAAACGCGGACCTGCGTCCGCGTTCGTATTGCCGCTTTTATTCCGGCTTTTTTTCTTTTTTCTTCTTTTTGAAAAGCACCGTGAGATTTTCCGTCCCGTCGAAAAGCCGCACTATGTTCGCATGATGCGCGAGTATTGCGAGAGCCACCATGGCGAACACGATCCCAGACACCGCCGGGTCGCTTCCGCCGAGCGTAGCAACCTCGTAAATACTCGGCGTGAATATCATGATAAACGAGCCCATCGCGCCTATTTTTACCACTATGATGAAAAGCAATCCTACCGCAAAAGCAATAAGCGTTACTATAGGCTGAGACACGAGCGAAACGCCTATTATGCACGCTATGCCTTTGCCGCCTTTGAATTTAAGGAATACGGGGAAAATATGTCCCACAACCACCGCAAGTCCGCATACGTAAAGTCCGAGTTTATCGTCCAACGCGAACCATTCGCCGGAGAACCACCGCCACGCGAAAAACGCGGGTATGGCGGCTTTGAACGCGTCGAGAATGAGACAGCATACGCCCACTATCTTCCCGTACGTTCTCACTACGTTCATCGTGCCGGGATTTCCGCTTCCGCTCTTACGGATATCGCCGTGCTTGATGTGCGAGAGTATTATAGCGAAGTTTATGTTACCTATAAGGTAAGACGCCACGCACGTTATAACTATTTTGAGCCAGAGATCCACTTTATTCGTTCTCCTTCCTTCCCTGTATTTTAAACCGCAAAGGCGTACCGGAAAAATCGAAAGCTCTGCGGATACAATTTTCCAGATAACGTCTGTAAGAAAAATGCATAAGCTCTTCGTCGTTCACGAATATGACGAAAGTCGGCGGGTTTGCCGACGCCTGAGTCGCGTACAATATTTTAAGCCGTCTGCCCGAATGAGAAGGCGGTTCGGTGGTACGCACGGCGTCGCTTATTACGTCGTTCAATACTCCCGTAGGTATGCGCGCGCTTGCGTGCGAATACACAGTCTCGGCAAGGTCAAGCAATTTTTCGACGCGCTTGCCGCCGAGAGCGGAAACGTACTCCGCTTTGAAATATCCCATAAAATTGAGTTTCTCGGCAAGCATTTTGTTGTACTCGTCCAAAGTGCGGGAGTCCTTGTCGACTTTGTCCCACTTGTTCATTACGACAACCGAAGGCTTACCTTCGTCGTGCACCATACCCGCAATGCGCACGTCTTGTTCGCTTATCTCTTCACTGCTGTCGAACACGATAAATACCACGTCGGCGCGCGATATCGCCGCCATCGCGCGGAGCACGCCGTAACGCTCGACAGAGCCGTCTTCTATACCGCGTTTTCTTCTCATTCCCGCGGTATCTATAAGCGTATAACTCGCTCCCTTATAAACAAAAGTGGTGTCTATTGCGTCGCGCGTGGTGCCTGCCACGTCAGAAACTATAACGCGTTCGAATCCGAGCAATTTGTTGACGAGCGAGGATTTTCCCACATTCGGTTTTCCGACAAAAGCTATGCTCAGTCCGCGTTCCGTTTCTTCTTCGACCGCGGGAAAATGTTTTACTATCTCGTCAAGCAAATCTCCGAGACCGAGCGCCTGTTCGCAGGATATGGGGTACGGCTCGCCGAGACCGAGCTCGTAAAAATCGTAAAGGTTGTCCGTTTCGTTATTGTCGAGCTTGTTTACGGCAAGCACGACGGGTTTTTTTGCGGAACGCAAAGCCGCCGCCACTTCTCTGTCCGAAGAAAGCAGACCGTCTTTTCCGTCCGTCATGAAAACTATGACGTCGGCAAGATCTACGGCTATCTCCGCCTGACGTTTTATTTCGGTATAAAAATCCAGACCCGAGTCTTCTATACCGCCCGTGTCTATCATCGTGAACTGCTTTCCGCACCATTCCGCGTCCGCATAAATACGGTCGCGCGTTACGCCCGGCGTATCTTTCACTATCGAGATACGCTTTCCGCAGATACGGTTGAAAAACGTGGATTTTCCCACGTTGCTCCGCCCTATTATAGCCACGATAGGTTTCGCCATTTCTTCCTCCGTGAATATTTTATCACAATCGGAAAGCAAAGTCTACTGTGTGGGCAAAAAAAAGTACCCGATAAATGCAAAAACCGCACTTTCGGGTAGATACGGATACAAAATCCGCCGTTAAGCTTGCGGCTCAGTCTCCGCCGTACAGATCGTCCGCGCCGTCCTTGCCGTCTTCGTCGCGCTTTTCTTCGCTTTCGGCATTATCCGATTTTTCGATATTCACGTCTTCCGCGGCTTCCGCAGTCAGTTTTTCCGAGCCGATTCGCCTGTTTTCCGCCGCGCGCCGTACGGCTTCAACGAGCTCCGCTGCAAGCAGACTCGCCGCTACGCCTATTATCATCGCGTTGAATATTCCGTATCCGCCGACGGTAAAAATCCCGCCGCCTTCGGACGCGCGTATGACAGCCATGCTTATCGCGTCGCCGACTATGCAACCGCCGAAAACCGCCGCCGCGCCGCCTATACGGTCTCCCGCCGCGCCCGCCGCCGCTGCTCCGCCGACAAAACCGGTCAGTAAAAAGAACGCAACTGTCGCGCCCGTGCTTTCAAGCCCCGTGATCATTCTGAACGTAACGGTTATCGCCGCGACAACCGTCAGTGAAAATACGCTTCTGAGAATGTTGCCTTCCTTGCCTGCTATCGCAAGCAGCAATATGAAAGTAACAAGCGGCACGACAAATCCGCCGACGGTCATTACGAGCGCGCTTACATGTATTTCGGGCATTACCGCGCCTATTATAAGCGCAAGCACTATCAGAAACGTGAGCCAGCTTGTCATTCCGAGCCTGTCGAAATACCGTTCTGCCGCTCCGAAGAACAAAAGAACGGCGGTTATGCCGAGAATGATTATGCCTGTGGTCATAAAATTACCTCCGTAATTAAATCTACGAAGGTAATTTTTTCCGTTTTTACGTTTATTATTACATAAAACCCGTATTTTCAGATATACTCTTTCGTCCAGGAAGAGGAAATCGCATTTTTTTCGGTCATATAGCTTTCGAAACCGTACTCGTACTTCCTGTCATTCCATGCGTCGTCGTAATTATACACTTTGACGCTTTTGAGCCAAACGGTCTGTTGGGGAGCGCGGAAATATTTTCGGGCATATTCCGGATCTCCGTTATCGTCCGTATATGTTTGGAGACCGAGAATGTACGAAAAAGTTTCTTTCGCTTTTTCTTCGTCCTTCGGAACCGCGAAAGTTTCGAGAGTAAAAGTCTTACGGCTGCCGTCCGCGTCGATATAATCCGCCATTTCCTTGTTGCCGCATACAAACTGAAACTCCGTAGAGCTTGCCGCGCTGCCGGACACGTTGGCGCAAAGCGCATAATCGAAAAGTCTATAATCCAGATTGTTGTTGTCCTTGTTTACTCTGTACTTGAACACGGACGGATCGTCTTCTTCGAAACGTTCGGGAGAAAAATCGCCTTTAAGACCGTTAACGAACGTTACGTCGTCGCTTCTGTGCGTGTAAGTTAGTTCGCCGTCATCGCGTTTTACGCCGTCATAGCCGCCTATCCTTACCTGTTCGTTTTGCGTATCGTAAACTATAGTGCCGTCGAAAAAGCCTATCGACGCAAGATAAAGGAAATTGTCGGAAGCATTGGGACTGTCGTCTATAAATATTTCGTATTCGAGTTTATAAGTCTTTCCGTCGCTCTCGAAAACGAATACGGCAATCGGATTTTTTTCGAACATATAATTGCACGACATAACCGTAAGAATCGTTGCGGAAACGATTATCATAAGCACGACCGCCGCTATTACGGCTATAATTGCGTTTTTACGCCGCGACGCATACTCAACGCGCTCCTTTTCCGTTCTTCCGTCATAAGAAGCGGCGCGCTCTTCTTCCGCGCGGCGTTTCTCTTTGCGTTCGCGTGCGCTGAGTTCGCTTTTTACGAATTTATTTTTTTTCATCGTCGGTATTTGCTCCTTTTATCCGATACAGCCGATCCGTCGGCGCGTAACCGTTTTTTAAACACGCTTACTCGCCCGCGTTAAATTCTTTTCCGTCGAGATACGCCAGCTCGTCGGGCATATCCGCGAAGCTGACCGAAATCGCTCTCAGTTTTTGTTCGGTAACGGAATATTTTTTATTCATTGCGAAATTTCCGTATTTACCGTCGCCGAGCACGGGATTTCCCAGATGAGCGAGCTGAACCCTGAGCTGATGAGTCCTGCCCGTTTTGGGATATAGCTCGACTACTCCGATTTCTCCGTCGTCTGAAATAACCCTGTACGCCGTTTCGCTTCTCATGCCGCCCGACGAACCGTCGCAGACTTTAACCAAGCCGCGCTTTTCGTCTTTGACCAGCCAATCCACAAGCACGCCTTCTTTTTTTTCGGGCACGCCGCATACCGTAGCGCGATACACTTTACGCACCCGCTTTTCCCTGAAAGCTTTTTCAAGCAAAACTTTTGCCCTTCGCTCACGCGCCAGCACCACTACGCCCGTAGTGTTAACGTCCAGACGGTGGACGGGAAAAAGCGCGCCGTACTCTTCGGCAAGCAATCCGCCGAGCGCCGCCGTTTCGGTATGCGCCGGCTTGTCCGCCACGACTATATTATCGTCCGAGTAAATTATACGCGGTTTGCGCTTTTCCGACGGTTCGGGTATAAACGCCTGTATTAAATCGCCTGCCGCCACGCGCAAATTTTCGCCCGTTCTGACGCCGTTAACGCGTACCTGTCTGTCCTTTATAAGCTTTAACAGTCTGCTTTTTCCGAGATACGGATACTCCGAGCCTATTGCCGCGGAAAGCGTGCCTTCCGCTTTTACGGTAAACTCAACTTTCATTTTTTTCTTTTCCTGCCGCAACTTCCGCCGCAGCTTCCCGCTCCGGGACAACCGATGCAGACGTTACGCGTTCTTATCACGTGAGTCACTACCGCCGCCACTATCGCCGCTACCGCGAGTACGATTATTATGCTAACCGCCGCGCCTGCGTTATAAACGAACAGTATTCCCATCCAATAGAATATAAGCGCTACGACGTAAGCGGTGATAAGCTGGAGAGCCGCGCCGCCGAGCATCCACTTCCACCCCGCCTCTTTCTTTATTGCCGTCAGAGTGGCTATACAAGGCACGTAAAGCAATGTGAACACCACGAACGAAAGCGCGGCGCAATAATTGCTTCCGAAAATAACATCTACTCCGCCAAAACTTTCCATTGACGAAAGCACGACTTCTTTTGCCGCAAGCCCGCTGAGCAGCGCGGTGACCGCCTGCCAGCCGTGCTCGCCGCCGCCGAAACCGAGCGGCGCGAATACGGGCGCTATCGCGCTTGCGAAGTATTCGAGAAAGCTTTTGACCTGAACGTCTCCGCAATATCCGAATACCGTCTTGCCGTCCACGGTGCCCACACCGAAAGACGACAAAAGCCATACGATGATATTTATGGCGAAAACGACCGTTCCTACGCGTATAACGAAAGCTTTCGCATTGTGCCAGAGTATCTGAAACACGCGAGTGACCGTAGGTATCCTGTAAGGCGGCATTTCCATTATGAACGACATTTCGCCGCTCTTGAATTTTTTAATCTTATTGAGCACTGCGGCGTACACGAGCGCGATCGCCGCGCCGAGAATGTACATTCCGAAAATCACGAACGCTTTTCCGCTCGCGAAGTATGCGGCACATATAGCCGAATAGACCGGGAACCGCGCGGAGCACGACATAAACGGCGTTAGCATCACCGTTTTTTTACGCATTTTTTCGTCTTCCATTCCGCGCGAAGTAAGCACGGCGGTCGCCGAACAGCCGAATCCCATCAACATGGTAAACACGCTTCTGCCCGAAAGACCTATTTTACGGAAAAGTCCGTCCGTCATGAACGCAACGCGGCTTATGTATCCGCTGTCTTCGAGCAAAGCGAGAAACAGAAACATAAGCACTATCTGCGGCAAGAAAACAAGCACTCCGCCGAGACCGTCGATTATCCCGTCGGTAACGAGTCCGGTTACCCAATTCCACGCGCCCACGTTCGTAAGCCCTTTTTCCACCGGATCGTGCAAAGCGTTGTCGAATATCCATTCGAGCCCCGTCTTCATCCAATACCCCGGCATGTAATCCCCGAAAGTGACAAAGAAAACGGCGAGCATTATCACGAAAAACAGCGGAAGCGCAAGGTATTTATTGAGAAAAATCCTGTCCGCGCCCGAAAAACCGCGGCGTTTAAGGTCTTCGTTTTTCTTTATCTTGCCGTGGAGACGTATGTGCTTTAATTCTTCTTCGTCTCCGCGCTTTTCCGCTTCTTCGCGCTCGGACTGCGTAAGCGGAACGTCATGGACATAATGTTCGTGCATTTCGTGATGCTCGTCTGCAACCGAGCTCATTATAACTCCGTCCATGATCTTGTCTATGTATTCATACCTTACGGCAGCCAACTTGTCCTGCAACCCCTCGCCGAGCGCGGCTATTCCCGCTTTTTGCTCCTCGCTGAGCGCGAGCTTTTCAAGTACGTAGGAGTCGTCTTCCATTACTTTTACTGCGGCGTAAAGCAGATCTATACCTGCTTTTTCGGCATTCTTCTCTATTATCGTTTTTATCTGTTCCGTGGGCAGTTTTTTCAGGTACGGCAATTCCCGACGCTTATGTCGCGAATGCTCTATGTAATCCACGGTTACGGAAAGCAGAATATGCACTTCCGAATGACGCTTTGTGGACATCGGAACGACGGGAAGTCCGAGCGCCGCTTCGAGCTTGCGGTAATTGACTACCTGTCCGCGACGGCTGAGTTCGTCCATCATATTAAGCGTGAGCACCACGGGCGCGCCGACTTCCAAAAGCTGCAACGTCAAATAAAGATTGCGGGAAAGATCGTTAACGTCGCAAACGTCTATTATCGCCTGATGATCGCCTGCGCATACCGCGTCGCGACTGACGCCTTCTTCGGGGCTGTACACCGTGAGCGAATACAGTCCGGGCAGATCGCATACGGTTATACGGCGGTGCTCGAAAAGGATATCCTTGCTCACCGCTTCCACCGTAACGCCGTGCCAGTTCCCGACGTGTTCGAACGAATGCGTTATTTTATTGTATACCGACGTTTTACCTACGTTCGGATTTCCGACCAGCGCGATATTATAATCCATCTGCGCACTCCACGTTTATCAGATCCGCCGCATTTTCCCTGAGCGCGACGGAAAAACCCCGCAGAGAAACGAGCACCGTTCCGCCGAAAGGCGCATAACCGGCGACATATATTTCACTGCCCGGCGTAAAACCCATATCGAGCAAACGTCTGTGTCTGTCGCCGTCGCCCGATACCGAAACTATACGGTATATCCTGTCCGATTCCGCGTGCATCAATGTCATTGCTTGCCGGTGTCCTTTTCTTCTTTTATGAGCCGTTCGAGATCGCCTATGAATTCGACGAAAGTGGTTACGTCGCGGAAATCGCGATATACCGACGCAAAACGGATATACGCGACCTGATCGAGATCTTTAAGCTCGTTCATGACAAGCTCCCCTATTTGTTTCGAGCTTATTTCCTGCAAAAGAGTGTTGTAAACCTGTTTTTCGACGTTGCTTACGACCTTGTTTATCTTGTCCGCGGTCACGGGGCGTTTTTCGCATGCCTTGATAATGCCGCGCCTTATCTTGTCCGGGTCGAAAGGCTGACGCGTACCGTCCGATTTGATGACGAGTACGGGAGCGCTTTATATAACTTCGTACGTCGTGAAACGCCTTCCGCATCCGAGACATTCCCTGCGGCGGCGTATGCTCGTCCCTTCGTCGTTAAGACGGGAATCAATAACTTTACTTTCAAGGCATCCGCATTTATTACACTTCATGACAGCCTCCCTGCTTTAAAGTAAATTATATCACAAACAGTAAAATGCTGTCAACCCGTAACCGCACCGTTCAGTTATACAATACGCATTTTTCGTCGCATCCGCCCTTTTCTTTCCTTTCGCCGCCGTTAGGCGCGGTATGAAAATTAACGAGTATAACGTCCGTTCCTATGCGTTCTATACACGACAGCGGAATAAACACGTTCTGCTCCTTGGAAAACAGACCGCTTTTACGCGCAGGCGCGACTATTCCGAGAGCGGCTTTGGTCTCTACGCATATTATCATATCCACTATATGACCGAGCTTGCTCCCGTCGGCGGCGTTCACCACTTCTTTTTTTCTGAGTTCGCAAAAAGATATTTCGTTTCCCATAATTATTATCTATGCCGACCGCAAGCGCGGCGTGCCGACTTTTTAACCGCGCGGTTTTTGACGTATATTCGCTTTTACGCGGTTTTTTGCGCGTCTGCGAATTTAAAAAAGACAAGCGGGCAAAACTACCTTTCGGAGGATACCGAAGATGAAAACGAGAGTGGAGATAAGCGGCATAGATACCGCGTCCTTGCCGACGCTGAAACACACGGAAGCCATGGAGCTGCTTAAACGTGCCCAGAACGGCGACAAAGCGGCGCATGAACGTTTCGTCACCGCCAATCTCAGACTCGTACTCAGTATAGTGCAGAGATTTTACGGAAGAAAACAAAGCGCAGACGACATATTTCAGGTCGGTTGCGTAGGGCTTATCAAAGCCATGAAAAATTTTAACACCGATTATAATCTGAGATTTTCCACCTACGCGGTGCCTATGATAATCGGCGAAATCAGACGGTTCCTGCGCGATTCTTCCGCGCTCCGTGTATCGCGCTCTATACGCGACAGAGCGTATAAAGCCCTGCAAGTACGCCACGATCTCGAAACTACGGGAAACAAGGAAGCGACTTGCGAAGAAATAGCCGCCTGTATGGATCTGCCCGTGCGCGAAGTCACTTATGCGCTCGACGCTATTTCCGACCCCGTGTCTCTTTACGATCCCGTTTATCACGACGGAGACGAAACGGTCATGGTTATGGATCAGATATCCGACGCCCGTTACGATTCCGACAGATGGCTCGGCAATATCGCCGTGGACGAAGCCATGCGCCGTTTGCCCGAACGCGAACGCCGCATACTCCTGTTACGCTTTTACGAAGGCAAAACGCAAATGGAAGTTTCCGAAGAAGTGGGCATAAGCCAAGCGCAGGTTTCCCGCCTCGAAAAATCCGCCATAAAACAGCTGCACGACGATATAAAATAAACGGCGCCGCGCATGAGTCAACGGGATTTCCAAGTAATTTTCGGGGAACCTCTTTTCGAACAAAGAGGTTCCCTTTAACATTTTTTAAAAGCTTGTAAATTTTATGATTTTAGAAATCTTTTTATGATTGCGCGTCGCTAACTTTTCATTTTGCGCACTTCGAACGCCAACCTACCGCAAAGAAAAACGCTTTGCGGTTTTTTTAATTGCGCCGACATTTACCCGCGCTTTCCGCTCTTTTCGGTTAAGGACGCGCGTTTAGCCGCCGCGCTTGTCACATTGCCGTCTGTTTCGCATACGCTTTACAAACCTTTGCCGTTGTTCGCTCACCGCCAGATAAAAAATCAAAGGTCGCCAATCCGCAAAATTTACTCGTGCGCGTCGCTTATATTTCTCACGCCATTAGATTATTCCGAAACGACAATCGGGATTTATGTGCAACAATGAATATCGGTAAAAACGTCAATGGGATATTTAATGTAAATTTTATTATCATGCTATATAATAATAAGCAAAGGAGAGAAAAAATGAAAATACTCGTTGCTTATTTTTCACATAAAGGAATGAATTATGTGGACGGAAAAATAATACCGCTTACGGTGGGAAATACCGAAATCATAGCGAAAAAGATTGCGGAATTTACCGACGGAGACTTGTTTGAAATACGTACCGTCGAACCGTATCCTTACGACTATAAAGAATGCGTAAAAACTGCGGTAAGCGAGCTTAAAGCGGACGCGCGCCCCGCCCTTGCGGATACGGTGGACGTTACTCCTTACGAAGTCGTCGTTCTCGGTTATCCTAACTGGTGCGGAACGACGCCTATGCCCGTAAAAACATTCCTTAGCGGCGCGGATCTTTCGGGTAAAATCTTAATTCCGTTCTGTTCCAACGAAGGCAGCGGAATGGGCGTAAGCGAAAAAGACATTGCAAAGCTTTGCCCCGACGCAATACTGAAAAAAGGAATTTCCGTACACGGCAAAAACTTTGACGAAACCGCGCTTAAAAATCGGCTGAAAACAATTCTTGCCGACGAATAAACGGAGTCTCCGCGTTCCCGTTATCAACGTTAAAAAATCGAAAATACAGACCGTTTTACCTGCGGTCTGTATTTTTTTGAGCCATAACTGCCTATTATCCGTTAATCGTCTTTCCCTTCGTCGACGCGTAAACAGGTATCTTTCCAAGGATTAACGCCGCCGAGCCAGCCTTTTTCCCGCCAATATTTTTTATCCGCGCTGTCGTCGGGATAGGCGGATACGCGTTTTCTTGCGGCAATGAATGCGGAACGTGCGGAAAAACTCCGCTTTTCTTTTTTAGCAAGCAAGCGTTCGGCTATTTTTACCACGGCGGGTATGTCCGAACCGTCGGGACTTTCGGGAATTCTGAAAGAATTTATTTTTGAAACTCCCCACTTTGCCGCGCTTTCCGCTATTTCTTTTGCGGGGAGATCGCCCTTACCCGCCTGTAATACCAGCATCCGTACTCCGAACATATTCGGATCGGGACGATGTTCGAGCGACGCGAAATGCAGATGTTCAAAAAGATTTTTCAGCGCCGCGGAAAGTCCGCCCATATATACGGGAGTTAAGAAAATTATAAGATCCGCCGTCGTCATGCTTTTCCAAACAGGCATAAATTCACGCGAATATCGGCATTTACCCTCTCCTTCGCGCACGCAAGTCATACATCTGTCGCAAAATCCGTTAATACCGAAAGGCGCGTGCCACACTTTGACTTCCGTTTTTTCCCCGCGCATACGAGCCGCGACGTTCTCGGAAAACCCGCCGAGAACGCTTTCGCGCTCCGCGCCCGTTATAACAGTAATCTTCATCTTAAGTACTCCTTACGTCTTTTACGACTGAACGTATTAGACTATCTCTCGTCGCTGTCCAAGTTCAACCAATCGGATTCCTTTTCCGTAAGCGTTATGTCAAGCGCGGCGACGCACGATTCCAAGTGCGCCGTACTGCTTATACCCGCTATCGGGTACACGTTCATTCCCCGTGTGGTAAGCCATGCCATGGCTATCTGCGCGGGAGTCACGTTTTTTTCGGCGGCAAGCGTTTCCGCGCGGCGCAGGCGTTGAAGATTGGAAAAGCATAAAAACGCGATACGCGCCTGTAAGTTGAGAGATTTTTTAGCGGCGGCGTAATCGCTCCCCGAAAACCTGCCCGAAAACAACCCGTTACCGAGACACGAATACGCGGTCAAAGCCATTCCCGTGCGTTTGTAAAATTCGCGTTCGTGCGCGTTTTTCGAGCCCGTTACCGTGACTAAACCGCCGCCCCACGGGTCTTTAATCTGTTCGGCAAGACAGAAATTCGGGCTGGAAACCGTCATGGGCGTAAGACCGTGCGCGTACGCGTATTCGTTAGCCTGCTCTATTCTGTCGCAATGCCAGTTGGACCCGCCGAACGCGCGCACTTTTCCTTCGCTTTTAAGCGCGTTCAGTATCTCCATTACGGTGCCTACGGGCACGCGCCTGTCGTCGCGGTGAAGCAGATATATGTCCGCATAATCGGTGCGCATGTTTTCCAGCGATTTTTTCAGATCCGAGCGTATACAGCTCTCTTTTATACGGCTGCGCCACATAAACCCGTTTATGGCGCCCTTTGCCTGTATCACTACCTGTTCGCGATTGTTTCGAGCGGACAGCCACATACCGAGCGACTTTTCGGCATTACCGTAACATCGCGCGGTATCGAACGCGTTTACTCCGAGCGCTAAAGCGCTGTCAAGCAATTCGTTTACGTTCTTACCCGCTTTCATGTCACGCGTGCAAGTCCCGAAAAACAATCTCGATACCTTTTTACCGACGCCTTCTATTTCCGAATATTCCATTTTCTTCTCCTTACGCTTATATATTAACACAAGGAGCGGTCGATTACAAGACTTT
>CALWBH010000016.1 GCA_944376015.1 uncultured Clostridia bacterium
AGTACGGTATGCCCATAGCTTCGTACACGCTCGGCAAACTGTGCAGTCTGGACGATCTGGTATGGTCGGATACTCTGAAATGGTACGCTACCCATAACGGCACGGACTTCATAGCCGAAAGCGGCGCCACGGTAGGCGCGGTATACGACGGCGAAGTCACCGAAGTGAGATATACCACTCAGGACGGTTATACCGTAACTATAGCTCAGACGGACGGACACACCGCGATCTATAAATCGCTGGGCGCGGACGTAACCGTAGAAGTCGGCGATACGGTAGCTTCCAGCGACGCTATCGGCACCGTATCCGATACCATGGCGAGCGAACAGAACGACGGTGCGCACCTGCATCTCGAAATGCTCGACGCTCAGGGAAATTACGTCGATCCGCTCACCCTTCTTCCCGAAGGCACCGACAAATAATAAAACAATACGGCAAAGACAAAAAATACGACGTTCGTTGAAGAACGCCGTATTTTTTGTTTATCGTCCGCCAAGCCGACGTATTTTATCCGAAATCACGTCGTAGTCTTATTTGGAACTTTTATACTTTTCGGGATGCTTTTTCGTATCGAGCGCGCGGCGAACGATGAATACCGTCATTACGATTACGAACGCATAGATAAGTATATTGAACACGAGGAGCCATACAGCCCAAGGCGACATACGGTAGTATACCACCGCGCCGGGAGCCGCGCCCTGCATGATGTTGGAATTGACCGTAGCGTAGCAGATATTGTGAAGCGCGTTTCTTATCGCCCACTGTGCGGTCGCGCTTTCGGTATCAACGAATTCGTTGGTGCCGGGCTGATACCACATACACATATCCGTACCTGCGCGGATAGCTCTTTCGGGAGTATCGAGCGCCTGACCGGTCATATCCGTTATTACCGCGCCCTGGAAGCCCCATTCGTTTCTGAGCACTTCGGTAACAAGCGCATACGAGCAACCCGCATATCTCGTTCCGAAATAGTTCATCGAAGTCATCATTCCGAGCGCGCCGCGCATCGTCTTGGTAGCAAGCGTGCCTTCGTCGTCGGCGATATACTTAATCGTCATACGCGCTTCCTTTACGTATATCTCGAACGGACGGAAGTATATTTCGCGCATGGTCTGCTCGTTGACCCAGGTAAGGCACTGAGCGCGCTTGGTCTCCATATCGTTGAGCGCGAAGTGCTTGACGTAAGAGATAACGCCGCAGTCCGAAGAACCCGAAGTAACGTTGGCGCAGATCTTGCCCGCAAGCAGAGGATCTTCGCTGTAATATTCGAAGTTTCTGCCGCAGAAAGGACTGCGATGCGTGTTGATGCCGGGAGCGTACCAACCGGTAACGCCCGTGGTAAGCGCTTCCTGACCGATAGCGTAACCCATTTCGTATGCGAGGTCGACATTCCACGTCGAAGCCATTACTACCGAGGAAGGATATGCGCACCAGTCGCAAGCCGCGCCCCAGCTTCCCGCCTGACCGGTAAGCGAAAGTCCCTGGGGACCGTCGTGGTCTATCGTTTCGGGTTTACCTACCGAAGTGAGCTCGTAGGTTTTGAACGCCGCGCTGAGCATAAGCTCGTTAAGCTCTGCGCTCGCGCCGTAGTCTATCTGATCGAGAAGATCGTTCCACGTTTCGTCGTAGTAGCTGAGTCCGCGAAGCGACGACAGCGTAAGACCGTTATCGGCTTTGGAAACAGGCTTTTCGGTCTTGGAAATAAGACTGTCGTTATTTCCGAGCTCGGGATCGTTTTCGATGTCAAACGGGTTCAGATCATACTTGCCCCTGTTCAGATTTTCAAGTATGTCGTCGCTTGCTTCCGTCACTGTGGGGGTCGTCGGGAACGTGCCTGCAAAGTCGGTGCGCGACATTATCGTAACTCCCGATCCCGACATATATTCGTTCATTTCATCGAAACGGTTGGTTGCGGCTACGAAAGTAGCGGACGTATCGATCTCTGCTTTCGCGGGGATACCCGTCACCGTTCCGTCGTCGTTCATAGACGACTGCGCGTCTTTTTCGGACTGACGAGGATTGGAGTTATCGAACCATTCGGTATCGTTGATCGTTACCGTTTCGCTGTCGATTACGGTATGGCTGTCCGAACGGAGAGATATCGTGTAATCGCCTGCTTCGAGGACATACGCGCCGGAAGTGCCGTCCTGATTGTTACGGGTATAGCAGTAAGACGCCATGTCTTCCACGGGGAATTTGAGCGTGTAAGATTTGCTGCCATTTGCCGCTATTTCGTCCGTCTTATCGAATGCCGCAAGCACTACGGACGATTTTTCTATTTTATTTTGAGTATCGAACGCGGTGTAAGGCGCGGAATAGTATATCTGGATTACGTCTTTGCCCGCTTTCTCACCCACGTTCGTTACTTTTACGGTGATCGAAACTTCTTTATCGTTATATGAAAAGCTTGTAATTTCCTGCGTGAACTTCGTATAGGACAGACCGTATCCGAAGGGGAACACGACGTTAGCGTCGTAATCGAAGGAAGAATCTACTTCGGCGCGCGTTTCGTAGTAGCGGTAACCCATATAGATATTTTCCTCGTTTTTTCAGTTTATACGTATATAATATTTCGGCTACTATCAGCTCTCCCATAAAGACCAGCCGATACCAGAAAAGCTGAGTCGAGAAAAGAAACATTTCAACCTCCGTCGGCGTAATAATTATTGAGCGCGCTTACGAAATTTTTCCGCTTGGGTCGGCTTATTTTAAGCTTTTCGCCGTCCACTATCGCTTCATAATTCCTTATCTCCGAAACGAAACGAAGATTGACGAGATAACAGTTGTTGCAGCGCGCGAAGCCCGAACTTTCAAGCTCGCTTTCTATGTCTTTCAGGGATCCGTACGTGACGTAATTTCCGCTTTCGCAATGGAATATCATCTGATGCCCCATTACTTCTATGTACCTGAGCTTGTTTATCTTTATGCGGATTATGCTCCTGTTGCAATTAATGCTTATCTCTTTATCCGCAAGAGATTCGGCGCGTTTTATTGCCTTATCGAGTTTCTGACTGAAATTGAAGTACGATACCGGTTTGACTATAAAATAAAACGCCTGCGCCTCGTACCCTTTTACCGCATACTGCGCCATATTCGTCACGAAGATAAGCGTTACGTTATCGTCAAGCTCCCGCAATCGGAACGACGCCTCCATTCCGTTCATTACAGGCAGCTCTATATCCATAAAAACTATGTCGTAATCCGATTTATACCCGGTAAGAAAGCTTTCGGCGTCCGTAAAACACTTTGTCGTGAATTCGCAATTGCGTTCTTCCGAATACTTTTTAAGAAAAGATACGAGCGTATCCGTCGCCGCTTATCGTCTTCCACTATCGCTATTCTCAGCATTTTCCCACCACCGTGCTCGGAATTGTCTTTCGTATCTGCCCTAATCTTCGCAAAACGCGAACGGGCAATCCGACAAATAACATCGGGAAACCCGTAGCCCGACGTTGCCGCCGCGCATATCGCGGTTTCCCGAAGTATGTTCGTCCGTTATTCGTTATTTGGCGTTTTTCGCCATCTCCTTATAAAGCTCTATATATTTTTTCGCGCTTGCCGACCACGACCAGTCTTCCGTCATAGCGCGTTTAACTATACCGTTCCAACGCTCTTTGTCTCTATACGCTTCCAAAGCTCTGAGCGTTGCGTCCGCAAGCGCTTCGCCCGTATGAACGGGGCAAACGAAACCGTTTCCGTCGTCCCCTTCGTGTACGGTATCGTTCAGACCGCCGACGTTTCTCACGATAGGTATGGTACCGTAACGCATAGCCATCATCTGACCGAGTCCGCAAGGCTCGCTGTGCGAAGGCATCATATACAAATCGCCGGCGGCAAACAGCTTCTGACTCATGTCCTTATTGAACGCGATTATCGCGCGGACTTTATCGGGATAAGCCGCTTGAAGATCGCGGAAAAAGCCTTCGTATTCGGGCTCGCCCGTGCCGAGAAGGACGAACTGCACGTCTTCCTTGACGATGCGCGACATAGCCTGTTTGAGTATATCCAGACCTTTATGCCATGCAAGCCGCGTCACCATGGTTATCATGGGCACGTCTTCGCGTTCGGGAAGCCCTATGAGTTTCTGCAAGCCCGTTTTATTCAACACTTTCTTTTCGTAACAGTTCGCGTCGTAATGTTCGAACAGCGACGGAGCGGTGGCGGGATCGTACACCACGGTGTCTATACCGTTGACTATTCCCGTCAATTTATACTCGAAACGCTTTACCGCGTCCTGCAAGCCGCAGGCATGCTCGGGCGATTTAAGCTCTTCGGCATAAGTGCGGGATACCGTGGATATCTTATCGCTGTAAGCCATTGCTCCGAACATAAGATTAACGCAACCGCCCCATTCGAGAGTGAAATACTGATTGCCCGGTATGCCGAACACGTCTTCGAGCAGATGCCCGTCGTATTTGCCCTGGTACTCTATATTATGTATGGTGATAAGATTCTGTATATAGCTGTAATCGTCCCCTTCCGCGTACATATAATAAAGCTTGTAGTAAATGGGGACAAGCGCGGTATGCCAGTCGTTGGAATGAAGTATGTCGGGTTTGAAATCCATATACGGCATTAATTCGAGCACCGCCCGACAGAAGAACGCGAACCTTTCCGCGTCGTCGTAATAGCCGTAAAGTCCGCCGCGCTTGAAATAATACTCGTTGTCTATGAAATAATGAGTGACTCCGCGGTATATGTACTTGAAAAGACCCGCGTACTGACTGCGCCACGCAACCGGCACATTTATATGACACACGAATTCAAAATCCTTGCGATACTGCTGTCCCACGCACTCGTAAAGCGGGGTGACTACCGCCATTTCCGCCGTGCCGAGCTCGTTCACAGCCACGGGAAGCGAGCTTGCGACTTCGCCGAGTCCTCCCGTCTGCGAAAACGGATTGACTTCCGCGCTGACCAGCAGTATGCGCAGTTTGTCCTTTTTTACGGGCTTTGCTTTCGCCGCGGGTTTGCGCGCGGTCTTTTTCGCCGCAGTAGCGGCGGTCGATGTCTTACGAACATTCGTTTGGGTTGCCATGTATTACTCCTTTATCTTTTTTCCGCTTGCCGCGGCAGACTTGCTTTTTGCGTTTCCGCCCGTCTTTTTCGCGCCGCTTTTCGTTCCCCCGCTCTTTCCCGTCGCGCTTTTCGTCGTCCTTTTCTTCTTTTCGGGACGCGGAGCGCAAGGAGGCGCGAGGAAAATATATCCGCTCATGCTCTCGATATCCATTATCATGCTGTCCGTTTTGTTCCTGCTCGGCACTTCTTCGCTTTCTATTTCCACGGGCACGGTATCCCATCCGTAATAGGAAGTCCTGAGCGCGCGAATGTATTTGCCCGGACTGACGGGGAGTCTGTATCCTTTCCAATCGCAGGGCGCGAAATTGAGCACGACGAGCGCACGGTTGCCCTTGCGGTCACGGCGTTCGTATATGAACACGTTCGCTTCCGAGTCGTCCGCGACCAGCCATTCGAATCCGTCCCAGCTGTTCTCTATCTCGTAAAGCGCGGGATTGGTAATGTATATCCAGTTGAGCTCTTTTATGAACCGTTGCAACCCCTGATGCTTGGGGAATTCGCAAAGCAACCAGTCTATGTCGCGCTGCCAGTTCCATTCGCTCCACTGCCCGAGCTCGCAGCCCATAAACAACAGCTTCTTGCCGGGATGAGTGAACATATAAAGCAGATAATTCTGTACGCCCGCGAATTTAAGGTCGTAATCTCCCGGCATTTTATTTATGAGCGAGCCCTTACCGTAAACGACTTCGTCGTGAGAAATGGGCAGCACGTAATTTTCGCTGAACGCGTACGCCATCGAAAAGGTCATCAGATTGTGTTTGTAATGACGGAAATACGGATCGGCTTTCACATACTGCAAAGTATCGTTCATCCAACCCATATTCCATTTGAAGTTGAAACCGAGACCGCCCCAATCGGCAGGACGCGTGACCATAGGCCATGCCGTGGACTCTTCCGCAATCATGAGCACGCCGCCGAAATGTCCGAACACCGCGGTATTAAGGTATCTGAAAAAGTCTATCGCGTCGAGATTTTCCCGCCCGCCGTATTTATTCGGTTCCCATTCCGTCCTGCCGTAATCGAGATACAGCATACTTGCGACGGCGTCCACGCGCAATCCGTCGATATGGTACTTCTCAAACCACATCATCGCGTTGGAAACGAGAAAGCTTTTGACCTCGGGTCGTCCGTAATCGAAACACATCGTACCCCATTCCTTGTGCTCTGCGCGCAAAGGATGAGTCGGCTCGTAGCATGCCTCCCCGTCGAAATTGAAAAGTCCGTGCTCGTCCTTGGGGAAATGCCCGGGCACCCAGTCGAGAATAACCGCAATGCCGTTTTCGTGGCACTTGTTGACGAGATACGCGAAGTCTTCCGGTCTGCCGTAGCGCGAAGTCGGAGCATAATAGCCTGTTACCTGATACCCCCACGAACCGTCGAAAGGATGCTCGGCTATACCCATCAGTTCGAGATGGGTGAAATTCATATATTTGAGATAGTAGACTATCTCGTCGGCGAATTTGCGATAATCGTAATTGTTGCCGTCGGGATATTTGCGCCACGAAGCGATATTGCATTCGTAAATGCTCATAGGCGAAGAATACGGATCGGTCGCGGCGCGCTTTTTAAGCCATTCTTCGTCGTTCCAGTAAAAGTTGTCCAGCGCTATGACTTTGCTTGCCGTACTTCCCCGCGTTTCGTCGAAAAACGCATAAGGATCCGCTTTCTCGACTTCGTACCCGTTATGTCCGCGCACGAAATATTTGTACATCTGAAACTCTTCGACGTTGTCTATTATCCCTTCGTATATACCGTTATCGGTTATGCGATACATATAGTTAGCCGTTCTGTTCCAATAATTGAAGTCGCCTATCACCGATACGCTTTCGGCGTGCGGCGCCCATACCCTGAACACGGCGCGCTTCGTCGCCCTGTCGTAATGACAGCCCATGTAATCGTACGCGGTCTGCAAAGTACCCGCGTGAAAGTAGTATTGATATTCGCTGTCGGTCATGTGTGTCCCCCTTTGAATATGTATCTGTATTTGTCCGTCCGTTTAAGACAGCTTCATTATAACATAACGCCGCGCGGATATCAAGGGGGGTTTTACAATTTATTGTAAAAATTTTTCAGACTTTATCACTCAAAAGCGCGCAAGCGTATAATTGGTTTTCGCTTTTACGGCATATAAAAAATATGAAAGCGCACTTTTACAGCCCGCTTTCGCGAAATTTTGTTTTTGTTTCAATCGTTGTCGGCTTCTTCGTCGGTCAGTCTTATTTTTTCGGTAATGACGAACCCCGCTTTATCGCCTTTCTTTACTCCTTTTTCGTTTTTGACTATGAACGGCGGCTCGTTTTCGCGCACGCGCAGCGCAGCGAAGTTTTCGTCCGCACCCGCCACCTCGCAATTTCCGTCCGTTAAGCGCGCGCCGTCCGCTCTGACGGCGAAAACTCCTTCTTCAGTACGCAATATATTGACGGGCGTTTCTCCGACGTAGCTCGCGACGTAAGCCGTTTGCGGATCTTCCGTAAGCTCCGCAAAGCTACCCGTTCTCACGATACTGCCGTTACGCATTACGTTTATGACGTCCCCGGTATACTCGGCGTCCGATCCGTCCGACGACGCCACGAATACGACGCCGCGAGTGTACGCCGCAAGCCGTTTTATGTCCGCGTAAAGCCCCGCTCTCGCGCTCTTGTCCGCTTTCGCGTAAGGCTCGTCTACGATCACCGTTTTGGCTCCGCGCGCCGCCGCACGCGCCAAGCCGAGTCTCACGCAGTCTTCCGCGCCGAGCGTGCGCACGTTCACGTTCATCCTGTTTCCGAAACCGAACATCTCCGCCGCCGCTGCCGTCCTTGTTTTTATCTCTTTTCTCGGCACACGGCGCAGTTTCAGACCGTAAGCGAGCGCCTGACCGACGCTCCCTCCGATCGGTCGGGTGTCGCTTACGAGCACGACGTCGCGCTCTTTGGGCGGAACTTTCGTCATACTTCTGCCGTCGAACAGAATATCTCCGCCGTCGACGTCCACTATGCCTCCGATCGCGTAAAGCAATGTGGTCTTTCCGCTCCCCGCTTCGCCGACGACGCCGCAAACGCAGTCTTCGGCAGTCAAGTTTATATTTTCTATCCCCAGCGTATCGAGATCGTATTTTTTTGTCACATTGTCGAGTACTATCTTCATTCGTCCGCTCCTTTTTAAATTATACTTGCTTTTCCGCAAAAGCGCAAGCGTTCGCAAACGTTTTGCCGCGTACGCCGCGCTATAATCGTTCTTTACTATATTCACGGCGTATTTGCGTTGACGAAACGGTTTTTTCGGAGTATAATAATAAGGTTAAAGCGTTATTCCCTTCCGCCGATGAAATTTTACGCCGCATAAACGGGAAAAGGACGCTTAAACGCTTGCATAATTATACGCATAGTCGTATAATATTCATATTCATTTCAAAGGACGTTTACGGCAATGATAAAAACGGGAATAGTCGGAGCTAACGGATACACGGGATTCGAACTTATGAGACTGCTTGCGGCGCATCCGCAGGCGGAAGTGACGTTCGCTTCGTCGCGGTCGCTTGCGGGCGAAGAGGCGGCAAAAACGTATCCTGCGCTCAGGGGAGCGTACGGCGGCATGAAATATTCGGAATTTTCGCTCGACGAAGCGAAAAAGTGCGACGTGGTATTCGCCTGCCTGCCCCACGGGCAAAGCGCGGAGATATGCGGAGAGCTTGTCGACGCGGGCGTGCGGGTCATCGATCTTTCCGCCGATTACCGTTACGACGACGTATCGCTTTACGAAAGCACTTATAAGCTTACCCATCCGCGAAAGGATCTGTGCGCTCAGGCGGTATACGGGCTGCCCGAATACAACCGCGACAGGATAAAAAACGCGCGGCTCATAGGCAACCCCGGCTGTTACGTTACCGCTTCGGTACTTGCCTTAAAACCGCTTGCCGACGCGGGACTGATAGATAAGCGCACCGTCATAGTCGACGCAAAGAGCGGAGTAAGCGGCGCGGGGCGCAAAGCGGATATCGCATACAACTTCAACGAAACGGAAGGCAGTTTCAAGGCTTACGGAGTCACGACTCACCGCCACACCACCGAAATCGAAGAAAAGAGCGGAACTCGCGTTACCTTCGTTCCCCATCTTTTGCCGATAAAGCGCGGCATACTCGCTACGATATACTGCGATCTCAAAGCGGACGCGGCGGAAGTCGACAAGGCTTATGCGCGTTACGAGAACGAACCGTTCGTGCATTATCTCGGCGGAGAACTGCCCGAGATCAAGAGCGTGGCGGGCAGTAATTGCTGCTACATCGGCTGTAAGGCGGAAGCAAAGACGGGCAGACTCATAGCGGTAAGCTGTATAGACAATCTGATCAAAGGCGCGAGCGGTCAGGCGGTGCAGAATATGAATATAATGTTCGGACTGGACGAAACCGTCGGGTTGCCGCGCGTGGGCTTCCACCTTTGATCCAAGGAGATATCATGAACAATTATCAATCCATAATAGAAAAAGCACAGACGCTCGTCGAAGCGCTGCCGTATATTCGCGCGTACAGCAATAAATACGTGGTTATCAAGTACGGCGGTAACGCCATGAACAACCCGGAAATAATAAAAACCATTCTTCAAGACGTTGCCGCGCTTAAAATGGTAGGGGTGTTCCCCGTTCTCGTTCACGGCGGCGGCCCCGAAATAAACGCAATGCTCGACCGCATAGGCAAAAAAAGCACGTTCGTCAACGGACTGCGCGTTACCGACGCGGAGACTATGGAAATAGTGCAGATGATTCTCTGCGGAAAAATCAACAAAAACATCTGCTCACAGCTTTGCACCATGGGCGTTAAGGCGATCGGGCTCAGCGGAAAAGACGGCGGGCTCATCCGCGTAAACAAGAAACCGCCCGTAGACGGAGTGGATTACGGCTACGTAGGCGATATAACGTCCGTAAACGGAGCCATGATAGAGGATCTCTGCATAGAAGATTATGTGCCCGTAATAGCTTCGGTGGGCGTGGATACGGCGGGATTAAGCTATAATGTCAACGCGGATACCGCCGCGGGCGAAATAGGCGCGGCGATAGGCGCGGACAAGCTCATATATCTGACGGACATCGACGGAATACGGCTTAAAGCGGACGACCCTTCCACTCTCCTGCCCGAAGTCAGGGTGAGCGAAGTGGAGCGAATGATAAAAGACGGCGCGATATCCGGCGGAATGATACCCAAAGTGCGCGGATGCGTGACTGCGGTCAAGAAAGGCATAAAGCACGTGTTTATCGTCAACGGCACGATACCCCACTCCATACTCGTGGAACTGTTCACCGACAAAGGCACGGGTACGCTTATCAAAGAATAACGTCACGGCGTTAAAGGCAATGACATAAATTGCCGGGAAGGCATTGAAATGGAACTCGAAAAAATCAAAGAAATAGAAAAAGATCATTATCTCAAACTGTTCAAGCGTCACAACATCTGCTTCGAGCGCGGCGAAGGCTGCACGCTCTACGATACCGCGGGACACGCGTACACCGACTTTTTCGGCGGCATAGCCGTGAACTGTCTGGGCTACAATCACCCCGATCTCGTCAAGGCGATCAGCGATCAGGCGGCAAAGCTCATACACGTATCCAATCTTTATTATAACATTCCGCAGGCGGAGCTTACCGAAAAACTTACGCGCGACGGCACTTTCTCGCGCATATTCCTTTGCAACAGCGGGGCGGAAGCCAACGAATGCGCAATAAAGCTCGTGCGTAAATACGCCTGCGAAACGGGTAGCGGCAAAACTACCGTTATAACCGCTAACGAGTCTTTCCACGGCAGAACGCTCGCAACGGTAACCGCTACGGGACAGGCTAAGTACAGCGATCCGTTCAAGCCGCTTCCCGCAGGGTTCAAGCACGTGCCTTACGGCGATCTCGAAGCGCTCCGCGAAGCGACCACTCCCGACGTCGGAGCGATAATGCTCGAATGTATTCAGGGAGAAAGCGGCGTACGTCCCGCGTCCTACGATTATCTCGTGGGCGCCTATGCGTTCGCAAAGCAGAAAGGTCTGCTGCTCATACTCGACGAAGTGCAGACGGGTTCGGGCAGAACGGGCAAATTCTACTGTTTCGAACATTACGGCATACAGCCGGATATAGTCACTCTCGCGAAAGGACTCGGCGGCGGAGTGCCCATAGCCTGCTGCCTGGCGCGCGGCGAAGTCGCGGAAACTTTCCGCCCGGGCGATCACGGCACGACTTTCGGAGGCAACCCCCTTGCCTGCGCCGCGGCAAACGTCGTCGTCGGCAAGTTGCAGGAAACCGATCTGCTCGACCGCGTGACGCATATAGGCGAATATCTCGCGGACGCGCTCGCAAGCAAGCTCGCGCGGCATAAATTCGTACTCGACATCCGCGGCAAAGGTCTGCTCCGCGGCGTACAATTGGACGAAAAACTCAGCGCGGCTACGGTGGCGGGCAAACTGCTCAGTTTAGGCGTGATAGTCGGCACCTGCGGACACAATACGCTCCGTATCGCGCCGCCGTATATCATAACGCGCGAGGAAATAGACGATCTCGCAGACAAGATGGAAACTATTTTTTCCAACACCAACATCTGAAAAAAAAGTAAGGAAAGACAAGGAGAAAATTCGCAATGGATTTCAACGCTTATAAGCCCACGGGCAAGCTCAGCAACAAACACATGCTCACTCTCATGGATTATTCCACGGAAGAGATATGGGAGATACTCAAATGCGCCATCGAACTTAAACGCAAAGTTTACGCGCACGAAAAGCACGAATATCTCGCGGGGAAAACGCTCGCAATGATATTCGCCAAGTCTTCAACGCGCACGCGCATTTCCTTCGAACAGGGCATAAAACAGCTCGGCGGGTCTCCCCTTTTCCTTTCCACAAACGACATACAGCTCGGCCGCGGAGAACCCATACGCGATACGGTACGCGTTATGGAGCGTATGAATATCGACGGAATAATGATACGCACCTTTAAGCAAAGCGATCTTAACGAGCTCGCGAAGTGGGGGCATATCCCCGTGATCAACGGACTTACCGACGATTTCCACCCCTGCCAGGTACTCGCCGACATTCTCACCGTTTACGAAAAATTCGGAACTCTCGAAGGGAAAAAACTCACCTTCTTCGGCGAAGGATTCAATATGGCGAACTCGCTCATGCTCGGTTGCGCTAAAGTCGGCATGGACGTTTGTATCTGCTCGCCCGAAGGACTCGGTCCCGACCCCGCCATCGTCGAAGCGGCGCGAAAGGGCGCGTTCGGCGGCGCGAAAGTAACCGTCACTTCGGACATCGACGAAGCCATAAAGGGCGCGCACGCAGTGTATACCGACGTGTTCTTCTCCATGGGGCAAACGAAAGACCCCGCTAAGGAGAAAGCGCTTATGCCTATGCAGGTAAACGCCGAAATGATGAAAAAAGCGGACCCCGACGCGATATTCCTGCACTGTCTGCCCGCTCACCGCGGCGAAGAAGTCACCGACGAGGTCATGGAAAGTCCGCAATCGTGGATATTCCCCGAAGCGGAAAACCGTCTGCACGCGCAGAAAGCGGTCATGTACCTGCTTATGAAGGATTAACCTATGGACAGATCGGATTACACGATACGTAACGCTACGGAAGACGACGTTTACGCCATTCAGGGCATAATGCACTCCGCTTTCGCAGGCTATCTCGAAGACATTAAAAACGATTACAAACTCCACGCGCTCACCGAAACTACGGACGATATACTCGAAGACATTAAAAATCACGCCGTATTCGTAGCCGTAACCAACGAAGGCAGAGTCATAGGCTCGATAAGAATAAAAAAGCTTACCGACGACCTCGCCTATATCTACCGCTTCGGCGTGCGCAGCGATATAAAAAATATCGGCGTGGGCAGTAACCTGCTCGCCACCGCTTGCGATTATTGCATAGCCAACGGCTTTAAAGCCGTGGCGCTCCACACGAACACGCGTTTTTATACTCTCGCCCGCTATTATTACGGCAAACGCTTTTTCGTGCACTCCACGACCACAGACAAAGGCTATATCCGCGCGCTGTTCATAAAAGAACTTACAGGCAGCCGCGACTATGACATAAGCCCCGCTTTCAAGGAATAGTTTTTTAGTGTTTTTAGTAGTTTTTAGCAGTTTTTAGCAGTTTTTAAGGGGAACCTTTTCTTTGGACAAAGAAAAGGTTCCCCTTATACCCTTCCAAAAGAAACTTACAAACTTTATATCGTTCAAACATTATATCGTTTGAACCTTCTTCCGCTTATTTTAACGCCGCTTATATCCTTATTTATCCGTTTGAAAACTTTTCTCGTTAATATCAAAACGGTCTCCGCACGACTTGCGAAGACCGTTCCTTTTTATTTTATCGTTTCATAATCCGGAAGACGTCTTACGAAAACATATTTTAAAAAATTAATAATCAATATCGCGACATAAACCAATAAAATAATTATTTGAAATATCGCGCTTGCGGATGCCGTAACGGAATATATCACGGTTACGGCAGCCATCATTAAAACCGAAACGGCATAAGACAATATTTCAGTAACGCTAAACCCTTTCGAATAACATAATCTATTTATCACGGCTGCATAAATCACCGAAACGAAAAATACAATGCCAAGCGACAACCCTGTTATGATACATGAAAACATAAACATCCTGGGTATCGGCAAATTGCAACCGAAAGAAGACAAAAATGCCATCATGGTTATTCCGTAAATCGCTGTAATTAGCGAAATACCTACGGAAATCATATTAATTAATCTCATTCTAAAAGTAACTTTCTTTTCCGCTTTGGTATAGAATTCGGCAAGCTCGGAATATTTTGTCGCCAAGGCTTCCGCGTTCTTGTAATCGCCGAGCGATTCCATTGCCGCCGCTTTGTCGGCGTATTCCCTGCCCGCGTCTTTTTTACGTTTTAAACCGACATCGACATCACGCATTGCGTTTTTGTATTCTTTTTCGAATTTTATTTGGCTTATCGCATTATATCGGCTGTACTCTTCCAATACTTCCTTATCCATTTTGGCTACGGTTTGTTTTCCGAGTACTTTTTCCAGGTTGTCCGCTATTTCTATTTCATAGCCGCCTGCGGGATATTTGGAAAGGTCCACGCCCTGTTCTCTCGTCGGCAATACGTTCGCGTCTATATCCCTGAACACGGGAACTATTTTAAGCGACGGATCGTTCTTCCTGCGCTCGATATATCTGCTCCATTCGTTTCTGACAAACGGCGCGTTGAGATACTCTTCTTTCGTCGCCACGAGTATCATTACCTTCGCCGTAGTAAGCGCTTTGTAAATTATCGGTTCGTATTCGCTGCCCAGCCTGCCTTTTAAGCTCACTTCCGAAAAGAAGGTGCGGAACCCGCGCTTGGTCGTTTCGTCGAATATTCTGCGCGCTATGTACCTGTCCTCCGTCGCGACTCTGTTGTCCGTGGACTTAAAACAGATAAATACGTCGTAATCCTCCACCTGTTCCGCCTGCGCCTTTATCCCGCGTTGCAATTCGTCTATTTCCGACGCTTTCGAAGCGTACTCCGCTTTCATTTCGTCGGTTGCAAGCTCTATCGCTTTTTTATAATTCGCATTGTCGAAAATCGAACCGCTGACCGTTCTGTGACATGTCGGAACATACCTGTCGTCCCGCGTATCGTGTATGTACTCTATACCGAATTCGGAAAGCGTCAGACCCCAATAAAGCTCCGCGTTGTCCTTTAACTCCGCGTTCATCAATAAAGTTTTGTACTCCACGATCGCGTTGTCGAACATATTGCGCATACGGTAATTATTGGCTCTGTTTATGTACGTAGCCGTATCTTCGGTGACGGGCTTTACATACGAATACCTGCTCCCGCAATAAGGACAGACCGCTTTGAGTCCGTCCGCGCTTATATCCAACTGTGCTCCGCACATTTCGCACTTTTTATCTATGACCATGCTCATAAACCAATTATAAAACAATTGCAATATTATGTCAATACATATAACGTACTATGACGTTAACGACATAAAAAACAAAAAAGTCTTACCGTA
This sequence comes from uncultured Clostridia bacterium, assembly GCA_944376015.1. GTDB lineage: Bacteria > Bacillota > Clostridia > Christensenellales > Pumilibacteraceae > Protoclostridium. The sequence goes on from CALWBH010000016.1 coordinate 15,082, forward strand.
AACAAGACTTTTTTGTCGTAAAGCTCATAATACTTTTTAAATTTCGCGCGTCGGCTCCGCAAAAGCGCGATATCCGTCGAACGCGTTATCCTGCTATATCGGCATACATTGCCTTGAATGCGGCGAGGTGGCGTTCTTCGTCCATAATAATGCGCTGAATGAGCGCGGCAAGCGGAGTATCGCCGAGCTGCGGCAACACCGCTTTATAACCTTTTATGCCTGCGGTTTCGGCGGCAATGTCGTCAAGCAACATACGGCACGGTTCGGACGAATATGTAACGAAAGAAGCCGTCCAGAATCCGCGCGGCATCACCGCGTAAACGGGATCGCCGCCCAGCTTGATTATCGCATTACCGAGCAAGGACAAATGTCGCATTTCGTCGATAAATATCTGCTCGTATTGCGCGGCTATATCGCTGTAACCGAGCGATTCGAATATAAGCTCGTGATAAACGTACTGCGTTATAGCCGTAAGCTCGCTGTCTTTTCCCGAGTATGCGCCGAAAATCAATTCGCATTGCCTGCGATTTCTTTTCAATCCGGCAAGCGAAGGATACGGCAAATGCATTTCACTGTCTCTGAGATCCATTGTGTTCCCTCCTCATACAGCTATATGCTTCGCCCTAACTCAATGTGACAATAAACCGAACGAACGAATACAAGTCTTTGCCGTAAAACAGATTTGTTACGCAAAAAATGTATGTTTTTAATGAGAAGGAATTACTTGCGCATTTAAAAACGCAAACTCTCAGAGAAAAGCTCGGGGGGAGCCCCTTTCCGTCCAAAGGGATCCCACGAAAAACTCCGTAAAAACCGCTTAAAAATTATGCCACAAGCTCGACGCCGCAGTTTTCGCCTTCCGTTTCGAGTATATCGAGAAGTCTCGCTATCTCTCCGTCGGGAGAGCGAAGCAAAAGCGCGTCGACGTTGTCCACGCTCACGACCATTCTCGGCAATACGAGACCGCTTCGGCTGCGGCGCGTTATTTCGTCGCACATATCCCTGAGCGCTATGAGAGCGAGCGAATAATCCTTTATTTCCTGTCCGTAAAGCAAATACTGTTCGGGCAGCTCTTCTCCTTTTCCGCATACGATAGGAACGAGTTGCAATTCGTTCGCACCGAACATCCCCGTAATTTCTTTCAATCCGTACTTTCGCGCAAGCATACGCTTTATCTCCTGTGTTTTTTCTTTAATTATATAAAGAAAAGTGGACAACTGTTTGTCCACTTTTGAAAAATATTTTCTAATTTTTTTAAAAATTATGCCAAAGCGTCGAAGGTTTATTTTTCCCCGCTTTCAAGCGCCGCGCCGAGTTTGTCGAGCGACGCGCCGAAAGGCGTCACGAAATTTTCAATAAAATAATCCACTTCGCGGCTGTGGTAATCGCGCAGTTTTTTTTCGGTGGAGACAAGCGCTTCGCCGAATTCGCCGTTACCCTGGGCGGTTTCCTCGATACATTTGACGTAAGCCGCGAGAGTATCGGCATACTTGACGAGTCTGCGTTCGGTTTCGCTTCCGCCGAGCACGAGCTCGCCAACCTCGTCCTTTACTTCGTCCGTAAGCGTGGAAACGAGTTTGCTTTCGCTCTGACGTTCTATTTCCTTGTATGCCGAAGTGATACTGCCGTTGAAATATTTGACGGGAGTGGGCATATCGCCCGTTATCACCTCGCCCGTTTCGTGGAAAAGCGCCATCATTCCGACTCGGTCGGGGTTAACGTTACCGCCGAACTTATTGTGGAGCACTGCGACGGCATGGGCAAACATAGCCACAACCGCGCTGTGTTCGAGCACGTTTTCGGTGCGCGTATTACGCATCAGTCCCCAACGACCGATATATTTAAGACGTGTGACGAACGCGTAAAATACGCTCATTTTTTCACCTTCTTCATCGTTTTGAGCGCGGCGGCGGTAATGTCTTCCACCGTAAATTTGTTTATTTCGAACAATGCGGAGGCGGGAGCGCTTATGCCGAAATCGTCTTTGCAGACCGCCATGCCGTCCATACCGATATATTTATACCAGCACACGGACGAACCCGCTTCCACCGCGACGCGCGCGCGAACATTATCGGGCAATACCGATTGTTTATACGATTCCTTCTGCGCGTCGAATTCTTCCATACAAGGCATACTGACCACACGAGCGTCCACGCCTTTTTCTTTAAGCGCGGTCTTAGCTTTGCAAAGCAGATCCATTTCGCTTCCCGAGCCCATAAGGATAACGTCGGGAGTTTCCTTTTCACTGTCCGAAAGCACGTATCCGCCTTTAAGCGCGCCGTCCTTGTTGGTGCCCGCAGGAGTAACGAGCTTCTGACGGCTGGTCACGATCGCCGTGGGATGTTTAGCCGTGGTATAATAAGCGAAAGCCGCCGCAGTCTCCGTTGCGTCGCAGGGACGGAACACGCGCAGATTGGGCAAAGCGCGGCACATTGCGAGCTGCTCTATCGGCTGATGCGTAGGTCCGTCTTCGCCCACGCCTATGGAGTCGTGCGAAAGCACATAAAGCACGGGGATATCCATTATCGCGCTCATACGCATGGAACCTTTCATATAATCGGAGAATACGAAGAACGTCGAGCAGTAAGGATGCAAACCGCCGTGAAGGCAAAGTCCGTTGCAAATGCTTGCCATTGCAAGCTCGCGCACGCCGAAATGCAGGCTCGTACCCGTCGGAACGGACGGAGAATAATACTCGCGCGAATTCATTACCGTGCAGTTGGACGGACCGAGATCCGCGCTGCCGCCGATAAGATTGGGCAAACGATTGTCCGCTATCCAGTTGAGTATTTTTCCCGAATGCGCGCGGGTAGCAGCGTCGCCTGAGGGGATATTTTTCCAGAATTCCTCGTCGTTCGTAAGATCGGGCATTTTGCCTTTCGTCCATACGATGAATTCCGCGTAGTCTTCGGGATATTTGTTTTTATAAGCGCGAAGCGTTTTATTCCACTCCGCTTCCGCTTTCGCGCCGCGCTCGCAAACCTGCGCGGTAAACTCTTCCGTTTCTTTGGGAGAAACGAAAGGAGGAAGCGTCCAACCCATATCGGCTTTCATCTGCTTTATGCAGTCTTCGCCGAGCGGCGCGCCGTGACACGACGGGCTGTTCGCTTTCGAAGTACCGTAACCGATAACGGTATTGACGATGATAAGCGACGGACGTTTTTTGTCGCTCTTGGCAAGCGCTATCGCCGCGCCGAAAGTATCGGTATCGTTGCCGTCCCCCGCATTGATCACCTGCCAGCCCTGAGCGGCAAAGCGCGCTCCGACGTCCTCGTCGAAAACGCCGTTTATACCGCCTTCTATCGTGATATTGTTCTTATCGTAAATCACGATGAGCTTGTCCAGCCCCCATGCTCCGGCAAGCGCGCACGCCTCGTAGCTCAAACCTTCCATCATGCACCCGTCGCCGCAGAAAGCGTAGGTATAATGGTCGATAAGTTTTACGTCGTCCTTGTTGAATTTTGCGGCGAGCACCTTCTCCGCGAGCGCAAGCCCTACTGCGTTTCCCACGCCCTGACCGAGCGGACCGGTGCTTGTTTCGACGCCGGGCGTAATTCCGTATTCGGGGTGAGCGGGCAGCTTGCTCCTGAGCTGGCGGAAAGACGCAAGGTCTTCTTTGGCGATGTTATATCCACAGAGATGAAGAATGCTGTAAAGCATCGCGGAAGCATGCCCCGCAGAAAGCACGAATCTGTCTCTGTCGAAAAAAGACGGATTTTTGGGATTATGCTTGAGATGCTCGCCGTAAAGCGCGCTTACGACGGGCGCGGCTCCGAGCGGGGTTCCCGGATGTCCGCTCTTTGCTTTCTCTATCATGTCTGCCGAAAGCACTCTTACGGTATCGATTACTGTTTTAAGCGTCTTGTTCATGATTTCTCCTGATATAACTTTTTTTATACTTTTATTATACAACCGGCGGCGCTGTTTTTGCAAGTCATTTTATGGACAGCCTTTATTCGTTTTAAGACTTTTTTTCTGTTTTTAACGCTTCCGCTATCATGCGGGCGAGCTCGTCGGGATCTTTGTCCGTAGTATCCACGGTAATATCGGCGCATTCGGCATAATACTTTTCACGCTCCGCCATCATGTGTTTTATGCGTTGCGTTCCGCCGCCCGAAAGCAACGGACGGGTATCGTCGCCGCAAGTCCGCGCGGCTATGCACTCCGCAGTCGCCGTAAGTCTTACCACTCGGCAGTTTTCAAGCTCTTTCCGACACTCCGCGCTAAGCGGCACTCCCCCGCCGCAGGAGATTATCTGTCCGTCGTCGCGACATGCTTCTTTTACCAACTCCCGTTCCTTTTCACGAAAATAGCTTTCGCCCTTTTCGGCAAAAGTGCGGCTTATCGTATTGCCTTCGCGGGTTTCGAACATCTCGTCGGTATCCGTAAACTTCATTCCGGTAAGCGCGGCGAGCCGTTTCCCCACCGTGGTTTTCATACAACCCGGCATACCTATGAGCGCTATGTTCATTTTTCCGCCTGCTTTATAAGTATGTTTTTCATTGCGAGACACGCGAGCTTATAACTGTCCGCGCCGAACCCGCATATAACGCCGTTGCAGTTGTCCGCGAGCACGGACAGATGTCTGAAATTTTCCCGCGCGTGCACGTTGGATATGTGCACTTCCGCTTTGGGCACTTTAACGCAGGCAAGCGCGTCGCCTATCGCGTGCGAATAATGCGTATACGCGCCGGCATTTATGACTATCGCGTCCGCGCCGTAAACGCTTCGAACGCCGTGTATCGCGCTTACTATCTCGCCTTCTATATTGGACTGATAAAACGCCGTTTCCATGCCGTTATCGTTGCAAAATGCGGCGATTTCCTTATTCATCTCGTCCAGCGTCTGTTCGCCGTATATCTGCTTTTCTCTCGCGCCGAGCATATTGAGATTGGGTCCGTTTACAATCAGTATTTTCATTTTTCCAACTCCTTTTTTACCGCGCTTTCCGCAGCGGCAAACAGTCTTTTTCTGTCCGCGTTTTCCATGCCGAGAAATATCTCGTCCGCCACTACCGCCTGATATATCAGCATGCCCAGTCCGTTTGCGGTCTTTGCTCCCGCCTTTTCGCAGTCTTTCATAAACGGCGTGCGCGCGGGGGAATAAACGAGATCGTACGCGTATTCAAGCTCGCTCAAATCTTCCCTGCCGCTAAGCGGAGACGACACTCCGTCGTTGCCTACGGTAGCGCAGTTTACGGCTATCGCGGGGCGCAGTCCGTCCGCGCGTTCCGCCGCTTTCGCGCCGTATCTTTTCGCAAGTTCGCGGGCGCGCTCGTACGTACGGTTAACCACGGTCACGTCCGCGCCGCGCTTTTTAAGCGCGCAAAGCACCGCTTCCGCCGCGCCGCCCGCGCCTATTACAAGAACGCTTTTGCCCGAAACGTCTCCGCAAAGCCCGTCGAACGCAAGCCCGAACCCGAATATATCGGTATTGTATCCGATCAGTCTCCCCCCGTCGTTGACGACGGTATTGACCGCGTCGATGTCGGCGCGCTTTTCGGAAAGATAGCCGAGCACGGCGCGTTTATACGGCTTTGTCACGTTAAATCCGTCGAAATCGGATATCAGTTCTTTCATTTGCACGTCGAGCCCGTTCTCGGGCACGTCGCGCACGGTATATTCCGCACGCACTCCGAGCTCCGCAAACACCGCGCCGTGAAGCAACGGCGAAAGAGTGTATTTTATTCCCGAACCGAGAACGCAGTATTTCAGCATATATCCCCCCAGAAAGAAGGATAACTGATAGCCGCGCTGTCCGCTCCTTCGATATCGCAACCGTTCCTGCTGCCCAGACCGCCGATAGCCGCGCTCATCGCTATGCGATGATCTCCGTGCGAATATACTCTGCCGCCTTCCAGTCCGCCCGTTCCGTGAACGACGAATCCGTCGGGCAGCTCTGTTATCCTGCCGCCGAGCGCGCGCACCGTTTCCGCAGTCGTCTTTATTCTGTCCGACTCCTTGACGCGCAGTTCTTCCGCGCCGCGCACTTCGCTGTCGCCCGTTGCAAAGCAGGCTACGACGGCGAGCAAAGGAAGCTCGTCGATGAGCGACGGCACGTCTTCCCCGCCTATAAAGAACGGACTAAGCGCGCCCGCGGTAACCGTGACGTTCCCGCGCGGTTCTATCTCGCGTCTGAAATCAGTCGTTTTCACGTCGGCGCCCATCGCTTCGAACACTTTGAGCACTCCCGTGCGAGTAGGATTAAGTCCTACGTCGGTCACGGTAACTTCGCCGCCGGTGACCGCCGCCGCGGCAAGCAGAAACGCCGCGGACGAAATATCGCCGGGAACGCATACGTCCGTGTTTTTCAGCGCGCCCCGTTTTATGCTTACGGTCAGCCCGTCCGTCGCAATGCCCGCGCCCATTGCTTTGAGCATAAGCTCGGTATGATCGCGCGAAAGCACGGGCTCGGTAACGCGCGTGACTCCGTCCGCGTTCAGCCCCGCGAGCAGAAGCGCGCTTTTGAGCTGCGCGCTCGCGACGGGCATCGTATAGTCGATACCGTGAAGGCGAGCGGGTCGTATATATACGGGAGCTTTACCGTTTGTAGTCGTTACGTCCGCGCCCATCAAAGCGAGCGGATCGGTAACTCTGCGCATAGGACGGGTGCGCAGACTGTCGTCGCCGTCTATGCTCGCGGTTATACCTTTGCCCGCAAGCAGTCCCGTCAAAAGCCGAGTGGTGGTACCCGAGTTTCCGGCGTCAAGCTCGGCGTCTTTAAACTCGGTAACGCCGCGTACATATACGGTATTCCCTTCTATTTCGATCGCCGCGCCGAGCTTTTTCATACACGCAACGGTGGAACGGCAGTCGCCGCCGAGCAGCGCGTTGGTTATCTTCGCTTCGCCGTCCGCCGCGGCATTGAACATAACCGCGCGGTGCGTTATGCTTTTATCCGGCGCGGTAGCCGTCGTTCTGATGAATTTTTTTACAGGTTTGACAAACACTTTTTCAATCTCGCTTCGAATTCGTCGGGCGTAAGCGCTATTTCGTCGACGTTGCCGTCGCCCGTAGGCAGCATTACGACTATATTTCCGTCCTTGTTCTTTTTATCCGCGCGCGCGGTATCGGTTATCGCCGCCGCGTCCTTTATCGGAAAGGAATGGGAGCATACTTTACCGCAAAGCCTGCGTACCTGAGCTTCGAACTCCCCGTCCAGCCTTTCGGGAAACATACCCGTTTCCGCCAGAATACCGAGAGCCACGTACTCGCCGTGCGAAAGACGGAATCCGTCCAGGCACTCCACGGCATGCCCTACCGTGTGCCCTACGTTGAGTCGTTTGCGCAGCCCGCTTTCTTTAAAGTCCGCAGCCACGACGCTTTCCTTGTATCTCACGGACATTT
>CALWBH010000017.1 GCA_944376015.1 uncultured Clostridia bacterium
TTGGAAGATGCGATAGATACAAACTCAAGAGAGGTCGCTAAATTAGTTTTGCTGTGGTTAAATTTAAGATTAATAGCTGACAGCTTAAGTATTTTGGAAGACGGCTACAATAGTGTGCTTTCTTATATCGCTGGATGGGCAATAAATCAAGAGTCAAAATAATATTGACAAATAATTAAAAATTTTTCCGAAGTAAATGACCCTTGAAGTGACACAGTCTTACAGGCTAACATAAAGAATCCCAGATAAATTTACCTTATATATTAAAAAGCCGACAAGGTTCGTTCGCGGAATGACGAGCCTTGTTGCGTTTGTTTGTAGATTATAAAACAGACCGACGCGTAAAGCGCCGGTCTGCGGTTTAAACGGAACGTTACCGTTTTTTAGTCGGATTCCGAAGCCGCCTCGATCGATTGCGGGTTAGAGCGCCGCTTTTACGGCGTCCGTTACCGCATTAACGGCGTCGCCTATGGCGGTGGATTCTACGAACGTAGCGTCATGCGTACCGCAAGCGGGACAGATATCGTCTGCGCTTGCGCCGTTGCATGCTACGTAGGTGTCTCCGACCTGAGCGACGGCGCCGAATTCCACGGGAACTTCCACGCAAATATCCTGGCTGACGGTGAATACACACTGTCCCGATTTGACGCCGTTGCAAAGCTCTCTGCCCGGCGTAACGGTAGGTTTACTGCAACATTTTGTGACGGTCAGTCCCGCTTTTGCGAACGGTATCACGGTAACGGGAACGCATACCGACGATAACTGATAAGCTACGGTGGGACAGGTTTGGTTTTCGAATGATTGATCTGACATAAGTTTTCTCCTTAAAGTAAAATAGAGCGCTCTGTTTTTAATATATGTTTCGCATTGCCGCGGTGTTATGTGTGTGAAAACTTATAAGTGACGAAATGTTAAAGATTATGAAAAAAATAACACTCAAACATAAATTATTTGACAGAAAATAATGTTTGCAGGGTTTGACACGGTACATTATTTATGATATAATTCATACGGAGAAATTCTGTCAGGCGGCAAAACGCTTGCGGATCATCGGAACGGCAAGGGGAGAAAATGGATTATAGAAAGGTCGTATATGAAATAGAGAAAAATTATTTTTCGCCGTACGCCTGTTTGTCTTCGCAGACCAAGGGCAGGGACAAGCCTATATCCGAATGTCTGATACGAACGGATTTTCAACGCGATCGCGACAGAATAATCCATTCCAAAGCTTTCCGCAGATTAAAACATAAAACGCAGGTGTTTCTCTCTCCCGAAGGGGATCATTACCGTACTCGTCTTACCCATACTCTCGAAGTAAGTCAGATAGCGCGTACCATAGCCAGAGCGCTCAGAATGAACGAAGACCTTACCGAAGCGATAAGCATGGGGCACGATCTCGGTCATACGCCTTTCGGTCATGCGGGCGAACGCGCGCTCAACGAAAAAATGAGCGGATACGGCGGTTTCAGTCACGCTCGTCAGTCTTTAAGAGTAGTGGAGGTTTTGGAAGGCGAAGGAAAAGGAATGAACCTGACCTTCGAAGTCCGCGACGGCATAGTTAATCACACGCGTAGCGGTCATCCGTCCACGCTTGAAGGCAAGATAGTCTGTCTGAGCGACCAGATCGCGTATCTGAATCACGACGTTGACGACGCGATTCGGGGCGGTGTGATAAAGAACAGCGATTTACCGTCGTCTGTCATCGATATTTTCGGAAATACGCACGGAAAACGCATAAATTCGATGATTTCGGACATAATCGATCACAGTTACGGACGCGACGTTATAGAACCGAGCGATAAAGCGAAGAGAGCGATGGAAGAATTCCGTTCGTTTATGTTCGAAAAAGTATACAGTTCTCCGCTTGCGAAAGCGGAAGAACCGAAAGTGGAGACCATTATCTTCTTTTTATTCGATTATTATCTCGAACACAAGGAAAAATTACCCGAATACATAAGGCGCCTTGACGCGTCCGATCGGCAGAAGGTGAGCGATTATATAGCCACTATGACGGATAATTATCTGGTTCGCGTTTTTGAAGAGATATATGTACCCAAAGGTTGGGCATTGATGTGATCGGGGCGGCTTAATGGAGTTTAACGAGTTTTGCAGTCGGTTGCTTGAAAAGACCGACATAGTCAAACTTATATCGCGTTATGCGACTTTAAGGAGAGTAGGAAACAGTTTTAAAGCCTGCTGTCCCTTTCATAATGAGCGAACGCCTTCGTTTTCCGTAGACGCAAACAAACAGCTTTATCATTGTTTCGGTTGCGGTAAAGGCGGCAATGCCATAACTTTCGTGCGCGACATAGAGAATATAGACACTATCGACGCAATAAAAATGCTTGCCGACGAAGCGGGAATGGAATTGCCGAAACTGAGCGGCGAAAACGGCAAGCACTTCGATAAAGAAAAACGCTTGAAGCTTTATGAGCTTATGCGCGAAGCCGCAAGGCGGTATAACGAAAATCTTTTGTCGCCGCGGGCGGAAATAGCGCGGGAATATCTCGTCAAGCGCGAACTTCCGCCGAACATAGTAACGCGTTTCGGTCTCGGCTATTCCTTGGATCAGACGGATATCATAAAGTATCTCGAAGGGAAAGGTTACACCAAAGCCGAAATGAAAGACGCCGGACTGATAGAACAGAAAGCGGACAAATGGTACGATGTTTTTTACGGCAGACTTATGTTCCCTATAATCAGCAATACGGGAGAAGTGGTGGCGTTCGGCGGCCGCTCGCTCGACGGCGTATCGTATGCGAAATATCGCAATTCCGCTCAGACCGAAATTTTCGACAAAAGCAAAACCGTTTACGCGTTGAATCTGCTTAAAAAGAAAAGGCGTGCGGGTCCGCTCGATTACGTGATAATGTGCGAAGGATACATGGACGTCATAGCGCTCCATAAAGCCGGATTCGATACGGCGGTCGCAAGCATGGGAACCGCGCTTACGGCAACGCAGGCGAAGCAGTTAAAAAACTATTCGGATAAAGTTATAATAAGCTACGACGGCGACGGAGCGGGGCAGAAAGCGACTTTGCGCGGGCTGGATATTCTGCGCGAAAGCGGATTGACCGTAAAGGTTGCGAGTATACCCGACGGGCTCGATCCCGACGAGATAATTAACCAAAGGGGGAAGGAAGCGTACGGTAAAATACTCGACGAAGCGTTGCCGCTCGTCGCGTATAAACTGAGTATATTAAAGAAGAAATACGATCTTAACGATAGGGACGATAAAACGGCATATACGGCGGAAGCCGTAAGATGTATAAAACAACTTGACAATCCGGTGGAAATAGAAGAGTATTTGCAATCGCTGTCGGCGGAAACGGGCTACGACATAGGCGTGCTCAGAGCACAGGCAAAACTCTATGTGGATACGGATAAGCCTGCGACGAGCGAACCGCCGCAGAAAGAAGAGAACAAGCGCGGATTTTTCGAAACGTTTTTGCTTGCGGCTTATATAAACGGCAAGGAATACGTGGACCCGCGCGATCTCGAAGAAATTTTCCCCGACGGTTTCGAACGCAACGTCGTGGATTCTATCACGGACAGCCGTATGCGCGGACTTAAAGATACTGCGGCGATGTTGTATACGGATCTGCCCGAAGGCGTTCAGAAGCAATTACCGGAAATAATCGATTTCGATTTTTCGAGTATCGACAGCAAAGCCGATTACGACGCGTGCGTTATAAGTTTGAAATGCGCAAAACTTGAAAAAAAGATAAGCGAGCTTGCCGCCAGATACGACGAAACGAAAGATATCGAATGTCTTCGGGAAAGCAACGAGATAAGAAAAAAAATCAAGCAATTAAGGGAGCTTGGAGGCAGTAAATGAGCGAAAAAGAAAAAGCCGAAGAAAAGATCGCAGGCGCTGTAACTCTCAGCGAAAAGATTCAGAAAGAAGTTAATAAACTTATAGCGCTCGGCAAACGGCGCGGAAGCGTGACTTACGACGACGTAGGCGAAAAAATAGCGGTCGGCTGTGACGCTACGGCGGACGAGATAGACGAAGTACTCCGTATACTTGCCGAGAACAAGATCGAAGTAAAAGACAACAAAATAGAAGCGATAAAGGACGACTCGCTCGAAAAACTCATGAGCGACGCGACGATATCGTCCGACGACCCCGTGAAGGTATACCTGAAAGATATAGGAAAGGTACCGCTTTTGTCGGGTAACGAAGAAGTGGAGCTTGCTCAGCTCATGGCGGAAGGCAACGAAGACGCCAAAACAAGACTTTCGGAAGCCAATCTCCGACTGGTAGTGTCTATCGCAAAAAGATATGTCGGGCGCGGAATGTTGTTCCTCGACCTTATACAGGAAGGTAATCTCGGTCTGATGAAGGCAGTCGAGAAATTCGACTATACCAAAGGTTTCCGTTTTTCCACATACGCTACGTGGTGGATCCGTCAGGCAATAACGAGAGCTATAGCCGATCAGGCGCGCACTATCCGTATTCCCGTTCATATGGTGGAAACGATCAACAAACTCACTCGCACCACACGCCTGCTCGTTCAGGATCTCGGCAGAGAACCCACGCCGGCGGAAATAGCGAAAGAAATGGGCATAAGCGAAGACAAGGTGCGCGATATACAGAAAATAGCGCAAGACCCCGTTTCGCTCGAAACGCCCATAGGCGAGGAAGAAGACAGCCATCTCGGAGATTTCCTCGAGGATTCGCACGCTACGAGCCCGCAGGAACAGGCGACTACCACTATGCTCAAAGAAGAGCTCATGAACGTGCTCGAAACGCTCACGCCGCGCGAGCAGGCGGTCATACGCCTGCGTTACGGCATAGACGGCTCACATCCGAGAACGCTCGAAGAAGTGGGCAAAAGGTTCGGCGTCACGCGAGAACGCATAAGACAGATAGAAGCGAAAGCGCTCAGAAAACTGCGTAACCCCGCGAGAAGCAAAAAGCTTAAAAGCTATTATTCCGAGAACTGAATTGAGATTCGAAAAGATAATAGATAAATTGCCCGCATGCGAAGTTCTGGCGGAAGTCGGATGCGACCACGCGAAACTGACCGCGCTTGCGTATGAGACGGGAAAATGCGGGAAAGCGATAGTATCCGATATAAGCGAAAAGTGTCTTGAAAAGGCAAAGGTAACGCTTTCGGCGTACCCTCAGACGGTATTTTGCGTCTGCGACGGCATTCCCGAAGCGGCTTATTACGCGGACGCGATAATGATATGCGGCATGGGCGGACATCTCATCGCCGAAATAATAGCTCGGTACGACGGCAACGCGGCGTTATTGCTTTCGCCGCAATCGCACGCGGAAATAGTGCGACGTAAGCTTAACGAATGCGGTTATGCGGTGTCGGAAGACGAATGTTTCAAAGCGGAAGGAAAGTTTTACGACGTTATTTTCGCCGTTCGCGGAAAGCAGGCGCTTACGCCTATGCAAGCGGAGTTCGGCGTGCATTGGCAGGATTGTAACGAAGCCCTTTATGAAAAACTGAGCAAAAGACTCGCCAATCTTCGAAAGGGCGGCGAGCGTACCCGCGAAGAAGCGGAAAGGATCGCAAAGGTATTGGAATGTCGAAAATAAAAGACATACTCGAAATCATGCGCGGTTTCGCTCCCGAAGACAGAACGGAACCGGACTTCGAAGACAACGTCGGTTTGCTTGTCGGTTCGGAAAAAGGCGAAACGGACAAAGTAACGGTATGTCTTGATTGCACCGCTTCGGTAGTGGAAGAAGCCGCAAAAAAAGGCGCGGGGCTGATAATTTCCCATCATCCGGTAATATTCCGTGCGGTAAAACGTATCACCGACGAAGATATAACGGGGCGTGCGGTACTCGCCGCGGCGCGTAACGGTATAAGCGTATATTCCGCGCATACCAATCTCGATTTTTGCGACGGCGGACTTAACGACTATTGCGCGTTCCTTATGGGACTGAACAACGTTCGCCCGCTTAAAACCGAAAACGGAATAAAAATCGGCAGAATAGGCGAACGCGACGCGGTAAAGCTTTCGGTATTCGCCGCAGAGCTTTCAAAGACGTTTAACGACGAGCGGGTAGGAATAGCGGGAGAAGATGTCGAAGTAAAAAGCATAGCGGTGGTCAACGGCGGCGGAGGAGACATAGAATTGACCGAGCTTGCAAGACATGCGGGAGCGGATTGTTACGTAACGGCGGACGTGCCTCATCATGTATTGATGTATGCCCGCGACTGCGGATTTCCGCTTGTTGTGATGCAGCATTATACAATGGAAAGAATATATATAAAAAAGCTTGTGGGGATATTGACCGACGAAGCGAATAAGCGCGGTTTGCGCGTCAGCTTCGAAGCGAGCGAAAGCGAATGTTGCCCGATAAGCGGGAGGATATATGACTAATTTCGAACAGATCATCGAATATCAGAAACTCGACACCGAATTACGGCGTCTGAATAACGAGTTGAACAAACATCCGGATAAAAAGAAAATGGATATCGCGCGCAACGATTTTAATGCGGCGAAGGAGATATTCGATAAAAGTCTTAGCGAATCGGAAGTGCACGCGAAAGAAATAGAACAGGTGTATTCCGAGTTCGAAGCGAACGAAAAAGAAATAGCGGAGCTCGAAAAAGCTTTTAACGCGGCTGCTACCGACGAAGAAAAAGCCGCTTTACTGCCTAAAATGGAGCAGGCTAAATCCAGGCTAGACAGTTACAAAAACAAGGTAAACAATAAAATCGAAGCCATAAAACGGCTTTTGGGAACGTGCGCGCAGGAGCAGAATAAGAAAAAAACGGTAAAAGCGGAATACGATAAAATAAACGCCAGGCTCAAAACGGTAAAAGATTCGTTTATGCCCAAACGTAACGAGCTCAAAGACAAAATGACGGAGCTTGAAAAAACGCTTGATAAAAATCTGCTCGAAATATACTCCAAAGCGCGCAAGGACGGTATTTTCCCGGTGTTCGTAAAAGCTACGGTAACTGACGGCGGGGATTACGGATGTTTGTGCGGAATGCAGCTTTCTCAGACCAATAAGACTAAGCTCAAAAACGAAAAAATGTGTCAGTGCGACGCTTGTAGGCGTATAGTGTATACTGACTGATAAAAGGGGAAAATGCTATGGTAAGGAAAGGGGTAATTTTATGCGGCGGTCAGGGCACGCGCTTTTTGCCTGCGACAAAAGCGTTACCCAAAGAAATGTTGCCGGTGGTCGATACACCGGTGTTGCAATACATAGTCGACGAAATGATAGACAGCGGAATTACGGATATCTGCATAGTGATATCTCCGGGCAAAGAAGAGATAATCCGTTATTTTTCGCCCAAAGGCAAGCTGGAAAAAACATTGCGCAAAAAAGGCGACGAAAAGGGTATAGCCGCGCTTCGTCGGATAAACAAGGGCGCGAAATTCCTGTTTGCCGTTCAGAAGCTGCCTAAGGGTATGGCGGACGCGTTGCTTAAAGCCCGCGAGTTCATAGGCGACGATCCTTTCGTGCTTTCGACGGGCGACGATCTCGTAAAAGCGGACGTACCCGTGAGTAAACAGCTTATCGACGCTTTCGATCTCGGTTGCGACGCCGTAATAGGCGGACAAATGGTTCCGGAAGACAAAATACATATGTACGGCAGCGCGCTTCTCGGCGATAATCTGTTCGGCAACGAAAGAGCTTTCGAGTGTAAAAAGCTCGTGGAAAAACCCAAGAGCAAGGAAGAAGCGCCGAGCCTTTTTGCCGCGCTCGGCAGGTATGTGCTCAGTCCCGTTATTTTCGATAAAATAGCTCAGATAAAGCCGGACAAAAAGGGCGAGCTCCAAGTTACGGACGCGCTCGGACTTATGTGCGAAGACGGCAAAGTTTGCGCATATAATTTTGAAGGCTATCGTTACGATATGGGCAGTAAAGCGGGGTCGGTACAGGCGACCATTAGTTTTGCGCTCAATCATCCCGATACTAAAGAAGAAACGATAGAGTTTCTTAAAAATCTTAAAATCTGATGTTTAACGCTCTCACTTTTGACAACGCCATACTGTCCCGACGATTCGCTTCGGATTACGATCTCGTCTTTTATGCTGGGGAAACGCGCATAGAGCACCCCAAAGTCGTAAACTTTGTGTCGGACGGAAAGTTTAAAAGTGCGGACGACGGCGTGTATTTGTCGAGCATACTTGCTTCGGACGAGGTGATCGACCGTGCCATAGAAAGCGTTCTCGGAGAAAAAAGACGGATAATAATAAACGTGTGTTCCGATCTCGAAGAAGTGGGCACTTGCGATAAGCGTTACGGCGCTACTCCCATCGGGCTTGCGCATAAATTCGGATTGCTTGACGGAGCGTTCGTCTGCGGCTGTTCGTATCTCGATAAAGACGACGTTGAGCTTATCGTTCAGTCGGGAGCGAAAGTAATACTTACGCCGTCGCTGACGATGGGCGAAGGCAGGGGAATACCGCCGCTTCGTATGCTGGTAACGCTCGGCGCGGATGTGTATATAGGCACCGGCGACGCGGAATTCGATCCCGAAGGCGATCTCGGATTCGAGCTTCGGTTACTCGAACTTGCAGTCAGTGCGTCGCTGGGAACTAAAAATCCGATAGATAAAAACGTTTTGAAAAAAATGTTGATTACCCCTGCGAATATCGTTGACAATCGGGCTTAAATGTAGTATTATAACAAGGCTTTGAAAAAAGCAACGCGTGCGGTTGTGGCGGAATTGGCAGACGCGCAAGACTAAGGATCTTGTGGGCGACCGTGCAGGTTCAACTCCTGTCAACCGCACCAAAAATACCGAATGGCAATAGTCATTCGGTATTTTTCGTTGACGGGAGTTGAACCTTAAGAAGGCGCGAGGGATCAGAAAACACACTGTGTTTTCCCCGAGCGGGCAAGCAATCTGTGATTGCGTAGCCAGCAGATTTTCCGCAAGGAAAAGATGCCTCCTGTCAACCGCACCATGTTTAGTGGATAAAAATGCTGTCCACTGTAAAAACCCTGAAAAACGATGAGTTTTTCAGGGTTTTTGCTATTTTTTTGGCAAAAACAGGGAATTTTTCCTATGGAAAGAAAGATTTTA
>CALWBH010000018.1 GCA_944376015.1 uncultured Clostridia bacterium
AGTATCACGCCGGGCGAGGATATACCGCCGCTGCTACCGAAAAGTCCTTCGAAATACGTCCCTTCGAAGCATACCCAGTCGCCGTTCCTGCCTAACGCGCCGGCAAGAAACAGCAGGTTTTCCGAAAACGTCAGGTGGAAAATAGCAAACAGTATAGCTATGAATATGGGTATTCCCGCCCATTTATTGGTAAGCACGCGGTCTATTTTTTTTTTTTTCCTGCGCTTTACGCCGCTTCCGTCGCTTTTTACGAGCGCGGGCGAATAATTATTCGTTATATAATCGTACCGCGCGTTTGCTACAAGCGCTTCCCAATCCGCTCCGAACGTCTCGTCCTTCAAATTTTCGGTCAGCTTTGCCGCATAGTCCGCCGCCTTTTTATGATTCGCACATTCGAGAATATCTTTTTCCGCTATCTTTATCGCATGGAAAAGCGGCGACGGCACCCCGTCTTCGTTAAGTTTGATCGCGGTCTTTTCTATCGCCTCCGACAATACGGTATCCGACAGCACGCTTATACCGCGCCGCGACCGCGAAGCCGCCGAAAGAGTTTTGTCCGTCAGCTCCTTTATTCCCTTTCCCGTCAATGCGGATATGCATACCACCGGTAATTCCAATTTTTCACTGAGCAATCCGACGTTGATTTTATCGCCGTTTTTTTCCAGCTCGTCGCTCATATTGAGCGCTACGACAACAGGGATATCCGTTTCCATTATCTGCGTCGTCAGATAAAGATTGCGCTCGAGATTGGTAGAGTCGATTATGTTGATTATACAATCCGGTTTTTCGTCGAGTATGTAATTGCGCGCGATGACTTCTTCGGGCGTATAAGGAGATAGCGAATATATACCGGGAAGGTCGACTACGTCGAAAGGTTCCCGCCCTTTTCGGCACACTCCTTCTCTTTTGTCCACCGTCACTCCCGGCCAGTTTCCCACATGCGCCGCGGCGCCGGTAAGAGTATTGAACAGCGTGGTTTTTCCGCAATTCGGATTGCCCGCAAGCGCAACTTTTATTCTCGTCTTTCTTTTCATTAGTCCGCCTCCACTTCCACACATTCCGCTTCGTTTTTGCGCAAAGACAATGCGTATCCCCGCAGCGTTACTTCTATGGGATCGCCCAAAGGCGCGCGCCTTACAAACTTAACCGGCGCGCTTTTAGTCACTCCCATGTCCAGCAAACGCTTTCTCATCCACCCTTCTCCGAGAGTGGCGCGCACAACGCCGCTCTCGCCGGGCTTCATTTCACTCAGTTTTTTTACCATATTACCTCTCCCGTAAATTATTATGAATTTTAATTAACCAAGGTTAATTATTTTCCGAAAAAAGAATGCGCGTTTTGCGCGAATCGGTCTGCGCGATTTTCGCGCGAGACATACGAAAATACCGACTGCGTCGAAATCGCAAGCTCCGTCGCTTTCCCCCGCCGACGTCGGCGCAATGCCGTTTACAGCGCAATTATATTACTACTTACGAAATATGTCAAGCAAAATTAACCATAGTTAATAAATTTTTTATATATTTTCCGCGGCAAAGCGTAAGGCGTGATATTTTTTACGTTGAATTCGGCGCCCGCGGCATTTATAACGTTATGCTCGTAAACAAGCGCGGCGTTTGAATTATGAGCGGCGCGGCGTGTATCAAAACGCGAGCAAACAAAAAACGCGCCTTTACGGGCGCGGAAAATTTTCACGGCGACGATAAAAAAGAAAATACGCTTTCACGGCGACGATAAAAACATAGAATCGCTTTCACGTCGGCAAAAATCAGAAAACGGAAAAAATCCACGACGGCGACAACGTGAAAGCCGCTCAGGAATTCTTGCCGTCGACGGCGGTCTTGATGGCTTCGTACGTTTCGTCGCTTATGATATGCTCGATAAGGCAGGCGTCGCGTTCCGCCGTTTCGCCGCTTACGCCGAGACCGACGAGAAAGGTGCGAAGAAGTTTATGCTTTTCATACACGCCTGCGGCGCGATCAAGACCTTCCGAAGTCAGATACACGTGCATTCCTACCGTGTGCACGTATCCCGAACTCTTGAGCTTACGTATTGCTTTTGTTACGGCAGGCTGAGAAACGCGGAGAGCGCGGGCAATATCCACCTGATGCACCTGCTCCGCAGACTGCGAAAGTATAAATATCGTTTCGAGATAATCTTCGACGCTTTGTTCTATCTTCATAAAAGCAGTATAACAAATCGCCGACTTTTTGTCAACGGTAAAAAGCGCGAACGTCGTTTTGCGGCATGACGCCGATACGAAGGCGTTAACGAAAAGAACGAAAGACCGTCAAAACGGATATATTACCGTCAAAGCGTTTCTCTTTTATTGACAAAACTTTTCGGATAAAGGATAATATATACGAAACCGATCGTCGCCGCAGTTACGGCGCATATCGCATAACGCGAGCGAGATCGAAAAAAGCAGTCCGCGTTCAGTTAAGCCGCGGAAATTCATGCTTTATCGGAGAACGGGTATGGCAATAAAAGAAATCGTAAAAGCGCAACGCGAATTCTTCGCAAGCGGACAAACTTTTGACGTAAAGTTCAGAACGGAGGCGCTTAAAAAACTGCGCAAAGCCGTCGAAGTCAACGAAAGAAAAATACATGCCGCGCTTAAAGCCGATCTGGGTAAAAGCGAAACGGAAAGTTATATGTGCGAAACGGGAATGACTCTCGGAGAGCTGTCTTTTATGATAAAGCACGTAAAATCTTTTTCGCGCAAGCAAAAAAAGCATACTCCGCTCGCACAGTTCTGCTCGTCCACGTACGTCCTTCCCGTCCCTTACGGAACGGTACTGATAATGAGCCCGTGGAATTATCCTTTTCAGCTCACCTTCGAGCCGCTCGTCGACGCGTTGGCGGCGGGAAACACCGCGGTCGTCAAACCCAGCGCGTATTCGCCTGCGACAAGCGCGTTAGTCGCCGAAATAATACAAGATATTTTCCCGCCCGAATACGTTTCGGTAGTTCTCGGCGGTCGTGAAGAAAACGCCGCGCTTCTCGAAGAAAAATTCGACTATATCTTTTTTACGGGAAGCAAGGCGGTTGGCAGACTGGTAATGCGCAAAGCGAGCGAGCACCTTACGCCCGTAACTCTCGAACTCGGCGGTAAAAGTCCGTGCGTCGTGGACGAAACAGCCGAGCTTAACGTCGCCGCAAAACGCATAGCGTTCGGAAAATTTCTTAACGTCGGTCAGACATGCGTGGCGCCCGATTACCTGCTCGTACACAAAAGCGTTAAAGACAGATTCGCGGACGTCTTCGGTAAAACCGTCAGGCAGATGTTCGGAAACGCGCTGCAAAACGAAGATTACGGAAAGATAGTTAACAAAAAACATTTCGAACGCATACTTTCCCTTATAGACAAGGACAAGCTCGTATTCGGCGGCGGATACGACGAAAGCACGTTAAAGATAGAACCCACATTGCTCGACAACGTCACTCTCGACGACGCCGTCATGTGCGAAGAAATATTCGGTCCGGTACTCCCCATGCTCGTATACGAAGACGAAAAAGAGATTTTCGACATCGTCGGAAGAATCAGCGAGCCGTTGGCGTTTTATCTCTTTTCGTCGGACAAGGAACGTATACGCAGACTCACCGAACGCGTCGGCTTCGGCGGCGGTTGCGTAAACGACACCATAATACATCTCGCCACCAGCGAAGCGGGTTTCGGCGGATACGGTGAAAGCGGCATGGGCGCATACCACGGTAAAGCAGGATTCGACGCCTTTACCCACTACAAAACCATAGTGGATAAAAAAACCTTTATCGACATTCCCGTAAGATACCAGCCTTACAATACGAAAAAGCTCAAAACGATAAAGCGGCTTATGAAATAACCGCCACTCTCGCCTGCTCGCCGCATTAAGACGCGTTAAACAAATTCATCGGGATATAAAAACAGACCGACAAATACTTTGCCGATCTGTTTTTGTGTTTTTAACCGTAACGTTATTTATCGCTAAGCGCTTTTCCGCAGTTTTCGCAGAAATCGCTGTCAACGTCTATCTCGTTTCCGCAAAAGGGGCAAACGGAGTGAAGCGGCTTTCCGCACTTCTTACAAAATTTTGCCGCGGAATCGTTAACCGTGCCGCATTCGCAAACCACAACCGACCTCTCTTCGGAAGCAGCTACGTAAGACGACCCTTCAGTGGTCGCGCTTCCGAACATGCCCGAACCTTCGCCTTTTTTATACCGCGACAGCTCGCGCTGAAAGCTGAAAAGCACGAGAAACATTCCCACGATTATCAAAGAGACTCCTATAAAAGCCGCAAACTGCAAGTTATCGTCCTGTTTATAAAAAAAATAAAAACCTATGACGGTGAGAACTACTCCGGCTAACGCAATCAAAACACCGGCGACGCGCAAACCTGTCTTTACGAAACGGCTTTTTTTACCGTTTTCCGTTTGACCGGATTCTGCCATACTCCCTCCCAAGAACCAAAGTATTACGTTGTCGATCAACTGTAATAAATATAACACGAACAAAGCGTTTTGTCAATATTAAAAACGCTTAAACTTGCACAATTGTTGCGTTATTTGTACTTTTTTATTCAAGCAGTCGCGCGTTTAAGGTCATTCTGTTATTATTCGTTTTAATCCGCCGTGTCGCTCGGAGCCTCGTTGCTCACGTTTTCTGCCGGCACGGGATCAGTTTTTTCTTTTTCGCGAAGCGTTTTAAGCGCTATGTGCGCGCTTATACACATAACCAGCCCTATTACCGCTGTAACGATACATACGGCGGACGCCGTGCAAATGTTGATCACGGTGCCGAAAAGTCTGTCATTTTCCTCCCCCGCGTAGGAAACAAGCATTATCTGCATGATCATTACGGACATAAGCGCGTCGGTAAGATTAACGCCGCGTATCGCGGAAGTTACGGGATCGCCGTGTTTGTGCGCCTTGACGATATTGACGATGGCAAGCGTCAGTTTTGTAAACGAATATGCGGCGGAGAACAAAATCGGTATAAGCAAATGTTTGTATTCGTCAGAGGAAATGAGCAGACGCGTTATCGCCGCCGGTATAACGAGTTCGAGAAGCAAAAGGACTATTCCCGCCGCTCTCTTTACGGACAGTTTGCGCCGTGTTTCCGCCCTTTCATCCCCGTAGGATATACGCCTTGCACGTATACCGCCCGCAAGCACGCCGCAACGCACCAAAGCCAGCGCAAAATAATAGCCGCCGAGCGCGCTATGCCATATCGAGCCGTAAATAACGGAAAATATACCGTTGAATATGGCGTTCGCCATATTGAGAAATATGCTTATTCCCGAAAATACCGCAGTGCTGAATCCGTAATTTTCAATAAGCGCGCTCGTGAATTTATGGTTTCGCATGCGTAACGCCGCCGCTTTTTTCAATACCTTTACAAGCAGTACGATAGCATATACGGAATACGCGAGCAATACCGCCGCCACGGCATACAGTATATACGCAAGAAAAGCGTGAGGGAAATAAAAAGTAGCGACTATCGCGGCGGCGCAAAAACCCGCCGTAGCCAAAAACAGCGGTATCAGAAACAATCCGCGCGGATGTTTGATCAAATTGAAAAACGCGCTTTTTTTCATTTACTTTTATATAATAATATATTTACCGCCGTTTTTCAATCAAAAATCGGTTAAAATCAGGTTAAAATACAGCGGTCGCCGAAAACGTCGAACCGCTGAACGCTACGCTTGATTTTATTCCTTCGCGGTAGTATAATGTAATAAATAAGGTTCGGGAGACAACCATGCTTGCATACACTTATGTCGATAAAAACAAATTCGCTTTGGCGGAAAGACCCGTGCCGCACACGGA
The DNA here is from genome assembly GCA_944376015.1 of uncultured Clostridia bacterium. Lineage (GTDB taxonomy): Bacteria > Bacillota > Clostridia > Christensenellales > Pumilibacteraceae > Protoclostridium. Next base: position 5,806 of record CALWBH010000018.1, read on the forward strand.
GCACCCGCGCGACGCAATCGTGAAAATCACGCTCGCTTCCATTTGCACAAGCGATCTGCATATAAAGCACGGAAGCGTGCCGCGCGCCCGAAAAGGGATCATTGTCGGACACGAAGCCGTCGGCGTGGTGACCGAAGTCGGAGAGCGCGTGCACAACGTCGGGATCGGCGACCGAGTCGCAATAAACGTAGAAACGTTTTGCGGCGAATGTTTTTTCTGCCGCCGCGGATATGTCAATAACTGTACGGACGAGCACGGCGGTTGGGCGCTCGGTTGCCGTATAGACGGCGTTCAAGCGGAGTATGTCCGCGTGCCGTACGCCGACTGCGGTCTTAACAAAATACCCGACGGTGTAAGCGACGAAAGCGCGCTGTTTACGGGCGATCTGCTTTCCACCGGTTATTGGGCGGCGGACATAACGGAAATAAGCCGCGACGATACCGTACTCATAATAGGCGCCGGACCTACGGGAATATGCACGTTGCAATGCGTACTGCTTCGTTCCCCTGCGCGCGTCATTGTGTGCGAGCTCGACGAGCGCAGGCGCAAATTCGTTTCCGAAAACTATCCCGACGTGCTTGTATGCGCCCCGCAGGAAGCCGAAGCGTTCGTTAAAGCGCGCGGCGACCACGGCGGCGCGGACAGAGTGATCGAAGTCGCGGGTTCGCAAGAGTCTTTTACGCTTGCATGGAAATGCGCGCGGCCGAACGCTATAATCACTATAGTGGCTATGTACGACGTCGCGCAGTCGCTCCCTCTCCCCGATATGTACGGAAAAAATTTGACATTCAAAACGGGCGGCGTCGACGGGTGTCATTGCGACGACATACTTGCGCTTATCGCGGAGAGAAAACTCGATACGCGCAATCTGATAACGCACACTTTCCCGCTCAAAGAAATCGACAAAGCGTACGAACTTTTCGAAAACAAGCGGAACGGAGTTATTAAAATCGCCGTGAAGCCTTAGCGTTTTTTAACGCCTTGCATAAAATCAAAAACAACGTACCGACGCTCCGTTTATGCGGAGCGTCGGTACGTTAAGTCATAAATTTCGAACGTAAATGTTATGCTTTATTCTGCGGCAACGAACTTTGCGAGCAAACCGAACGACAGGTTCTCCCCGCCCGCGATAGGCGCGGCGAACCGACGAAATAAATTTCGCCCGCTTTGCTCCGTTACGACAGCCGCGCGGACGTTATGCGACCGCAACCGACTTTACAGAAGTATGTCGATGGCTTCCTTGAGCTTTGCCAAAGAAGCTTCGTCACCGTCTTTTACGGCGCCGTTAACGCAACGGTCGACATGCGTTTTTAAAATAAGCTTGCTAACCGCCGTTATCTCCGCGCGTACAGCATAAAGCTGTATGAGAATTTCACTGCAATCTCTGCCGTCTTCGATCATCTTCTTTATCCCGCCGAGATGACCTGCCGAACGCGAAAGCCTGTTCATTATCGCAACGTTGGTATTCTTTTCCATACTTTTCCTCCCCGTTATGCCCCTGTCGGGTATCATTATAATACAACAAACTTTCGCAAAAGTCAACCGATTAAACGATAATAATGGAAAGGCGCAGTTGAGCGAAAACGCTATACGACGCGCGGCGTTCGGTCATTTTACCGCCTTGCCGCAACGGCTACAAAATTTATCGTCTTCGGAAATACGGGCGCCGCACTCGGAGCATAAAAGTAAAAGCGGTTTTCCGCAGCGTTTGCAGTAATTGTCGTCGCGTGAATTAGCTGCTCCGCAATGCTTGCACGTTACGTCCCCCTCGCTCTCGTCGATCGCTTTTTTATATGCTTTTACGGTCTCGGAGATCTCTTTTTCCGAAAAATAACGGCGCACGCCCAAAGATATAAGCCCGATGCTGGAAAAAAACATAATAAATCCAGCCGCCACGAGACCCCATAAATCCATAAAATTTACGAAACCTACGATGAGCAACACTATCCCCGCAACTGCCGTAGCGATGCCTATATATGTCAATACGCCTACTTTTTTTTCGTTGTGTCTATTCATTCGTTTTTTCTCCTTATATACGCATTATAATATTAATTTTTTATAATGTCAATATAAATTGGTACTTTATCTCTTGTTTTTCTAACATTATAATATCTTTACTTGCAAGAAAATCACTTGCCGTAAAAGCTTTTGCCGCAAGTCGTTTTATTGTATAAAGCGCTCCGAAAGTCAGATAAACTTTCGAGCGCATACATCCGCACACAAGTCATGCATTTACTTTTAAATCTCCTGCAAAAAACTCGTCGAGAAATTCGAACCTGCCCGCCAGCCATTCGGAAAGTTGACGCGAAGCGTCCGCCTGAGTTTTGAAATCGAGTAATTCGTTCTTTACGTTATTGTCCACTTTACTGCCTATGCACGCAGGCCATATTTTGAAATTCTCCGCATAATTTTCGGCGTAAAGCTCGGTATAGGTTTTTATAAGGGTTTGCAAACTGTCGCGCACGTTCATTTCCGTAAGTTCCGCCCACCTTTCCACAATCATAGTCCGGAACCACTTTTCGTTGATAAGCACGACCAGCCATGGATTTACCTGATCACGCCAATTTTTCTCGCATGCGAGCGGTTCGTCGACGTCGGGATCTTTCATTATACCGAGAGCCGAATCCCAATCCCAGGGCGCATGAAAAGTGAGCTTATCGTTTTTGCCCTCCGCAAGATCCGTACTCATATAAAAGCTGGACGACGCGACGTCTCTGTCCGCGCAAAGTTCGCTGAAAATATACATATTGACCAGAGAACGCACGTCGATCACGGCGCTGACGGTTTCTTGCGCGCTTTTGAAATCGCACTCCGTAATATTATAGGAGTCGTCAAAACGCATGAATTCCCTTTCGTAAACGGCGCGATAAACTATTTCGTAAAGATTGGTCATATACTTTCTGATATAATCGCGCTGATCGTTTGAGTAAACGTCGCTCTTTATCGTATAACCGGATTGGGAAACGCTGACGCTACTCCCCGATCTCGTCGTCAGTTTCGGCGCGTAATAATCGAGCTTGAAGCTTTCCATTGCGGGAGACTCTGTATAATACCAATCGAATTCGAGCAGATAACCTATGTTGTGACCGACGTAATCTTCGTCGGGTTCGGTAACGTTCACCCTGTTTATGTTTACCTGCTGTTGCTCCACAAGCAGATATACTCCCCTGTATTTGCCGTTGACGGTAACTTCCACGGGGCGAAAATCGGTACTGTAATACCCGTCG
>CALWBH010000019.1 GCA_944376015.1 uncultured Clostridia bacterium
CACGACCGCCGGCACCAATACCAAATACAAGCATTTGCAGACCGAGCGGCTGCTCTTTCTCGTCAGCCCCATCGCCGCGATCCACGCGAGCGGCGGTGCAAGACATTGCGGAATGTAATACATATACCACAAATAGCGGCTTGCCGTGTCGTACGACGCGAAAAAGTAGTATTTGACGTAACGCAGCAAAAGCCACGAGAACATCAGCCCCGCAACGGCAATGAGCAGCCTTCTCGTCGATTTCTGAACAATGCGGTTCTTTGCCGAGTTACCCCAGATGAAAATCAACAGAAAAAAGATAAGGTTGACGGCAAGCGAACAAAGTTTGTCCCAAAAAATCGAAACTTCATTGTCGATATACTGCAATACCCCCGCAAGTACAAACAACCCTCCGCATACGATATACGGAATGATACCTTTTTTTATCGTTCTTGTACTCATCGCTTGCGATTCTCCTTCTGTTTCACATATCAGTTTTATTATAACATATTTTTTTTGTTTTTCAACACTACTTCGTAAAAAATAAATCGGGGCAAAGTTTTGTCCCGAATGTCTTTTATTTTTATCTTTGATAATTTTTTATTTTCAACAAAAAAGGTAAATAATCAATCTAAATGTATCCATAAAGATATGTGACAGTAATAGCCTGCATTTCGCTTGCCGGACTTGTCGCGCTGTCCGTTTTCCTTTACATAAAGCGCAAGGATCTGTTCGGGAAATAAGGCTACCGACACGAGCATTGTCCGACGACCGAATTTATTTTCCGTCCCGAGCTATGCTTACCTTTCCGAAAACTCGAATGTTATTTCGGTTTTCATTGAAAATTATATACAACGGGGCTGTTGCATTCAGAAATGCAACAGCCCCGCGCTTATAGCGGAAAAGCGCTCTTCTTTCGTAAAATATCGCGGTAAATCGTTTAATTTTTCTCTAAAACTTTCTATCTGCTCTTTCTTTATATCCAAAAAAAACGACTCTTTAATACAAGGGAAAAGCAACGGCATTTCGTCAAATTTCCATTCAGTAATTTTTCTATCTCGCTAACTCTGCTTTCACTTAGTTTTTTACACCATGCTATGTGACATTTTTCTGTTGCAAAAGGAAACTTCATCGTAGGAGTAAAAGCCTTTTTTTACAGCAGAATAAAACCCATATCCTTTTCTCCGCGATAACTTTGCTTTATATCGCTGACTTTGAAATATCCCTTGACATAAATACTCTCCACCCAATCTCCGACTTTTATCCCTTTCATGTCGTTATAATCCATTTGCACAGATGCTACCTCCGTTTTGCCTAAAAAACAATACGCTTGAAATTATACACTGAATATCTGAATATATTTACGTTAAATTTATAACTGAATTGACTAATTTTGCCAATCTCACGTACATATCCAAAGATAATACTCCCCCCAAAAAAAATTGACATATCTTCCCATACTATACGAGGTGAATTGTATGTGCGGTGACATGACCGAATTATTCCAACATCTTGTCGATTAAATGAATATAAGAAAACTTTGGCATGAAAAAAGGTCAAAAGCCGAAGTTTTTACCTTAAATTACCTATTTTTACTCTTATTTCCGAAATAGCAAAACCAGCGTTTCGACGTGTTTTGTTTGCGGGAACATATCGAACGGGGTGACGGAGACTACGTTGTACGAAGTTAGCATCGAGAGATCGCGGGCAAGCGTGGACGGATTGCAGGAGACGTAAATTACTTCGGACGCGCCGCAAGCGTTGACCGCGTTTATTACTTTTGCGTCGCAGCCGCCGCGCGGAGGATCGAGAACGATCAGCGTCTTTTCCGAATCGGGATTTCCGCCCGAAAGCAGGCGCGGTATTACGTCGGCGCAGTCGCCGCAAATATTGCGGACGTTGGTTATACCGTTAGCGCGCATAAGCTCGTCCGCGGAATCCACCGCCGCTTTTTCTATTTCCACGCCGATGACCGTTTTCGCGTTTCTCGAAAGCAAAGCGGTAAGCACGCCGCTTCCGCTGTAAGCGTCTATTATCCTGTCTGCGTTCGCACGGGAAGCAAGCTCGGCGACTTTCGCATACAGTTTTTCCGCGACGCCCGTATTGACTTGCAAAAAGCCGTTGGGATGTACGAAAAGTTCGAGTCCGCAATAATAATAAGGTTTACGTTCGCCGAGTATAAGTTCGCTGCCTTCGCCCATTATGACGTTACCGCGCGTGCGGTTGATGTTCTGCCAAAGCTCGTCGACTTCCGCGCCGCATTCTTTCACGGCGCATATCAGGCGGGCGTTGAGATCGCGCGTTACGACCGCCGTCAGGGATATTCTGCCTCCGAGATCGCGCACTGCGAAATGCCGCAATTCGCCCTTGCCGCTTTCCTCGTCATAAGGCGCGAAACGTTCCGCGATACCGCGCAAAACGGGAATCAGTTTTCTCACCTTCTCCGTCTGCAAGGGGCAATCGTTCGTTTCGACTATTCTGTGCGAGTTATACGCGAAAAAGCCTATGGCTCCGCCCTTCGCGTTTTTCCGTACGGGCAACGATATTTTGTTGCGATAGCCGTATACGCTCGGCGACGGCACACATTCGTCGGTATTGACGCGTATATGCGCTATTTTCAGTAGCGCGTCTTCCACCGCGCGTTTTTTAAAGTCTAACTGCCCTTCGTATGCGAGATGTTGAACATCGCACCCGCCGCATTTGCCGAACACGGGACAAGCGGGCGCGACGCGTAACGGCGACGGCGTAAGCACTTCGAGCAGCTTCCCGACCGCAAAATCCTTTTTGACGAGAATAACGAGCGCGCGCACTTTTTCTCCCGGAAGCGCGCCGTTTATGAACACGGGCACGCGGTCTAACCTTGCGACCCCTTCGCCTTTATAACCGAGAGATTCTATTACCGTTTCTATAACGTCGTTTTTATTTAAGTCGATCATCGATCACCGTCGGCTTTGTGCGGAGATTCTATCGCGCCGCCCGAAAACTCAGTGTATGCGTCGGGCTGTTCGTCGGTTGAAGATTCGTCGTTGGTTTCGCCTATCGCGTGCCCGTGGTACTCCGAGGGTTCGGGACCGTCCGAAGGATCGCGATGACCTGCGAACAATACTTTGAGAAGTATGGGCGTAAGTATTGACGAGAACAGAATGAGCATGACGGTCATTATCATGAAACTTTCGGGTATTATTCCCGCGTCCATGCCCTTCTGCGTAACTATCAACGCGACTTCGCCGCGCGCCATCATGCCCACGCCTGTGATAGCCGCCTCACGCCAGGTGCCTTTCTTTATCTTTATCACGACTCCGCAGCCTATTATCTTGCCTATCAGTCCGGCAACGACAAACAACGCCGCGAACAGTACCAGCCAGCCGCTGAGCCCGTTGAAGTCCATATTGATGCCTATCGAAGCAAAGAAAACGGGTCCGAAAATCATATAGTTGTTTACGTCGATTTTTTTGTTGGTATAGCGCGCCATACGGTTGACGGTGGACAGCATCACGCCCGCGATGTATGCGCCCGTTATGTCGGCTACGCCGAAAATCTCTTCGGCAAGGAATGCGTAAATAAAACAGATAGCAAGGCTGAAAAGCGCAAGCCTGTGTGTCGACGGCCATTTCTTATCCATCCAGGAGAACAGATAATGCAGACCTATGCCAAGTCCGATCGCGAGCGCGAAGAACGCCACTATCATTATCGACGTTCCCCACCACTGCGCTTTGAACCAATCGAAACCGCTCATCGCCGCGCCGCTTTCCGCGGTGCCGAGACCGGTCACTATCGAAAGCACGATCATGCCGATAACGTCGTCGATTATTGCCGCGCTGACTAGTATGGTACCTATGCGCGTGTTTATCTTGCCGAGCTCTTTAAGCACGGACACGGTTATGGCGACGCTCGTTGCCGTCAGTATGGTACCGACGAAAACGCCCTGTATTATGTCCGTGAACTGTACGTCTGCACTGTCCACAAAACCGCTGCCGAGGAACGGGAGCGAAACACAGAGTCCCAGAACGAGAGGCACAGCGACGCCTACGCACGCCACAAGCGTTGCCGTGACGCCTGTGCGTTTGAGCTCTTTAAGATCGGTATCGAGTCCAGCGCCGAACATTATCAGTATTACGCCTATCTTTGAAAATACGTCGAGTATGGTATATTTGTCGTCGCCGCCCGCGAGCGTGAACGTGAATTCGTCAAGGATGACGAGCGACGAAACGTTTGTCTGCTCCTGAAAACCTATGAGCGAAAAACCCGCAAAACCGAACACTGCCGGTCCGATAAAAATGCCCGCGACAATATATCCGAGCACCTGCGGAAGATTGAGTTTGCGGAACAGCAGTCCGCAAAGTTTTGTAGCTATCATGATTATGGCGAGCGCCAATATGAATCCGAGTACACCGTGAAACATTTTTTATCCCTTCGTTTTATGCGCTTTATTTCAAGCGTACGCTGTCGGCAATCTGCCGTTGCATATCCCTTTGAGTATCCCTGTCTTTTATCGTTTGTTTCTTGTCGTAGCTGCGTTTACCGCGAGCAAGCGCGATCTCCGCTTTTACGCGTCTGCCTTTGAAATACAGTCTTAGCGGAATGACCGACCAGCCTTTTTCCCGCGTTTTGCCGATAAGACGGTTAATCTCGCGTTTATGCATCAGAAGTTTTCGGCTGCGAAGCTCGTCGGGGGGCATTATAGTCGCTTTTTCGTAAGCGGAAATACGGCAGTTCTTTAAATAAAGCTCGCCGTTCTCGATAAAACAAAACGCGTCGCGAAGATTGGCATGTCCAGCCCTTACCGACTTGACTTCACTGCCTTCAAGCGCGATCCCCGCTTCGAATTTTTCGATCATTTCGTAATCGAAGTATGCTTTTTTATTCTCTATAATCGCCAATTTTTTCTCCGCAATCTTCCGATTGCAATATATTATACTACATTGCCGCGTATTTTGCAAACGATTTGCCGCACGCTTACTTGTACTATTATATGCCGAATATATTATCAGTCGATATCGTTCTGTCGAAATTGCGAAACGGAGCGAGGCTTATCGCGCAACGCTCCGTCTTCGGTAACCGTTTTTTTGTATTTGTTTAAAGCTGATCTTTGTTAAGGAATTTTCTGTTCAATATCGCGGAAACGAGTATTATCGCAGTGCCTATAAGATATACGTACACGCCCGACGAAACTTTAACGTCTTCGGAGCCCAAATTCATTATATACACGAATACGCTTACCGCAAACGTTATATTGAGAATTACGATGCTTACCGATTTTTTGAGATATCCCTTGTCTTCGTAACCGTCGAATTTGAAGGTACGTACAAGTCTCGAAGCCGCGCTTCCGACGAAGAAAGGAAGGGTCACGATATTCTGTATCGTAAGCACCGAAACCATTATAAGAGATATCATTGTGGTATTGACTTCGGGCGCGCTGCCTGCCGACATCATGGCTTCGATATATGCCGCGGCGGAATATATCGCCTCCGATTTCATCCCGATAGCTTCGGGGTCATAAGCGTTGCTTATCACGAGCGGGAAGAAGAACAGACAGATCGCCGCGCCGACGAGTATTCCCGCGTTCGTCAACCATTTCGCAATACTGCCGAATTTAATGAAACGCTTCCCGGCAAACAGCAGGTTCTGCGCGAGACATACCGCAAGCGCCGCCACCGAAAGCATTACGCAAATCACGGTACCCGATCCGATCTCGACAATTTTATAACAAGCGCCGGCAACCGTAACGAAATAAAGCATCATCGAAGCGCCGAACGCTACTCCCGCAAACGCGCCGAGATTGAAATTCTTTTTCGATACCATTCCGACGATAAATCGTATTACCGCGAAAAGCATCGCAAGTGCGGTCACCACTGCCGATATGCACATAAACGCAACCGTCAGTATCTGGGACACTGCCATAAGATCTATTCCGCTCGAAAACATATTCGGCACCGATTTGAAAAATTCCAACAATGCGGATATGTTCATCGCAAGCGCGAAATTCTCGCCTTCTCCGAGCGGCATCATCGTAAGCGGATCGATATTGAAAACGTTTTCGCTTATCTTCTGCGAAAACATATTGCCCATTAGCATCAGATAGGTGCTGACGCCTATCGCCGCCAGCACGGCAAGACCGCCTATCAGGCATATAAGCGTCTGAATCAAAGTGCGCTTCTCGGTAGGCTGAACGGAGTTATTCTTTTTCTTTCTGCTTAAAAGCCCGTTCGATTTCGTGTTCACTTCGGGCATATTCTGTCCGTAATAACCCTGCGGCGCATTGTAACCCTGCGGCGCATTGTAATTTTGAGGAGCGTTAAAGCCTTGCGGAGCGTTGTAGTTCTGACCGTAACCGCCGCCGTAACGCGAAGGAAATTTAGACCAACCGCAGGAATAGCATTGGCTTGCGTCGGGCGGGAGCAGCGTTCCGCACGACGGACAAACCGTGCTTTGCATCGGAGCTCCGCAATTGGGACAATATTTATCGTTTTTCGCGTCATAACCGCAATTTCTGCAAATCATAAACTCTCCTTCCGGCTCGTTCGGTTTTGTCGAAAACACGCATAGAAAACCTTTAATTTCAGCGTGCGAAAAAACCTGCGCCGATATTTCTGCTAAATTATACAACAAAAAAGAACTTCTTGTAAAGAAGAAGTCCTTTATAATTTGATTAAATTTTGATTAAACGGATTAAACGAGCTCGATTATCGCCATTTCCGCCGCGTCGCCTCTGCGGAAACCGTTTTTGAGAACGCGGGTATATCCGCCCTTCGTTCCCTTTTCTTCGGCGCGAGAGTCGTACTTGGGGGCAAGCTCGTTGAAGATCTTTTCAATGAGCGGATGGCGTATTCTGCCCGCGCGTACTTTGTATGCGCTCTTGGATTCCGTGAACTTCTTTTCAAGCTGTACGTCGTAAACGACGGACATTATGGCGCGGCGCGCGGCAAGCTTGGTAGGACCGTCGTTGACAAGCTCTATCTTGTACTCTTCAACGGTAACGTTACCTTTCTTGTCTTTCTTTTTGCGCTGACGCGTTTCCACCTTTTTAACGGTGTCTTTGTAGCTGTTGATGGCTTTGGTCAAAAGCTTTTCAGCCATTTTCTGGACTTCCTTAGCCCTGTCGTAAGTCGTTTCAATTCTGCCGTTCCAAAGAAGCGCGGTCACCTGTCCGCGAAGAAGCGCCATTCTTTTGTCGGTAGCTTTTCCTAATTTTCTGTTTTCCATAATGATTACTTTCCTTTTCTCGGGAAACGTCGGGAGCGTTGCCGCCTGCGGTACGCTTACGCCGACGATGATTGTTTATCAGTCTTCGTTGCTTTTAAGATCCAGCCCGTAGCCTCTGAGCTTTGCAATGACTTCGTCAAGGCTCTTTCTGCCGAGATTGCGGACTTTGAGCATATCGTCTTCGCTGCGCTTGGTCAGATCTTCGACGGTATGGATGCCCGCGCGTTTAAGGCAGTTGTAACTGCGAACGGAGAGATCCATTTCCTCTATGCTCATTTCGAGCACTTTCTGCTGACGGTCTTCGGGACGGGATACGAGAATATCCATTCCGGCGAACATATCCGACAGATTCGCAAAAAGTCTTATATGATCTTCGATCGCGCGAGCGGCAAGCGAAAGCACGTCCTTCGCGCTCAGACTTCCGTCCGTCTTGACCTTTATGGTAAGCTTGTCATAGTCCAGGCTCTGCCCTACGCGAGCGTTTTCGACCGCATAGCTTGCGGCTTTGACGGGAGTAAAGATCGCGTCGATGGGAATGTACCCTATGGGTTTGTAAAGGTCTTTGAGATGACCTGCTACCACGTATCCGCGACCCTTTGCGACGGTAAGCTCCATATCGAGATTTGCGCCGTCGTCCAGCGTGCAGATATACATTTCGGGATTGAGTATCTCTATCTCCGGGTCGGTCACGATATCCGCCGCGGTCACCACTCCCGCTTCGTGCTTGGAAAGACGGAGCGTTTTGGTAATGGTGTTGTCCTCGTATTTAGCTTTGAGATTGAGTCCTTTAAGGTTAAGGATTATCTCGGCTACGTCTTCTTTTACGCCGGGGATAACGCTGAACTCGTGGCTCACTCCGCTTATCTGTATGCCGACTACCGCGGTTCCGGGGAGAGCGCTGAGCAGCACTCTTCTCAGGCAGTTGCCGAGCGTTATTCCGTAACCTCTTTCGAGAGGCTCGACCACAAACACGCCTTCGCGCAGATCCGCGCTTTCTTCAATGGTGATCCTGGGCTTTTCGATTTCCATCATAATTATTAATATCTCCTTTCCGTCCGCGGTTGCTAACATAAAACGCCGGGACGGATCGAACCCCGTAACGGGGTTAAGTTGCCGTACTGCGTGCGCCCTATCGCGCACTCACCGCAAACTCACGCGGGTTTTTCCTATGCAGCTTTACTTGGAGTATTTCTCGATGATAAGCGATTCCGTGATGTTCGCGTCGATATCTTCTCTCTTGGGATTTTCAAGTATCTTTCCGACGAGAGTGGAAGTATCGAAACTGACCCACTTGGGCATCGTTATCTTTGCGTCTTTGAGCGCGGTGAAGCAAGCCTTGTTCTTCTTGCTTTCCTTAATGGAGATTTCGTCGCCCACTTTTACCTGATACGAGGGTATGTCCACGACTTTGCCGTTAACGGTAATGTGTCCGTGATTGACTATCTGACGGGACTGCGCTCTGGAAGCGCCGATACCCATACGATATACGACGTTGTCGAGACGTTTTTCGAGCAGAGCGAGCATATTCTCGCCGACGACGCCCTTCATACGCTCCGCTTTGTCGTAGTAGCTGCGGAACTGCCCTTCGAGTACGCCGTAAATGCGGCGCGCCTTCTGCTTCTCGCGAAGCTGCATTCCGTATTCGGAGACCTTTTTACGGGAAAGTCCGTGCTGTCCCGGAGGGGTCGGACGTCTGTCCATCGCGCATTTTTTGCCTTCCGCCGTGCAACGATCGCCTTTGAGATATAATTTCATTCCTTCTCTTCTGCACTGTTTGCAGCTGGGTGATGTATTCTTTGCCATGATATTGACTTCTCCTTAAACTCTTCTGCGCTTGGGCGGTCTGCAACCGTTGTGGGGAATGGGCGAAACGTCGGTGATAGCGGTCACCTTGATTCCGCACGCTTCTACCGCGCGTACGGCGGATTCGCGACCTGCGCCCGGTCCTTTAACGAACACTTCGGCGCTGCGCATACCTGCGTCGTAAGCTTCCTTCGCCGCTTTTTCGCAAGCGAGCTGAGCTGCTAACGGCGTGCTCTTTCTGCTGCCGCGAAGCCCCGTCGCGCCCGCGCTGGACGCCGTTACGGTATTGCCGCGTTCGTCGGTTATCGTAACGATGGTGTTGTTGAAAGAAGCCTGAATGTGGACCTGACCTTTATCAACGCCTTTGGTTATTTTCTTTTTACCTGCCGTTTTCTTAACTGCCATTTTCTTTCACGCTCCTAATCAAGACTTCTTCTTTCTGCTTACCGTACGTTTGGGACCTTTGCGCGTACGTGCATTCTGCTTAGTGCTCTGACCGCGTACGGGAAGACCCTTTCTGTGTCTTACTCCGCGGTAGCAACCGATCTCCATGAGACGCTTGATACTGAGAGAAACGTCTCTGTGAAGATCACCTTCCGTAACTACGTGCTTGTCGATATAATCTCTCAGACGCTGAACTTCGTCTTCGGTAAGATCTTTAACGCGCGTATCGGGGTTTACTTCGGTCGCAGCCAAAATCTTATCGGCCATTGGTCTGCCGATGCCGTAGATATACGTCAAGCCTATCTCGACGCGTTTCTCTTTGGGCAAATCGATACCTGCAATTCTTGCCATTTTACTCTCCTGAAATAATAAAAAGTGTGGTTGTTTTACTATCTTTTACGCCGATATGCCGCGGTCGCCGTGGAATGTCGCGCGCCGCGTCATACGGATTATTTTCGCTTAGCCCTGTCTCTGCTTGTGATTGGGATATTTGGAGCAGATGACCATTACCTTGCCGTGTCTTTTTATGACCTTGCATTTGTCGCACATAGGTTTTACGGAAGTACGAACTTTCATAAACTTTCTCCTTGTTAAACTGAATTTTTTTCAAGCGCGTACGCTTTTCTTACGCGTACGTCGTTAAGTCTTGTTGCGGTATGTGATACGTCCGCGGGTTATGTCGTACGGCGACATTTCGACTTTCACCGAATCGCCTTCGAGTATCTTGATGTAATGCTGACGGATCTTGCCCGATATGGTCGCGGTCACGATAAAACCGTTCGTGAGCCGTACCTTGAACATTGCTCCGCGCAGACATTCGATAACTACGCCTTCCGCTTCGATTGCATCCGATCTGGACATAAATCCTCCATTTCTAACGAAGGTCTGACCTTCTGATGGCCGTCACTACCGCCGCGTCCGTTTTCGGCACGCTTACTGTCCGGCCCGTATCGGCTATATGCCTGACGTTCTTTTTTTTCGGAGAAGCGAGTTTGTGACGTTTGCCGTCCGTGACGAGCGCGTAGCCTTTCTCATCGAATCCGACAACGATGTATATCTTTCCGCTGTCGCCGCCCGCTTTGCTTATCACAAGACTGCCCGTTTCCATTCCCGTCACTCCGTAAGAATTTCGCATCCGTTTTCGGTTACCAAAACGGTGTTTTCGTAATGCGCCGCGCTAAGTCCGTCTATCGTACGGCAAGTCCAGCCGTCCGCGTCGAACTTGACCTGCCAGCTTCCCATCGCGATCATGGGTTCGACGGCAAGGCACATTCCGCTTTTAAGCAGCGGACCCGTGCCCGCTCGCCCGTAATTTTCTATCGTAGGGTCTTCGTGCATTTCCCTGCCGATGCCGTGTCCGGTCATCGCTCTCACGACGCCGTATCCGGCAAGCTCGGCAGTCATCTGAATGGCGCTTTGTGCGTCGCCTAACCGCGCGCCCGCTCTTATCTTGCTTACGCCGTTGTAAAAGCATCTGCGCGTTACGTCGATGAGCCGCTGTTTTTCCGCGCTTATCGCGCCTACCGCGTAAGTCCGCGTCGCGTCCGCGCAGAAACCGTCGAGTTTAAGCACGATATCGACGCTGACTATCTCGCCTTCGGCAAGCATTTTAAGCGACGGTATCCCGTGCACGACTACGTCGTCCACAGAAATGCACGCCGCCGCAGGATATCCGTGATAGCCTTTGCACGGAGCCGTTGCGCCGAGAGAAAGTATCTTTTTTTCGATCTCGGCATTCAGTTCGAGAGTGGTTATCCCGGGTTTCACCAAAGGCTCTACCGTACGAAAAACTTCTATAAGCGCCTTACCGGCGGCTCGCATTTTTCCGATGTCCTTTGCGTTCTTTACGGGAATCATCCTAATACCTTTCTTATTTCCGCGAATACTTCGTCGGGCGCCCCCATACCGTTCACGCTCGCAAGTTTCCCTTGCGCTTCGTAATACTCGATAAGCGGCGCGGTCTGAGCCGTATAGACTTCCAGTCTCGATCTGACGGTATCCTCCTGATCGTCGACGCGCTGATACATCTCGCCGCCGCACTTAGGGCATACGCCGTCGCTGAGAGTGGAAACGTGCGCCGTATAACCGCACTCCATACAGTTCCTTCTTCCGCAAATCCTGTCGGTAAGCACCTTGAGATCAACGTCTATGTTTATAACTTTATCGATAGCGACCAACCCGTCGAGCGCTTTTGCCTGGTTTATGTTGCGGGGAAAACCGTCGAGCATAAAATTGATTTTTCCGGCGTCTTCGAGCGCGATCTCTACTATTTTAAGCGTGACTTCGTCGGGAACGAGCTGACCTTTTTTGATATAAGACCTTGCAAGATTGCCGATATCCGTCTGCTGACGCATATGATGACGGAAAATGTCTCCCGTCGAAATATGCTTTATCCTGTAATTTTCTTCTATCCTGAGCGCTTGGGTGCCTTTGCCGGCACCCGGTGCGCCCAAAAGTATGATGTTCATGACATTCCCCCGTCGATCGCGAGTTTACTGTTTAAGGAAACCCTTGTACTGTCTCATAAGCAACTGATTGTCAAGCTGTTTCTGGAATTCGAGCGCGACGCTGACCACGATGAGCATACCTGTGGAAGTGAACGCGTTGGTAAGCGACGACGTGAATCCGAGCGTCATACTGAGTATCGAGAACAATACGCTCGGTACGATGAATATGATCGCAAGGTATATGGCGCCGAACAGCGTAAGACGTTTGCTTACTTTGTTGAGGTATTCGGCGGTCGCTTTACCCGGTCTTATTCCGGGAATGAATCCGCCGTACTGCTGAAGGTTACGCGCTATCTCGTCGGGCTTGAACTGTATCATCGCATAGAAGTAGCTGAAGAACAGTATCAGAAGTCCGGAGATCACGAAATATACCGGAGTACCGGTACCGACGTATCTTATCCACCAGTTATCCGTCGAACCGACCATCTGCATGATGAGCTGAGGGAAAGTGATGATGGAAGTTGCGAAGATTATGGGGAGCACGCCGGACGCGTTAACTTTAATGGGAATATGCGTGTTCTGACCGCCGTACTGCTTTCTGCCTTTTATCTGCTTTGCGTACGATACGGGGATTTTGCGCTCCGCACCGTCTATGAACGTGATGAATCCGAAAATGAATATCACCATGGCAAGGAAGATAAGCAGGAACCAGGGTTGCTTTTCGTCGCCGTCGCCTATCCACAAAGTGAAAGACTCGACGATAGCAAGACCTGCGGTGGAAATGATACCCACGAAGATAAGGAGCGATATACCGTTACCGATACCGAGATCGGTGAGCTTTTCGCCCAGCCACATCGTGAATACCGCGCCGCCCACAAGCACCGTTCCTACAAGCAGACATACGACGATGTCGGGTATGCGCAGACTGAACACAGCCGTGCTGATATATCCCGCGCGATGGAAGCTGAAAACGATACCTACCGCCTGCACCACCGCAAGAAGCACCGTAAGCACTCTCGTGAACGTCGCCATCTTGCGCTTGCCTTCGTCGCCCTGCTTCGTCCATCTTTCGATAGGCGGTATGGCGATCGTAAGCAACTGCGCTATAATGGAAGCGTTGATGTAGGGCGAGATACCGAGCGCAAGCAACGCGCCGTTCTGCAAGCCGTCACCGGTAATGCCGTTGAGCAGTCCGAGCAGCGAGTTTTCGCTGAACACCGTGGTATCCGTCTGCAACAGTCCAGGATCGAGTCCCGGAACGGGGATCCAGCAGCCTACCCTGTATATGAAAAGGATAAGCAGAGTGAACAGCAGTTTAGTCCTTACTTCCTTGTTTCTGAAAGCGTTTGCCAGCGTCTGAAACATATCACTTAACCTCTGCTTTGCCGCCTGCCGCCTCGATCTTTTCCTGAGCGGTCTTTGTGAATTTCTTGGCTACAACGGTAAGCTTTTTGGTGAGCTCTCCGTCTCCGAGAACTTTAAGACCGTAAGGTTCGATCTTGGAAAGAATACCTCTTGCAAGAAGCTCTTCCGCGGTCACGACATCGCCGTCCTTGAATATTTCGAGTGCGGATACGTTTACCGTCGAATAAACTTTCTTCCAGTTATTGTCAAATCCCGCTTTGGGAAGTCTGCGGGTAAGACCGAAGATCTGTCCTTCGAATCCGGGACGAACTCCGCCGCCGCTGCGCGCCCACTGTCCTTTGTGACCCTTGCCGGCGGTTTTACCCGTTCCCGATCCGATACCTCTGCCCAAACGCTTGGGAGCTTTTTTAGAGCCTTCGGCCGGTTTCAATTCGTTTATAATCATTTTGGTTACTCCTTAACTTACGCTTCGCTGACCTCGACAAGGTGCTTTACGGTAAAAATCATACCGCGGATGCAGTCGTTGTCTTTCTTTACGACAGACTGACCGATCTTGGAAAGTCCGAGTGCCTGAACGGTTCTCTGCTGCTTTTCAAGTCTGCCGCTGACGCTTTTGACAAGAGTAATCTTTATCATTTTATCTGCCATTGTCTGTCACCTCACGCCTGTATTTCTTCAACGGTCTTGCCGCGGAGAGCTGCGATCTGTTCGGGTGAACGAAGATTCTTCAATCCGTCGAGCGCCGCGCGTACGGCGTTGATCGAATTGCGCGAACCGTAGGACTTGGTGGTTATGTTCTTTATACCGGCAAGTTCTACTACCGCACGCACGCTGCCGCCCGCTATGACGCCGTTACCTTCGGGAGCGGGCTTCATAAGCACGGTGCTCTTACCGAACTTACCCATAACCGTGTGGGGAATGGTGGTTTCGCTGAGCGGTATGTTTATCATCTGACGACGGGCGATAAGCTCCGCCTTCTTGATGGCTTCGGGTACTTCCTTCGCCTTGCCCGTACCGATACCGACTTTGCCGTTACCGTCGCCGACTACGACGAGCGCCGCGAAACGCATGATGCGTCCGCCCTTAACGACTTTGGTTATCCTGTTGACGGAAACAAGCTTGCTTTTGATGCCGTCGTCCTGTCTTACTTCTTCTTTCTCTCTTCTTGCCATGTTCGCCTGTCTCCTTAGATTTTTAATCCGCCTTCGCGGGCGCCCTCGGCAACAGCCTTGACTCTGCCCGTGTAAAGGTATCCGCCTCTGTCAAAAACCGCTTCGGTTATTTTCAGTGCTTTCGCCTTTTTCGCAAGATCTTTACCGACTGCCGTTGCGGCTTCGGTCTTGGTCTTGTTTCCGAGCTTGAGATCTTTGGCAAGCGTGGAAGAAGCGCAAAGAGTCACTTGCTTATCGTCGTCGATAAGCTGGGCATAAATGTGCGCGGTGCTGCGGTACACCGAAAGACGAGGTCTCGCCGCGGTGCCCGAAACGTGCGCGCGTACTCTCTTATGCCTTTTCTGTCTTATTACGTTTTTGTTCTCTTTGTTGATCATAAGTTCTTATTACTTCTTACCCGAAGTCTTGCCCTCCTTGCGGATTACGACTTCGTCGCTGTAATGTATTCCGTAACCGTGATAGGGTTCTACGGGACGCTTAGCTTTTACGCTTGCCGCGAACTGCCCTACCGCTTCTTTGGAGATACCGGAAACGACGACCTGCAAAGTCTTTTTGTCTTTATCGTCGCCTTCTTTCGCTTCTGCTTTTACGCCTTCGGGAAGCACGAACTCCACGGGGTGCGAATAACCTATGTTGAGCACGAGCTTGTTGCCCTGTACCGCCGCACGGTATCCGACGCCTGCTATAACGAGAGTCTTCGTGAACGGAGTCACTACGCCTTTGACCATATTGGCGATGAGCTGACGGTAAAGCCCGTGCGCGCTTTTCGCGTCCTTGATCTCAGAGCTGCGCTCTACGATGACGTGACCGTTTTCCACTTTCGCGGTGACGTATTTGCTTTCTATCTTTCTGCTAAGCTCTCCGAGCGGTCCCTTGACCGAAACGACGTTGCCGCTTACGTTTACCGAAACCTTTTCGGGGATAGCTATGGGTAATCTGCCTACTCTGGACATAAAGCCTCCTTACCAAACGTATGCGAGCACTTCGCCGCCGACTTTGTTCGCTCTCGCCTTCTTATCGGTCATAACGCCTTTGGAAGTGGAGATGATAGCGATTCCGAGACCGTCAAGCACTTTGGGAAGATCCTCGCAATTCGCGTAGACTCTCAAACCGGGCTTGGATATCCTTTTGAGATTGGTTATCACGCTCTGTTTGTTGGGTCCGTACTTGAGCGTCATTTTTATTACGTCGTGAGCCTTATCGGACTTGTCGTCCTTTTCGCTCACTGTTTCCGCCGCCGACAGATAACCTTCTTCGAGAAGTATGTCGACGATCGCTTTCTTCATTTTGCTTACGGGAACCGTAACCGTTTCGTGACGAGCGGTAAGCGCGTTTCTGATTCTCGTAAGAAGATCTGCAATGGGATCCGTTGTAATCATTCTTCGCTCCTCCTTACCAACTCGATTTTTTCACGCCGGGTATTTCTCCCCTGGACGCGCACTCTCTGAAACATATTCTGCAGATCCCGTATTTACGGAGCACCGCGTGCGGTCTGCCGCAGATCGAGCATCTCGTATAAGCTCTCGTAGAGAACTTAGCGGGTTTCTGCTGTTTATTTATCATTGCTTTCTTAGCCATATTCCGTTCTCCTAATTCTTGAAGGGCATACCCAGCTTCGTAAGAAGCGCGTTTGCCTCGTCATCCGTCTTAGCCGTCGTTATCACGGCTACGTCGAATCCGCGCAGTTTCTCCACGAGCTCGTAAGAAATTTCGGGGAAAATTATCTGCTCTTTAACGCCGAGCGCGTAATTTCCTCTTCCGTCGAAACTCTTGCCCGAAATGCCGCGGAAGTCACGGACTCTGGGAAGAGCGATACTGACGAGCTTATCGAAGAATTCGTAAGCGCGCAGACCGCGGAGCGTTACTTTCGCGCCGATGGTCATTCCTTCTCTTACCTTGAAGTTCGCTACGGACTTTTTGGCTTTGCATACGACGGGCTTCTGTCCGGTTATCTGACCGAGTTCGCCGATCGCCGTCTGTATGCTTTTCGCATTGTCTTTTATATCGCCGAGACGCATGTTTACCACGATCTTATCGATCTTGGGAACCTGCATCACGTTCTTGTATCCGCGCTCTTTCATCAGCGCGGGAACGATCTCTTCCGCGTAACGTGCATAAAGTCTGTATCTTCCGTCCTGAGAATATTTCTTGGGAGCGGGAGCGGCTTTTTTCTTCGCGGGAGCCTTTTCTTTTTTCACAGGTTCAACGACCGTCGTCTCTTCCGTTGCCGCCTGTTTGGTCTTTTTCTCTGCCACTGTGGGTTCCTCCGGTATTACTACCTATATAAGCGCGGTTTATTCTTCCGCTTTCTTGGTCTTTCTCGCCGCGCGTTTTGCGGGAGCGGGTGCCGCGGTTTCTGCGGTTTCGGCTACGGGAGCTTCTTCCGCCTTCTTTACTTTCTTCGTCGCTTTCTTCTCTTTCTTTACTGCCGCCTTGGTCTGCTTGTCAAGCGACGCGCCGCACTTCTTGCATACGCGCGCTTTCTTGCCGTCTACGACGGCATGCCCTACTCTCGTGGGCTTTCCGCAATCGGGGCATATTATCTGCACGTTGCTCACGTGTATGTTGCCTGCCTCTTTCATCATTCCGCCCGGCTGCTGAGCGCCGCGGGGTTTGACGTGCTTGGTAACCACGTTCACGCCTTCCACTCTTACCGTCTCTTTCTTGGGAGACGCGGAAATGACCGTGCCTTTCTTACCTTTGTCTTTTCCGGTAAGGACGATGACATTATCGCCTTTCTTTACGTTCAAACTGTTCATGCGTCCTCCTTTCAGTATACCTCGGGCGCAAGCGAGATTATCTTCATGTAATCTTTTTCACGGAGCTCTCTCGCTATCGGTCCGAAGATACGCGTTCCTCTGGGCTGTTTCTGGTTGTCGATGATGACTGCTGCGTTATCATCGAATCTGATGTGACTTCCGTCGGGACGGGTTATTCCTTTATGGCTGCGGACGATTACCGCTTTTACCACGTCGCCTTTCTTGACGGTGCCGCCCGGCGTTGCGGACTTGACGGACGCGATTATCACGTCGCCGATGTTTCCGCTACGTCTGAAGGAGCCGCCGAGTACACGTATGCACATTATTTCTTTCGCGCCGCTGTTGTCGGCTACTTTCAAATAAGTCTGCGGTTGTATCATGATCTGACTCCTTATTTAGCCTTCTCTACTATACGCACAAGACGAAAATACTTATCCTTGGAAAGCGGTCTGGTCTCTTCGATCTCGACAACGTCGCCTATTCCGGCTTCGTTCTTCTCGTCGTGAACCTTGTACTTCTTGGTCTTGTTCATCGTCTTTTTGTATATAGGATGCTTTATCTTATCGTGTACCGCGACGACGATGGTCTTTTCCATCTTGTCGCTGACAACGATGCCTTCTCTTACTTTGCGCTGGTTTCTTTCTTCCATGTTGCCTTCTCCTTACGCCTGCTTCTTGGCGCGCTCGGTCATCACCGTCTTGATGCGTGCGATGTCGCGCTTCGTATTTTTGAGCTGCATGGGGTTGGTGAGCTGATGCGTGGCATGGCTGAAACGCAGATTGAACAACTCGGCTTTAAGCTCGGCGAGCTTTGCTTCGAGCTCGGCATCCGACATATCGTGCACTTGCTTTGCTTTCATTATGCTTCAACCTCCTCTTCTTTTACGCCCGTGAGCTGCTCGCCCTTACGAAGGAACTTGCATTTTACGGGAAGTTTATGGGACGCAAGTCTGAGAGCTTCTTTCGCTATCTCTTCGCTGACTCCCGCGATCTCGAACATCACGCGGCCGGGCTTTACGACTGCTACCCAGAATTCCGGAGAACCTTTACCGGAACCCATACGGGTGTCGGCGGGTTTCTTCGTTACCGGCTTGTGAGGGAAGATGTCTATCCACACCTGTCCGCCACGCTTGATATATCTCGTCATTGCGATACGCGCGGCTTCTATCTGACGGGAAGTGATCCAGCCGCACTCGGTGGTCGCGAGTCCGTACTCGCCGTATGCCACCTTGTTGCCTCTGAGCGCCTTACCCTTCATTCTGCCGCGATGTACGCGTCTTCTTTTTACTCTTTTAGGCATCAACATTGTCGTTTCCTCCTGCCTTGGACGTCTTGTTCGCTTTGGGAAGAACCTCGCCCTTGTATATCCATACTTTGACGCCGATCACGCCGAACGTCGTGTGCGCTTCGGCGAAACCGTAATCGATATCCGCTCTCAGCGTTTGAAGAGGTATGGAACCTTCGTGATAATGCTCGC
>CALWBH010000020.1 GCA_944376015.1 uncultured Clostridia bacterium
GGTAACGACGAGTTGACCTCTGCGAAAATTTATTATTATTCTGCCGAGCAGCCGACGGGGACGGGAAATTACTGGCACTATGCGGACGGCAAAGTGACGGTATGGTAAGGGCATACTATTGCCGAAAACTCAAAACGTCGGTTGTCGCGATCGAGCGCAACGCCGTTAGGGCGCAATGCGGGGCGTAGCTTTGATAACTTATCGCAAGATTACATTGAATTACACGACTTAAATAAACCCGATACGTCTAAGCAATAGCTCAAAGGTACTGTCGCGCGGTTAACGCGACAGTACCTTGCTGTTTACCGCGAAATTGAAAGACGAGCTTTTTAGCTTTGATTTTTTGAGCGTACGCGGAAGGTTCCGAATATTACAAAAATATCTTTTATAACGGAGAAAAAGGCGAAAATATGTTGCGCGAATATTAGAATCAGATAAAAAAAAATAAAAATGCACAAGCTTGAATAATATTGTGTTTGACATTGCGCATACAAAACATTATAATAATATTAAAAATTTAACTCGGTTTGTGAAAAATGAAACATAAAAAGAAAAAAGTTATCATTGCGGTAATAATAACGCTGGTCGTAGCGACCGCGGCGTTTCTGTTTTTCGCATGCCAGTCGCATGAGAGCGGATATACGCCGCCGCCCGAAAACGTACATACCGTGACCGCGCCGCCGCCCACCGACGGCAGCACTCCGGAAGACTACGACGGATTGGATAATCTTGCGTTTATGGCGGGAAGGCTTGCGGCGAGAGAGTTTTATCATACCGAAAACAACGGGTTGGTCGATACGATTGCCAATCAGACCGTGGTCGGTTCCAAAGATTATTATAAAGGTCTTATGATAACGCAGTCCATCAGCACGAGCGCTTTCGTTAATGTAGCCGAGCAGAAATTTTTCGGGGACGGAAAGGTAGTGGTGAGAGGACCCGAAGGCGGCAAGAGCAGTTGGGACGGTATAAATACCAAATGGTCGGACGACGAGCCGATCGCCGTATACGACGAACAACAGTACGAGGATACTTACGGACTTTGGGCTACGGAATTCAGCGATTACGTGATGAATGCCGAGACGATTCTCGAAGTGTCCGAGCTTAACGTTCTCGGCGACGGGCTTTATTCGCAGACGTTCACGCTCGATCCCGGAACGTCCACATATTATTATAAACATCAGATGATGACCATGGGCGGACTCGGCGACTATCCGCTGTTTTCGTCTGTCGTTATTACGTTCACTTTCGACGATACCTGGGCGGTACAGCGCGTCGATATTGCGGAGGAGTACGAAGTTTACGCCTTTTTCATGACGGTAGGCTGTAAGGCTACTTCGAGTATCGTTTACAGCTATGACGAAAGCGCCGTCGACGTCAGCGCATACGAAAGCTATTTCAGTAAATATGCCGACGCGGCGGTAACGGGCGGCGGGGACAAAGAGCTCGGAGTTACCGACTATTTACAGTTGGGTTTCGCGGAGTATCTTGCCGAGCCGTCGAGCTTCGCGCTTTCGCTCGACATCGGCGGAAGCAAAGCGGACGGTATCGTTACGCTCGATATTTCGAACGGTATAAATGTTCGCGCGGACATAGGCGGCATATATGTCAACGTGACCGACGAGAACGTATTTTTGTCTTATAAGGATATGTGCGGGTACGTACCTCTTTCGTTTATGACCGAAAAGCTCGGTCTCGGCGGTTTGCTCAATCTTGACGGTATACTCGCGGTGCTCGGCGAAGGGACGATAATCAAGGACGGAGAAAACGTAACGATAAACTGCGCGTTGTCGCTTGGCGGACCCGAAATACCGCTCGTATTTTCCTTTACCGAAACGGATGGGGACGTTGTTCTCAACGGCGTATCCGTAGAACTGAAAACGGATATTATCGATATTTCCGCGTCGCTCGTTCCCACCGAAGGGGA
Source organism: uncultured Clostridia bacterium (assembly GCA_944376015.1). Taxonomy (GTDB): domain Bacteria; phylum Bacillota; class Clostridia; order Christensenellales; family Pumilibacteraceae; genus Protoclostridium. The sequence continues at coordinate 1,925 of CALWBH010000020.1, forward strand.
AGTTGCGGAAAAAGACGTTACGTCCGCCGAGGATATGAGTCCGCTTCTCGACAATGTTATCCGAACGGTAAGCGAAAAGAGCTTCGCGATATCCTTGGATTACGTAAAGGACGGACTTTCCGTTACGGGCGAGGCGTATCTCAATGCGCAAACGCTTGGCGCGGAAGGGGAATTCACCGTTGTTTACGACGGAATTTCAATTCCCGTTGACTTTGTGTTCGACGGCGAAAGCGTATATCTGAAAGTATTCAACGTCGGAGTGAAAGCGTCTGTCGACGAGATTTCCGCCGCCGTCCAAACTTTGCTCGGATATCTCGGTATGAGCTCGATCGAGTCTGCCGTGGATATAGGCGGGATTATTTCGTCGCTTGTGGAAAATTACGACGTACTGATACGTTCGCTCACGTTTACGTCGGACGGACTCGGGCTGGTGCTTGACGGCGATCTGCTGCTGTCCTGTCTGGACGCGGATCTCGGAAGTATAGGCGACGTCACTGCGGGTTATGACGTGAACGGCAACGTCTTCGCGCTCGAAGCGTTCGGCGCGAGAGTAACGCTCGGCGCTTCGCCCGTACGCGTCGTGACTGCGCCCGATACCGCCGCAGAGTACGTGGAGTTTTCCGTACTCGAAAGTTTTGTCGGACCTATCAAAGCCATAGCCGACAGCCGCGATGTGGCGTTCTCCATGGAGATCGTCGTTACGGCGAACGGAAAAACTATAAGCGGCGAGCTTGTAGGCGAGATAAAGTTTATTAGCGGTATAGAAGTATATCTCAAAATTACGGTGAGCGGCAAAGCCGTGGAAATATATTATGCGGACGGCGTAGCTTACTTCGGAATAGCCGGTCATAATTTCCGCGTTTCCGAAAGCGAACTTAAAATGTTCGCGGAACGCCTTTCGTCGCTCGCCGACGAGCTCGGACTCTCCGAAGACATGGCGGCGTTGCTTTCTTCGGACGGACTCGATCTGACGGCATTGCTCGAAAGCATAAGGCTTAGCGGCGCGCTCAAAGACGGTAAGGGTATACTCGGTATATTCGCGGATATGAGTGTTTTAAATGCGGAGCTTTCGGATATAGCGTTGACCTTCGGTTCGGACGGGGAAAAGCTGTTTGCAAGTCTCGACAGACCGTTTACGTTCGGCGGTTTGTCGCTCGATTCGGCGGCGGTGACCGTTTATGCGGCAAACGGAGAATACTCCTATGATACTGCGGACGCGATAAGCATAATGCCTTATCTCGACGGTATATGCGATCTGCTGGAAAACAGAAGCGCGGAGATTGATGTTTCGTATTACGACGCGTCCGTCGGACTGAGCATAAACGGAAGCGTTTATGCGGATTTAAAAACAATGTCCGTCGGCGGCGAGCTTACCGTGATATACGGGGAATTATCGGTACCGATTGTGTTTACTTACGTGGACGGTACGGTGTACCTTAAAGCTTATAATGTCGGAGTAAAAACGGATATCGACTATCTTAAATATGCGCTCGAACAATTACTCGCGTATACGGGAACGGAACTTCCCGAAGTCGGCGTAGCGGATATAAGCGGTATCGTAACGTCGATACTCGAAGCGGATCTCGATCTTATCGTGACGAATTTCGAAGTAACGGAAACCTTTGCGGTAATGACGGTAGACGGAAATGCGCTGCTCGACGTTCTTGGCGCCGATCTCGGGAATATTGATATAAAATACGAGCCCGGTACGAATATCTTCACGATCGACGTTTTAGGCGCGCACATAACGCTTGCCGCAGTGCCTGCCCGCACCGTGACCGCGCCCGATAACGCCGCGGAGTATGCGGAGCTTTCCGCGCTCGAAAGTTTTGTCGGACCGATCAAAGCCATTGCCGACAGCCGCGACGCGGTATTCTCTCTCGCGTTTGACGCCGTTCTGCTCGGTCTGAACGTGAGCGTCGATCTGGAAGGCGAAGCTATATTTGCGGACAGTCTGACTTCGCTTTATATAAAGGCTTATGTGTATTCCGAAGGTTATGCCGACGAAACGTTGGAATTGCTTTACGCCGACGGATATATTACCGTAATATACGGCGGTAAAGCCATGAAAATAGAAGAAGCTCATATTTCTCGGATCGCCGACGCAATAGGCGGCATTTCGGGCGGTTCGGACGGATCCGTTGCGCTCGCGCTGTTCGGTTCGGACGGCATTGATTTGAATAAACTGCTTCAAAGCGTAGAATTCGCGGCGAGGGAAGAAGAAGGCCGCACCATAGCCGATATATTTGCCGATCTCGGATTTATCGACGATGCGCTTCCAGCATTGAACGCGCAGCTTATCTGCGACGGCGAAGTAATAAGCGTAGCGGTGGGCAGTACGGAATTGTACGGACTGAGCGTGAGCGGCTTGACCGCCTCGGTAAAAGCGGGCGATAAGGATATGACGTGCGATCTTACGGGAGTGGAGTATTGCGGAAACATAGTGGATTTCGTTCTCGGCGCGTATGTCGAGCTTACGGATTCGCCCTATATGCAGGTATCCGTAAACTACGTCTCCGATCTTATCGAAGCCGACGTTTCAGGACTGTTCGAATTCAAAGCGACGGAAACGAGCGCGCTCGATATAGATTTCGACATACAGGCGGAAATACACACTTACGCATACGACGATAACGGCGCAAAGGTTTCGGACGGATCGCATTATCTCGACATGACGGTCAAAGGCGAAAACGCGTATTTGACGTATTCGCTTTACGGATACAACGCCGACGGTGCGATCAGCGTCTTTATTCCCGTAAAACAATTGTTCGAAATAGGAAACATGGTACTGCCTTTGCTCGGCATAGACGAAACGGCTTATTATTTCGACATGGTAAATAATCTGCTTTCCACCGATTATACCTATTTCTCCACGGGTATTTTCGACGCGATGCAGTTTGCGGATATACTCGGACTTCTGGACGGAATAACGGTGGACGGTGAGAGCGGTTCTTCGACCTCCGCAGTGACGGTAGGAAAGAACGAGAGCGGCGAAAAGACGCTTGCCGTAAACGGTATAGATGTGGGTACGGGCGTCATCGACCTGGATATAACGTCAAAGCTTTCCGGCGAGATAGCTTATGATACGAGTAAGTCGTATATCGATATTTCATCCATATCCTATCTGCTCGGCGATCTGCTCAAAGCTTACGATTATATCGATACGGGTTACGCGCTGTCGGGCACGGTCAAAATGAAAGTACTCGGAATCGAGCTTGACCTTACGGTAGGCATAGACTTGCGTGTGGGCGTGGATGAAAGCGGTATGCCTTACCTTAACGTGAGATTGAGCACCAACGGCTACGCGAACGCGTTCGGCAATCTTATCCCCGGCTGGAACGATGTGGTTATCGTTAACGGCGATACCGAAACGGATATAACGTATAAAGACGGCAACATTTATATGACGCGAACGCAGAAAACGGCTTATGACGGCTGGGATTTCTGGGGCGCGAAATATAAGTTCAAAACGCTTTCGCCTTACCTTTACGAATACAGACGGATGACGCTTTCCGAGTTCGGCGCGGACGCTATGAATCAGATGTTCTTCGCGCTTAACATCGCGGATAAGTTCTCCGGTTATATTTCGTCGCAGGTAGATAATTCCGAGCCTGCCAACAACGGCAGCGACGCGGGAGATATGGTGAACGGCTATTCGTTCGACGGCAGCGTTTACAATCTTAAACTGAATTTGGGCGCGATAGCGGATAACGACGCTCTCGGCGAGCTCGATCTTAATATAACGCGGCAAAAGCTGAACGGCAGGGACTATTACGATCTCGTTCGCCTGAACGGCAGTATCACTCTCGTGTCCGTCGTGACCGCGACGTTCGACATAACTCATGACAGCGTGGGCGCGCCCGTGGATCTGTCTGTAATAGACGAAAACATCTCCCGCGTGAACGCTAATATTTAACGGAAATCGCGCGCTTTGAGCGCAAAACGCGAATGTCTTGAACGTCGCCGACCGATTATTCGGCGTTACGCCGACACTGCTCTGAATCAAAAGCGTTACGAAGTCTTTAACTGACTTCGTAACGCTTTTCGCTTTTTTACAAAAGGTTTATTATCAAAAAAGGGCGGGAGCATAAAAAGTACATTAAGCGGCGGCTTCGGACATATATTTGAAATGTGAAAAAAGTTTTCGGAGTAGCGATGGTAAGCGTCGGAACGATGATCGGCGCGGGGTATTCGAGCGGGCAGGAGATAGCGTCGTTTTTCGGCTGGTCTCCCTCTCTTTTCGTGCCGATTTTCTGCGGATTGCTTATGTTTGCGTTTACCGCGGTAGTGCTTTTTGTAGGCGCAAAGACTACGGGCGGTCTTACGGATATCCACCGAACGCTGTTCGGAAGGTTCGGAAAAGCGGCGGACGTCGTTATGACGGTAAACGCGGTTATAGTGCTCGCGGCGATGATGGCGGGAACGGACAGAGCGTTTGCCGAGCTCACCGGAGTAATAATGCCCGCGGGCGTCGCCGTGTGCCTGTTGTCTATGATTTTGCTCGGAAGGGGAAATTCGGGGCTTATAGTCGCGAATTCGGTAATAGTGCCGTTTATAGCGTTGTGCACGATAACGGTTTGCGCGTCCGCTCCGTTGACCGTAGGCAGCTTTGCCGTCAAGGAGATTCCGGCTTCGTTCGCATACGTTTCCATGAATCTGTTGCTCAGTGCGGGCGTGCTCGTAAGACAGCGCGGATTGAGCGGAAAACAGATATTCGGAGCGAGCGCGGTTTCCGCTATCGTTATAGCCGCGCTCATGTCGTTGATCTGTTGCGCGCTTCCCGCCGCGCCTTCGCTCGTAATGCCCATGCTTTCTCTTGCGGCAAAGAATCGTATTACTTATGCGTTCTACTCGCTTTCTCTCGGAGTATCCATATTTACCACTCTGATAGGCGCGCTTTCCACCGCGGCGGACGGCGCGGCGAGAAAAGGCCGCGGCGGCGAGGGTATGCTCGCCGCCGCGCTGTTCGCGTCAATTCTTTCCGTTATCGGTTTCGATAAGGTAGTCGGATTTTTTTATCCCGTTATCGGGATCATGGGGCTTGTGTATCTTGGGTTTTGCACGGCGTTTCTTTTTGCGCCGCGTATAAAGCTTTTCCGCAAGCGCGACGGCTCCGTACATGGCGCCGGCAAGCGCGCAGAGAGTAACGGTAGCCGTCATGACGAGATCCGTCTTAAACACCTGACCGCCGTATACGATAAGGTATCCGAGCCCCGCTCCGGAAACGAGATACTCGCCCATAATGGTGCCGACCCATGCGAGCCCGACGTTAATTTTGAGCACGGACAGAAAAGTCGGAACGGCGGAAGGCAGAACGGCATATCTCAACAGTTGCAGTCTGCCTGCGCCCATAGACCGCAAAAGCAATAGTTTATCGGGTGCGGTGGAGCATAATCCTTCGAGTACCGAGATTATTGTTACGACTATGCAGATCAGCACCGCCATCAGAACTATGGCTTTTGCGCCCGATCCGACCCAGATGATGAGCAAAGGACCGAGAGCTATTTTGGGAAGTGCGTTGAGCACGACGAGATAGGGTTCGGCTACGCGTCTTGCAAAGCCCGACATCCATAGCAACACGGCTATCAGGCAGCCCACGCTCATCGATATCGTGAACCCTATGATACATTCGAGCAGAGTTACGCCTATATGATATATAAAGTCGTCCGCCATAAGCTCTGCGAAAGTAACGGCAATGCGAATCGGCGAACTCGTAAAGAACGGATCCACCCAGCCTATGCGGGTAGTGAGCTCCCACAGTCCGAGAAAGCCTATGAGCAGCCCCGCCTGCCAAAGCCTTACCGCTATCTTCGTTTTTTTTACGCCGAGCAGATATTTTTCGTGAGGCGACAGTATCTTTTTGTTTTTCATTTGTGCACCTACTCTTTGTCAACCCGTTCGGAGCTCTTTCCACACTGCTTCGGACAGCTCGTTTGCGACGGGCATGACGCGCTTTTGCGACAGAGTACCGTTTACGGGTACCGTAAAGATTTTTTTTACGACGGCGGGGCGGGGAGAAAGGACGATAACTCGGTCGCCCATGCCCACGGCTTCGGGCACGTCGTGAGTGACGAGCAGGGCGGTAAGCCCCTCTTGTCTTATGATATTGCCGACGTCGTCGGCAACGTCCAGCCGCGTCTGAAAGTCGAGAGCGGAGAACGGCTCGTCAAGCAACAGAAGTTTCGGGCGAAAGGCGAGAGTGCGTATAAGCGCAGCTCTCTGCCTCATTCCGCCCGATAGCTGGGAAGGGTAGTGCTCCGCAAATTCCCCGAGTCCGTATTTTTCGAGCAGGGCGCGTGCGTATGCACGGTTCTCTTCCGTTAGCTTTTTTTGAACGCGCAGACCGAGTTCGACGTTAGCCGAAATGGTCAGCCATTCGAAAAGAGTGTCTTTTTGCAGCATATATCCCACGTCGCCGTGCGGAGCAGTCACTTCACAGCCGTCAAGAGTGACTTTACCCGCAGTCGGTTTGAGCAGTCCCGCCACGACGGAGAGAACGGTGGTTTTACCGCATCCCGACGGTCCGACTATGGAAAGGAATTCGCCGCGTTTAGCGGAAAACGTCACTCCTGCGAGAGCTTCCGTCTCTCCGTCTGTCGTATGATATGACAGCGCAACGCCGTCCAGCGTGAGAATATCGCTCATTCTTCTTCGTCCTCCGTTTCTTCGGCAAGACTGTTATCTACGATACGGTCGAAGTCGGCTTCTTTATCGAGCTCGCCGGCGTTTCTCATTATCTCCTGCAAACGGTCGAGAGATTCTTCCGTCATAACGGGCGTTGAGCACCACGCGTCGATCGCGAGATAGCTTTCTACCGCGACCGCGAGAGATTCTTCGCTCGTACCGCTGAATGAAGGAGCGAGCGCTTTGGCAACGGCGGCGGAGTCGTTTTTAACGATGAAGTCATAGCCTTCGCGTACCGCCGAAAGGAATAATTTGGCGGTATCTCTGTTTTTGGAGAGATAACTGCGCTTAGCGCAGAATGCGGTATAAGGAACTTCGCCGCTTTCTTCGCCTACGCTGGCTACTATGTAGCCTTTACCCGCCTGCTCGAACTCCGAAGCGGTGGGTTCGAACAATGTGGTATAGTCAACGGTATCGTCCGCTTCGAACACGCTGCCCATCATATTGAACGCTACTTCGGTGTTTATCGTACAGTTTACTCCGTCATACAGCCCGTAACCGTTCATGATGTATTGCATGGTCATGGCGGGAACGCCGCCCACTCTGCCGGCAAGCACGTGTTTGCCTTCGAGATCGCTCCATTCGAAGGTATCCGCTTCGTCCTTTTTGGAGACGAGGAATGAGCCGTCGCGCTTGGTGAGCTGACCGAAAACCACGGGCGCGTCGTTCATTTCTTCGCAGTAAATGACGCCTTCGGGACCCATGAGTCCGATATCCGAGCTGTTGCTGACGAGCGCCGCGGTGACTTTATCCGTACCGCCCGCGTTCGTAAGGCTGACTTCCAGACCGCGGTCTTCGAAATAACCGTTATTTATTGCAACGTACAGCGGAGCATAAAACACGGAGTGAGTGACTTCGCAAAGTCGGATCTTTTTTCCGTCCGAGCAGCCCGTCAGTCCCGCGCATACGAGCGCGACTGCCAGCGCCGCCGCAAGAACGGCTGAGATCAGTTTTTTCATTGTTACTTCTCCTTTTTAAGTTTGGTATATGACATAATATGCTTCGAGTATGCCGAGTGTCCACGCTTGCCGAGTATTAGTAAAATATACGATTACGCGGTTTTCGGCATAAGTATTTGTTAAAAAGTTGCAATTTGGCGCGCTCGGTGGTATAATGTGTCTTATGAATACTACATTCGATCCCAAACAGTTTGAAAAACGGCTTTACGACAAGTGGATGAAGCATAAATATTTCCACGCGGAAGTGAATAAGGACAAAACGCCTTTCACGATAATGATGCCGCCGCCCAATATCACGGGGCAGCTGCATATCGGTCACGCGCTGACCATGACGGTGCAGGACAGCATAATACGCTACAAACGCATGCGCGGCTACGAAACGCTGTGGCTTCCCGGCACCGACCACGCGTCCATCGCCACCGAAGTCAAGATCATAGAGAAAATGGCGGAGGAAGGACTGACGAAAGAGCAAGTCGGGCGCGAAGAGTTTTTGCGCCGCGCTTTCGAGTGGAAAAAAAAGTACGGCGGGCGTATAGTCGAACAGCTCAAATATCTCGGCGCGTCCTGCGATTGGGATCGGTTGGCGTTCACTATGGACGAAAATTTATCCCGCGCGGTAAGGGAAACCTTCGTGCGGTACTACGAAAAAGGCTGGATATATCACGGCGCACGTATAGTAAACCAGTGCCCGCACTGCAAAACGGCTATTTCGGACGCCGAAGTGGAGTATGAAACGGAAGAAGGGCATCTTTGGTATATCCGTTACCCGGCGGCGGACGGCGGCGAGGGCATTGTTGTCGCTACTACGCGTCCGGAAACTCTGCTCGGAGATATGGCGGTCGCAGTCAACCCCGCAGACAAGCGTTATTCGTCGCTTATCGGGAAACAGCTTATTCTTCCGCTTACCGACAGAACGATACCCGTCATTGCTGACGAGTACGTCGACAAATCGTTCGGTACGGGCGCGGTCAAGATAACTCCCGCGCACGATCCCAACGACTTCGAAGTGGGTCTGCGCCATAACCTGGAAGTCATGCGCGTTATGGATGATCGCGGACGCATGAACGAGCTTGCAGGCAAGTATGCGGGCATGGACAGGTATGCGGCAAGGGAAGCAATGGTAAAAGATCTCGAAGAGCTCGGATTGCTCGTCAAGACGGAAAGCCACATGCATAACGTAGGGCATTGCCACCGTTGCCACAGCGCCATAGAACCTATCGTTTCCAAGCAATGGTTCGTAAAGATGAAAGAGCTTGCTCAGCCCGCAATAGACGTGGTAAAAAGCAAACGTCTCCGCTATCTGCCCAAACGTTTTGAAAAGAACTATCTTTACTGGATGGAAAATATCCGCGACTGGTGCATATCCCGTCAGCTCTGGTGGGGACACCGCATACCGGTGTTCTACTGCGACGCGTGCGGCGGCGAGTTTGTCAGCCGCGAAGACCTTAAAGTCTGCCCGAAGTGCGGCGCTCCCGTCCGTCAGGACGAGGACGTGCTCGATACCTGGTTTTCGAGCGCGCTTTGGCCGTTCTCCACGCTCGGATGGCCGGAAAAAACGCCCGAGCTCGGTTATTTCTATCCTACGAACGTGCTTGTCACCGCTTACGATATTATCACTTTCTGGGTCGCGCGTATGATTTATTCGGGTATGGAGTTTATGGGCGAAAAACCTTTCGATACCGTACTTATCCACGGACTTGTGCGCGACGAGCTCGGAAGAAAGCTCTCCAAGAGTCTCGGCAACGGTATAGATCCGCTCGAAGTGATAGATCAGGTGGGCGCGGATGTACTGCGTATCTCGCTTATAAGCGGCGTCAGCGCGGGCGGAGACATCAAGTATTCGGCAAAGAAACAGGAAGGCTACCGCAATTTCATGAACAAGATCTGGAACGCGTCGCGTTTCGTGCTCATGAACGTGGGGGATACCGAAATACTCCCGATAGAAAAAGTAAAACTTACGCTTGCCGATAAATGGATAATAACTCGGCTCAACCGCACCGTTGCGGATGTTACCAAGTATATGGAGCGTTACGAAGTCGGGCTTGCCGCAAACAAGATATACGATTTCGTGTGGAGCGAGTTCTGCGACTGGTACATAGAGCTTTCCAAAATCTCGCTCTATTCGTCCAACGCTAAGAAAAAACAGGCTACGCTCAGCGTGCTCGTGCGCGTGCTCCGCGATATACTCAAACTCGCGCACCCCGTTATCCCGTTCATTACGGCGGAGATATACGAGAATCTGCCCGCGGCGATAAAGGAAGCGGAAGACATAATGATCGCGCCCTATCCCGACGCGAAAGCGCTCCGCTCGCATATTAAGGACGCGCGGCGTATGGAGCAGATAATGGACGCGGTTAAGCGTATACGCGCGCTTCGCGTAGAACTCGGAGTGAAACCTTCCAAACGCACGGAAATTTACGTTTTGCCGAGCGATGGTAACGCCGCGCTTGCCGAAAAAGCGGGAGAGTACCTGATCAAACTCGGTTCGGGTACGACTTATCGAACGGTTGACGTCAAGCCCGATAATTGTACGACGATAGTTACCGCGTTCGGAGAAATATATATTCCCATGGGCGAACTCGTGGATTACGCAAAGGAAGCGGAGCGACTCGGCGCGGAACTCGAACAGGCGCGCGGCGAGCTGGAACGTGCGCGCGGTAAACTGGCAAACGCGAATTTTGTCGCAAAAGCGCCCAAAGCGCTTGTCGACGGCGAACGCGAAAAGGTAACTAAATACGCCGAACGTATCGCGGTGCTTGAAAACAAACTCGACGAGCTGCGGCGTATGTCGGGGAAATAAATAAAGAATACCCTTTCGTTTTTTCGGCGAAAGGGTATAATAATTATATAAGGAGAAGCGCTCGGCAGGACGGCGTATGATAAAGAAAATTGCTTGCGGAAAAACGAATTGCTATTTGGTGGGCGAGTACGGCCGTGCCGTGCTTGTCGATACCGCCGCGCCGCGTTATCTCGGGAAACTTTACAAAGCCGCGCATAATGCGGGAGTTAAGTTTATTTTTCTTACGCATACGCATTACGAACACGCAGGCTGCGCCGCGGCGCTGGCGGAAAAACTCGGAGTACCCGTCGGACTGTCCGAAGCCGATCTCGGCATTATGGACGGCAGTGCGCCGCAAATAATGAAAGCGCATAAGCTATACGGCAAAATAACGCTGAAACTGTGCGGCGGAGCAATGAAGAAAAAATCCGCCGTGCCCGCGCATATAGTCCGCCTTTCGGACGGCATGGAGCTTTCCCCGTTCGGCGTAGCGGGCGAGACTATGGAGCTTTGCGGGCATACTTTCGGCTCTTTGGGACTCGTCTATGAAAACGCGCTGTTCGCCGGCGACGCAATGAGCAATGTGTTGCGACCGGTGTGTACCTGCGTTTATGCGGACAGAACCGCCGCGGAAGATACGGTCAGGCGAATACTCGGCGACAGCCGCATAGCCCGCGTTTATGTCAGCCACGGCAGCGTAATAGAGCTCGATAAACTCCGCGCCGTAATGACTCCCGCGCCCGTCGTTGATTTTTAAGTTTTTTTTGAATGTGTTTTATAAGGGGGAAACTTTTTATCTTTTGACAAAGAAAAAAGTTTCCCCCTTAAACCCCTTTCAAAAAAGAAACTTACATACTAATATCGGTAGAAGCAGCTCGTTTTTACTGCGTTTGTTATGATTTTCTTTTGACAAAGAATAAAAGTTTCCCCCTTGAACCCCCTTCAAAAAAAGAAACTTACAATCCTTTTATAAAATTTTTAATCCTTTATAAATAGAAAAATAATGTATAGTTAAAGTAAGCAGCGGATGCGGATGGATTTTGCGGGTGACGGACATTTTCTTCGGAGCGAGCGAATGCGGAAGCGGTCGCCATAAGGTGATCCTAT
>CALWBH010000021.1 GCA_944376015.1 uncultured Clostridia bacterium
AAGAATCCGCAAGCGCGGGTGTATTACGGCGCACTTTGTGCGCCTGAAACGTGGGAGTGAGCACGGATTCACTCCGGGCGCACGACCTTATTTTGGAGCGCGAGCGGTGAGTGAGTGCGACGGAAGGGGCGGGAAACAATGCGGAGCATTTTTGCGAACATTGTTGCCCGCGTTTATCAGGCGGGCGAGCTAACGCATTGCGTTAGCGTGGTCTACCGACGAAATACAAACGCGCCCGAAAGCCGACGGCTTTCAAGGGCGCTGTTTATATGAGACGGTGCGCGAGCACGAGGCGCCGAAAGAATCCTTTGGCGTTCGCGCTTATATGAGATAGGGCATTAAGCTTTTTCTTAATGCCCTATCGAAATATAACAATCGGCGCGAAATATAGCGTTAGCGGTGCGCAAATATAAAAACGCTTGATAAAATTAAAATAGTGTGGTATACTCTCGTTACTATGGTAAAAGTACTGACAATTGAAAACTTCAAACAAGAGACGAAAGACGGCGTATGCGTTATCGATTTCTGGGCGAGCTGGTGCGGACCTTGCAGAATGCTTTCGCCCGTTATCGACGAACTCAGCGAAGAACATCCCGAAGTCAAGTTTTTCAAAGTAAACGTTGACGAAGAGAGCGATCTCGCTCAGGCGTTCGGGATAAGCAGTATCCCTGCGGTATTCAAGATAAGCGGCAATAAAATAATCGCAAGGCACGTAGGATACGCGCCCAAAGCCGCAGTTGCGACCGCACTCGGATTATAAGGTATGGAACCGGGAAAAGGCATCAGGGCGTTCGACTTCGATCATACCGTATACAAAGGATACAGTTATCGCGATTTCGTCTTTTATACAACCCTGCGCAGACCGTGGGTACTTTTGTGGCTGCCCGTCATTATAGTGACGGCTATTTTGACTGCCATGAAAGCCATTCCGATGAAACGCACGGTGGAAGTCGTGCTGTTTCCGTTTTTGCGTTTTAAGAAGATAGACGAATATATCGTTAAATTTTGGGACAAGCGGCAGAACCGTATTCAGCAGTGGTTCAAAGACATACAGCGCCCAGACGACGTGGTCATATCGGCTACCCCGAAATTTTTTCTTGAAGAGATATGTCGCAGGATAGGCGTAAAAACTTTGATAGCGACGGAGATAGACCGTAAAACGGGAAAGGTCGTAGACCCGTATTGTTACCGTGAAGGCAAGTGGTTGCGGTTTACCGAAGTGTTCGGCGAAAACGCGGTTCTCGAAGAGTATTATACCGATACCGAAAAGGACAGCGGAATGCTCGATCGCGCTTTGCGCGGGTATGTGGTAGATAAAAAAGGCAATATCGAAAAGGTGAAATAACAATGGACTTTCTGAAAATAGAAGAGAAGTGGAGAAAAAAATGGGAAGACGAGAGAGCGGATTCTTTTGACGTGCGCCGCGCGGACAAAAAGAAATACGTGCTTGAAATGTTCTCATATCCGTCCGGCGCGAACCTGCATCTCGGTCACTGGTATAATTTCGGGCTTACCGACGTATACGCTCGCCTTCTCCGTATGCAGGGTTTTGAAGTTTTTCACCCCATGGGATTCGACGCGTTCGGTCTGCCTGCGGAAAACTACGCCATAAAGACGGGTATTCATCCCAAAGATTCCACCGAAAAGAACATAAAGACCATGGAAGGACAGCTCCGCAATATGGGCGCGTCCTTCGACTGGGATTACGAAATAAAGACCTGTGACCCCGAATATTACAAGTGGACGCAGTGGATATTCTTACAGCTTTACAAGCACGGGCTTGCCGAGCAGAAACTCGCGCCCGTAAACTGGTGCCCTTCCTGTAATACCGTCATCGCGAACGAACAGGTGGTGGACGGCTGCTGCGAGCGTTGCGGCGCTGTCGTGGAACGCAGGGAAATGCGTCAGTGGTTCCTTAAAATAACAAAATACGCCGAAGAACTGCTGGACGGGTTGGATACTATCGACTGGCCGGAAAAAACCAAGATAATGCAACGCAACTGGATAGGCAAGAGCTACGGCGGCACCGTAACTTTCGATCTTGCGAACGGCGGCAGTTTCGACGTGTTCACCACGCGTGCGGATACGCTTTTCGGCTGCTCGTACGTCGTGCTTGCTCCCGAACATCCGCTCGTGCGCGAAATAACGACGGACGAGTGTAAGGCGGCGGTAGAAAATTACCGTGCGGAAGCGGCGCGGCAGAGCGAGATAGACAGGACGAGCACGGTCAAGGAAAAAACGGGCGTATTTACCGGCGCTTATGCGATAAACCCGGTAAACGGCAGAAAAGTACCCGTGTGGATAGCCGATTACGTGCTCGCGACCTACGGCACGGGCGCAGTCATGGCGGTGCCCGCGCACGATACGCGCGATTACGATTTTGCGGTCAAGTACGGCTTGCCGATAGAACGCGTGGTAAAAAGCGCGGACGGCGCTCCCGACGACCTGCCGTATGTCGAATACGGAGTTGCGGTCAACAGCGGTTTTGCCGACGGAATGAAAACAGAGGACGCGAAAAACGCGATACTCGATTATCTCGCGGGCAAAGGCAAGGGCGGTAAAAAAACGACTTACCGTCTGCGCGACTGGTCGGTATCCCGTCAGAGATATTGGGGCGCGCCCATTCCGATGATACATTGCGAGCGATGCGGCGCGGTGCCCGTTTCCGAAAAGGATCTGCCCGTAAAATTGCCGTATAACGTCGATTTCAAGCCGAAAGGGAAGAGCCCGCTCGGCGCTAACGAAGAATATATGAACTGTACCTGCCCGAAGTGCGGCGGTCCCGCTCGGCGCGATCCCGACACTCTGGATACTTTCGTGTGTTCGAGCTGGTACTATCTGCGCTACCCCAACGCGAAGAACGACAAACAGGCGTTCGATACCGAGTGGACGGATAAGCTTTTGCCCGTCGATACCTACGTGGGCGGCGCGGAACACGCCTGCATGCACCTGCTGTATGCGCGGTTCATAACCAAAGCCCTGCGCGATATGGGATATCTGCACTTCGACGAGCCGTTCAAAAAGCTCGTGCATCAGGGGGTAATACTCGGACCCGACGGCAAGCGAATGAGCAAAACGCGCGGTAACATAATCAACCCCGACGATTATGTGTCGGTGTACGGCTCCGACGTGTTCAAAATGTATCTGTGCTTTGCGTTCTCGTATACCGAGGGCGGTCCGTTCTCTACGGACGGCATCGCGCCGATAGCCAAGTATCTCGACCGCGCGGAACGCATAGTAACCAAAGCCATAGACGGCAAGGGAATAGCGCCTGCCGACGATAAAGCGCGCGCCGATCTCGAATATGCCGTAAACTATGCCGCCAAGTGTTGCGGCGCGGATATAGCGGCGTTCTCTTTCAACACCGCCGTGGCGCGTCTCATGGAATTGACCAACGCGATGTATAAATACGATACCGCAGACGACGCGCTGTATAACGCCGCGGTGACTTTCGTCAAACTCGTGGCGCCCATAACTCCGCACGTCGCGGAAGAACTCTGGGAAAGACTCGGCAACAAGGACAGCGTGCTTCGTCAGCCTTACCCCGTAGCCGACGAGAGCAAGCTCGCGCGGTCGCTTATCGAAATGCCCGTGCAGCTTATGGGCAGATTCAAGGGCACGGTCAATATCGCTCCCGACGCGACCGAAGCGGAAGCAACCGCCGCCGCGCTCGCCCTGCTCGAACTTCCCGCCGCTAAAAAGGTAATTTATAAACCCGGCAAGATTCTTAATATAATAGTCTGATTTTTTGAAGTTTTTGGGGCTGTTGCATTTAGCAATGCAACAGCCCCGTGCGTTATAACAGAAAAGTTTTAATTTATTACAATATATCACAAAACATAAAGTTACTTTACGAATTAAAGTAATTATAAGACTATACAGTAGCAATGCGGTTGGATTTTTGAGGAAAAACGTGTGTTTATATAAATGAGCCGTATAAAAATAAAGAAACTTACAGAAAGAGAAGGCAGCGATTGCGGAGAGATTTCGAGGCGCAGACGCGCAAAATTTGTACGGAGGCAAAGCCTCCGCACGTCCCCGAAGTCTACCTTACGGTGACGAGGGAAATTTTGCGCGTATCCGCCCGAAAGAATCCGCAAGCGCGGTTATATACTTGCGCACGCGAAGCGAGCGTTAGCGGTGCGCAAATATAAAAGACAACCGATATTGCGTCTGAATGGCAACGTTAAGTCAGCAATGGAGCGAAATTTTACAAAAAATTTCGCTCCATTGCGTCGCTTAACGCAACATCCCCATGTTTGCGATATAACTTAACGTCTGCAATATCATTTTTTTTGTTGAAAATCGGTAAAAATCGGGAGTATTGCAATTATTTTTTTCTTTTCCCTATTGACAAAAAAGGTAAATTTAGTGTAAAGTATATACATAAAACCAAAGGAGAAAAAGATTGCGCACAAAAGATCCGAATAAAAGGGAAGAGCTGCTCGAAAAATGTTTCGAATGTTTTTGCAAGCACGGGATCGAAGGTACTTCCACCAAAATGTTGGCCACGGCTTGCGGAATGAGCGCCGGTAATATTTTTCATTATTTTCAGACGAAAGACGAGATTATAATAGATTCTACCGCGCATTGCATGGCGAAAGTCGAAGACGATTTTATGAAAATGGCGCCGAAAGACATGGACGACGTTTCGCGTTTTTTGCGCGAAGTGCCTTATTGGACGGCGGAAAAGCACGGCGAAAAATACCGTTTTATGTATCAGGTATATACTTCTCCGAAGTACAGGCAATACGGCAAGGCTTTTTTCAAAGGCGTTACGGAGCGATATTCGGAATACGCCAAGGAGCTCGAACCAAAGCTCGGTATTCCTTGCAAGGTGTTGCAGCCGCTTATTTATGTTTTTGTCCGCGCGAGCGTGCATTATGCGCTTTTTGAAGACGAAACGTATCTGATTTCGCAGATCGATTTACTTGAGACGGTATTGCCTTTGATAAAGGAAACGATTGTAAAATCTCGGCAGGCAATTGCGGATAACGTACGCGGCGTTTAACGTCGGTTGACTTAAAAGACGCTGAAGAACGGGGTTCTTTCCCGTTCTTTTCAATATTAGCTAAGGTTCGATATTCCGTCGGCGCGGAAAATTTAGTTTTTTTTACCGTCGGCTATTGAATATCGCGCGGCTGTATGGTATAATGTTGATCATGAAGGAAGTCATACTTGAAAAAGCGCTTACTTACATAGAGCCTGGTCCCGTAACGTTGGTCACGACCGCGGACGGCGGTAAGAATAACGTTATGACGATCTCGTGGACAACGGCTATCGATTTCGACGGACATATCGCCATAATTACAGGCGCGTGGAATAAGTCGTTTTCGACGATATTGAAAACGGGAGAATGCGTTGTTTGCATACCGCCTGCGTTCCTTGCGGAAACGGCTGTGGGTATAGGGATGGTGAGCGGTGCGGATGCGGATAAATTCGAAAGATTCGGTCTGACCGCATTGCCCGCAAAAACCGTTAAAGCACCGCTTATAGGGGAGTGCATGGCATGCCTGGAATGTAAACTTGTCGAGTATATCGAAAGTTACGGATTCCTTGTGCTGAAAGTGACGCGGGTAGTTGAAAACGAAAATATATCCGACAGACGCATATTACATGCGGTGGGCGACGGCACTTTTTATGCGGACGGCGAACGTTACGATCTGCGTGAAAAAATGAAGACGAAATTGCCGCCCGGCTTGTAAACGGACAGAATAAAGCAAACGGGGAAAAGGAAATGATTGGCGGAGTGGATTTTAAAATAAAAGCGCCGATAGCGGCGGGAATTTTTTGTTGGATCGTAACGGTAGCAAGCGTTTTGCTGTTGATAGCCGGAGCAATATTACTGATTGCCGGAATACCCGTTTCTGCCGCGATGAAAATAGGCTTTCTTATCGGCGGCGGATGCGGTTGCGTTTGCGGCGTGATATTGTTTTACGTATATAAAGTGGAGTGCTTCAAGCTTGAAAACGGTTCGTTTTATTACATAAAACCTTTCAGAAAAAGTCAGACCGCGAAAGTTGAAGACATACATCACGTGGCGGTATATGCGATAGGATTATTGAAACACGTATACTTTTATGACAAAGACAATAAGACTCTGCTGAGTTTTTTGGATGACGGAACGTCTTTTTTCAGCGGAGAATTCGAGCGCGCGCTTGCCGCGTACGGTATTCCGATTTTCTATCAGTAATTATGTTTATCAAAAAAATATTTCATAAAATAGGCATAGGGCTTAAACGTAAGTTTCAAAAGTCGATACCGTCGGTGGAACCCGAGAAGCTTTATGGCAAACAGGGAGAGCTGAAATTTTTTGAAGAATTGAAAAATGTTTTGCCGTCATGCGAAATGAAAAACAATATAATCGTAAGTTCCGATAAAGGCGACGCCGAAATAGACAGTTTGATATTATACCGCAATAAGCTTTTCGCCGTAGAAATAAAGAACTGGAAAGGAAAACAAATAGAACATGAAGGAAAATTTTACAGTTACAAACGTGACAAATATCTTGGAATAAATCATATTAAACCAAACAAATCCCCCTTCGATCAGGTGAATCGTGCTATCGGTTTGTTGAAGAGAACGATTAACGGAAACGTTTGGATAAACGCCATAGTTTATTTTCAAAACAATCGTGACATAAGTATTGAGTCGGGAGCCGAAAAAGTTTGGTTTTCGGATATAAACGAACTTGCCGATTATATACGTTTGCAAGGAAAAGTCTGTTACGGTAATACGGCAAGAGATTTTTTCGGAAAATGCGTGGCTTCCGATTGCTTGTTCGCAACCGAACGCAAATTTTTGCAAGGAAACATATCGTTCGAATCATTGTGTTTTGCCGCTGACGGTTGTATGTTTACGCGTAACGACATTAAAAGCATACATATAAAGCATAAATGGTCGTTCGATAACATAACTTTACGCTTGAAAAACGGCGAAGAGAAAACAGTAAAAGCGGAAAACGCCAAATTGAACATTACGATAAGAGAAAAAACATATGAGTACTTTTTCAGTAAACTCGCAAATATAGAGTTGGGTTATGCGTTGCCGGAAGAAAAACGTTACGGAAGAATTCGGCAATGCAAAGAAGGTAAATACGGTCGATAATAAGTGGAGAGACGTTATGAAATATTTTACTCCGGAAAGTACAGAGCTTTGTGTTTCGCGTATAGCTCAGGGCTGCATGCGTATAGCGGGGCTGAGCGATAGAGAGCTCGACGCGATGATAGGCGCCGATCTCGACGCGGGCATTAATTTTTTCGATCATGCGGATATTTATTCCAAAGGCAGATGCGAAGAAAAATTCGGCGCATACCTTCGCCGCAATCCGTCGGTGCGCGATAAAATCGTAATACAGACAAAATGCGGCATAGTGATAGGGAAGCGTTACGATTTTACCGAAAAGCATTTGATCGAGTGCGCGGAAGGAAGCCTTAAAAGACTTAACGTCGAACATATAGACGTATTGCTTCTTCACCGACCCGACGCGCTTTGCGAACCCGAAACGGTGGCGAAAGTATTCGATAAGCTCCACGGCGAAGGTAAAGTAAGATATTTCGGAGTGTCCAATCATAACAGTTTTCAGTTACAGCTTTTGCAAAAGTACGTAGGGCATAAACTCGTTTTCAATCAGTTGCAGTTCGGACCTGCGCATACGGGAATGATAGACTCCGGATTGCATGTGAATATGACGGATTCCGCGTCGGTAATGCGCGACGGGATGACGCTGGATTATTGCCGTCTTAACGGGATCACCGTACAGCCGTGGTCTCCGTTCCGTGCAAAAAACGGAAGATTTATAGGCAGTATTTTTCACCTGCGGCTCAATCGCGCGCTTAAAAAAATAGCCGATAAGTACGGTATCACGGTTTCTGCCGCAACGCTTGCCTGGATACTTCGTCATCCTGCCCGCATGCAACCGATAATAGGTTCGACGGACGGCGTCCGCATAATCGGTATGGCAAAAGCCGCCGAAACGGAAATAACGCACGAAGAGTGGTATGACGTTTACCGTGCGGCGGGCAACAGTATTCCGTAGACTCGGATTATCTTTTGTCGGGGAAATGTGGCGCGGTTTAAGGCAATTGAGCGAAACGCCTTGACAAAAGAGAGATATTACATTAAAATTGTATTAACGTTTGCAACCGCAGACTTTATGACGCGACAGAACGGCGATTTCGTTATCCGTTCATACTAAAGGAGAAATCATGACAGACGAAGACAAGCCGCTTATCGGGGATATAGCCGAAGAAGCGCCTGCGGAATCCGAAACCGCCGAAGGTGACGGAACGGAAGTAAAAAAGCATAAGGGATTTTCTTCAAAGCTCGGTTTCGTGCTTGCCGCGGCGGGCAGCGCCGTAGGGCTCGGCAATCTTTGGAGATTTCCGTACCTTGCCGCCAAATACGGCGGGGGAATTTTTTTGCTGTGCTATATAGCGTTGGCGGTAACGGTCGGGTTCACATTGCTCGTGCTTGAAATAGCTATAGGAAGGAAAACGGGAAAAAGCGTTATAGGCGCGTTTACCGCTCTGAATAAAAAATTTAAATGGTTCGGGTTTTTATGCCTGATCGTACCCGTCATCATAGTGCCTTATTACAGCGTTATAGGCGGTTGGGTATTGAGATATATAATCGCGTTTTTTGCGGGCAGCGATCAGCTTCTCGGAGGCTCCGCGACAGTCGGTACGTCCGAAGCGTTCTTCGGCGCTTTTATCTCCAATCCATGGCAGCCGCTCCTGTTCTTCCTTCTTTTTGCCATAGCTACGGTGCTTGTCGTGGTTTTCGGAGTACAAAAGGGAATAGAACGTATAAGCAAAATACTTATGCCTTTGCTTGCGGTCATTGCAATATTTCTTATGATATACGTAATGTGTCAGCCCGGCGCGCTCGAAGGCGTGAAAAAACTTTTCGTGCCCGATTTTTCCGAGTTCAGCTTTGCCACTCTGCTTGCCGCGCTCGGTCAGCTGTTTTATTCTATGTCGCTCGCAATGGGTATAATGATCACTTACGGTTCGTATATGAAAAAGAAAGCGAGCATAACGGGTTCGGCGCGCCAGATCTCGATATGCGATACATGTTTCGCTATCGTTTCCGCGCTTATCATAATCCCGTCTATCTTCGCATTCAGCAATAACTCCGGCGAAGTAATGAAAGAATCGGGTCCTTCGCTTATGTTCGTTCAGCTTCCCGCCGTGTTCAACGCGCTCCCGGGAGGAAGAGTGATCGGTTCGATATTCTTTATACTCGTGTTCTTCGCAGCGCTCACTTCTTCCATTTCGCTGGTCGAAACGATCGTCAGCGTGCTACGCGAAAATCTTAAATGGTCGCGACTGAAAGCATGCGTCATCGTGTTCGGTTTTATCATTGTCGTCGGCTCGTTGTCGTCTTTGGGATACGGACCGCTCTCCTTTATTCATATCGGTTCGGGCAGTGATCAATATATGATTTTGGATATGTTCGATTATTTATCCAACAGTATCCTTATGCCCGTCGTCGCAATAATAACCTGTCTTTTAACGGGACATTTTATGGACACGCATACTTTGCTCGACGAAATAGGTATGCGTAAAGGCGGCGGTTACAGAAAGTATTTTCTGATAATGGTACGCTATATAGCGCCGATTTGTATGCTTGCCATACTTGTATGCAATATACTTAAATTCATTTTCCCCGTTTTCGATTTTTAACAAACCGTTGGTTTGTATCGGTTAAAGACCGTCGCACGAAGCGTCGGTCTTTTTTGTTTATTATAGGCGGTACTGTTTTTGCAATATAATTAAGATAATTTTGCAATTTACTTTTAATATCGGTTGTGATATATTATTGACAATAGAACCGGCTAAAAGGAGCGCTAAGAGTATGAGCAATCATGTTATCGACGAGGCGAAAAGGTGTCTGCAATGCAAAGATCCGCGTTGTATCAAGGGGTGTCCGGTAAGCACGGATATACGCGGCACTATCGCGCTTTTTCGGGAGAGCAGGATAGAGGAGGCGGGAGAAAAGTTATTTGCGAACAATCCGCTTTCGCTTGTATGCAGTTATGTATGTCCGCAGGAGAGTCAGTGCGAAGGACATTGCGTTCTCGGTATAAAGGGCAATCCCGTACAGTTCAGCATAATAGAAAATTACGTTTCCGATTATTATCTCGGACTTATCGGAGAGCGGGAAATTAACATAGAGAAGAACGGAATGAAAGCCGCGGTGATAGGGTCGGGTCCCGCCGGGATAACGATATCGTTTATACTTGCGCAATGCGGTTACGACGTGACGATCTTCGAAGGTAACGATAAGATAGGCGGAGTATTGCGATACGGCATACCCGAATTCCGTCTGCCCAAAAGCGTGCTCGACAGATTGAAAAAAGCGTTGTCCGTATACGGGGTGAGCGTCCGCCCGAATACGCGGATAGGCATGAATCTAACCGTCGACGATCTTTTCCGCGACGGTTACAAAGCGATATTTATAGGCACCGGCGTGTGGAGACCTTACAGGCTTAGTTTGCCCGGGGAAAGTTACGGCAACGTGCACTATGCGATAGACTATCTTCGCAATCCCGACGTTTACGAATTGGGAGATCGCGTAACCGTGGTCGGAGGCGGTAATACCGCTATAGACGTGGCGCGCACGGTGGTACGGCACGGCTGTCACGACGTGACCCTGGTATTCAACCGAGCGGAAGAAAAGCTTACCGCATGCAAGAAAGAAGTGGAGTTCGCTAAAATCGACGGCGTCAAGTTTTTGTTCGGAAAAGACACCAAACGTTTTACCGAAAACGGAATAATTACAACGGACTGCGAAGAAAACGCGGACGGTAAGCTCGAAGACGTACCGGGAACGGAAACTCTTATACCGTCCGATTCCACGATAATAGCGGTGGGGCAGGGACCGTTTTCCGTTATAGTGAGATCGACTTCGGGAATCGACGTGAACGAACGCGGATTAGTGGCGGTTGACGCTGACGGAAGGACGACGAGAGAAGGCGTATTTGCTTCGGGCGACGTCGTAACGGGCGCGAAAACGGTCGTCGAAGCGGTAAAAGTTTCAAAGCGCGTCGCCGAAGCCATGGACAGATATATGCGCGGACTCGGTTGCGCGCAAAAAGTATAACGCGTTTATCGTCGAAATAGTGCGGGAAAACAAACGAAAGATTTAACGTGCTATAAAAAGACATAATTATGTTATAAAAGCGCATTGTCAAGTGCTATAATATTTATAGCGAAAGCGCGGAAGACAAATACATACCGCGTAAAAAGACAGGAGGAAGCGAACAATGCGTAAAACGGTCAAGGGAAAGGTATACGATACCGCCGATATGAGCGTATATAAGAAAGTTTCTCACGGATGGTTCGGTGACGAGAGCGGCTACGAAGAAACGCTGTACGTTGCCGAAGACGGCGCGAACTTTCTTTACACGAACGGCGGCGCGAACTCGCCTTACACCTCGGAGAAGCTGACCAGCCTTTCCAAGGTAAAAGCCGAAGCGTGGAAAAAAGCCAACGCGTAAAAGGCAATGCGGAAAAAGAGTCCGAGCGGGCTCTTTTTTTATGCGCTATTATCCGTCGATATGGTTGACACGCCGTCGAGATAAATTTATACTGTAAGAAAACGAGGTGAATATGACGGTAAAAGAATTCACGGATTATATAAAAACGCACGCTTATATTAAAGCCGACGGCGAAGCGCACGAGTGTATGCACGCAGCGGCGGCGGAAGCGCGGCGCATAACGTGTGAAATAAACAATAAATTTCATACCGCGGAAGAGTTGAGAACGCTTTTTTCCGAGCTTATCGGTAAACCTGTAGACGAAACGTTCTCTTTATTTCCGCCTATATACTCCGATTTCGGGAAAAACATCACGGTCGGTAAGCGCGTGTTCATGAACGAGGGTTGCGCTTTTCAGGATCAGGGCGGAATAGAGATAGGAGACGATTGTCTTATAGGGCATCAGGTAGTGATAGCGACTTTAAATCACGATCCCGCTCCTTCCGAACGCGGGAGTATGATCGCCGCGCCCGTAAAGCTGGGCAGGCGCGTGTGGGTAGGCGCTCACGCCACGATTCTTCCCGGCGTTACGATTGGCGATAACGCCATCGTTGCGGCGGGAGCGGTCGTAACGAAAGACGTACCCGCGAATACCGTGGTCGGCGGCGTTCCCGCAAAATTTATAAAGTACGTCGACGATTGAGCGTATCGTTTGACGTATTGTCTTTCGCTTCGGAATTTATCGTTAAAAATACGACAAAAACTTCGAAACCGCCGTATTTGACTTGACAAAGACAGGGAAATATGTTATCTTAAACGTCGCTACGGGGGCGTAGCTCAGTTGGTTAGAGCGCTTGCTTGACATGCAAGAGGTCACAGATTCGAGTTCTGTCGTCCCCACAAAACCGCACATAAGGGCGCGTCTCGCGTCCTTATTTTCATGCTCGGGCGGCGGTTACATACGTTCGGGTATGCGCCCTTGCCCTCACATTCGAAAGAACACGATCCGCAACCCTTCTGCACGGTTTGGGCAATCGGAAAAATGAATCGCACATAAGGGCGCGTCTCGCGTCCTTATTTTCATGCTCGGGCGGCGGTTACATATGTTCGGGTATGCGCCCTTGCCCTCACAATCGAAAGAACACGATCCGCAACCCTTCTGCACGGTTTGGACAATCGGAAAAATGAATCGCACATAAGGGCGCGTCTCGCGTCCTTATTTTCATTTATATCAGGCGGCAGAGATTACAGCCGACTATGTTTCCGATAAACGCCGCGACGAGCGCGAGCGGTATCGCATAGCGCAGATTGCGCACTTCGGATTTGGAAAAATATATCGCGGAAACGTAAAACACCGTTTCGCTCGAACCGTAAACGACGGATGCGCACCGACCTATGAAACAGTCGGTGCCGTAGGTCGCATAAATGTTTTCGAGTACGGACAGACTGCCGGCGCCGGACAGCGGACGGAGCAGCACGAGCTCGCTCAGCTCTCCCGGTATTCCTACCGTTTCGAGTGCGGGCGACATGAAACCGGAAAACACCGCGCTTGCGCCGCTCGTACGGAACAGCTCGCACGCGATCATTACAGCCATGAGATAGGGCAGAACGCCAGCCATGAGTTCGAGCGCGCTGCCCGCGCCTTTGACGAACGCCGAGTACGCGTCTTTTTTTCTCAAAAAAGAAATTCCGAGTACGGTGAGAAATATGAGAGGCACTATATATATCGTCATAAGCTTTTCTCCGTTTCTCCCGAGCCGCGCGATACCGATTCGTTCGGAGCATGACCGTTAAGCGCTTTTGACGTAAGCGGGTCGCAGTTCAACATAAAGTCGTTTTTTCGATCGTTCGCTTTGCCTGCGACGTTTAACGTAACGTCGGTCGGAGCCGTTTCTGACAAATCCGTTGAAAGATAAGTTTTCGTAGCGCGTTTGCGGTCTTTTTTCGCTTCGCGTTTTTCCAACAGTCTGCCGAGCAGTTTAACGCCTATGATTCCGACTATCGTGCTCGTGACTGTCGCCGCAATGCAGGGAAGCAGAAAATCCGCGGGATTTGCCGAGCCTGCGGCGGCGCGCATGGAAATGACCGTGGAGGGGAATATTTGCAGGCTCGTGGCGGAAATGACGACGAGCATTATCATGTTGGTGGTCGCAATCGCTTTGTTACGTCCGCGTTTCATCGAGCCTACCGCGCCTATACCCATGGGCGTAGCGGCGTTCCCGAGTCCGAGCAGATTCGCGCTTATGTTCATTGAAACGTATTTTTCGGTTTCCGCGCTTTCGCCTTTAAACAGCCGCCTGACTACGGGACGGAGCAGCCGCGCGAGTTTGTCCGCAATGCCCGTGCCGTCGAGGACCTCGAACAGACCGAGCCATATCCCGTACAGCGCAACGAGCGTGAGCGCGAGCGACACCGCGCCGTTCGCGCCCGTTATCATCGAAGAAAGAACGGCGGACGGATCGGCGAAAATCAGCGCGGCTATCGAAATAAGCATTATTATTATCCAGATGAAAGCCATAACTATAATAAAATATGATTGCGTTTTTGCAAATATTATTATATAATTATGTGTAGTCCGCGCGGAAAGCGAAAACCGAAGCGCGGGCGTACGCGGCGTAAAGCCGCGATAAAAGGAGAACGGTATGCCTGAAAAACCTGTGTTTTACATCACTACGCCCATATATTATGCGAGCGGAAACCTTCATATCGGACACACGTACAGCACCGTGGTGTGCGACGCGATAGCGCGTTATAAGCGTATGCAGGGGTTCGACGTATTCTATCTTACGGGTACGGACGAACACGGTCAGAAAGTGGAAGACAAAGCGAGAGAAGCGGGAAAGACGCCGCAGAAATTCGTGGACGATCTCGTTTCGGGAATAAAAGATCTGTGGAAACTCATGGATATATCCTACGATAAATTCATTCGCACCACGGACGGTTATCACGTAAAAAGCGTTCAAAAAATATTTCAGGCGCTTTACGACAAGGGCGATATTTACAAATCGACGTATAAAGGCAAGTACTGCAAGTCCTGCGAGGCGTTCTGGACTGAAAGCCAGCTCGTAAACGGCTGCTGCCCCGACTGCGGAAAACCCGTCGAATACGCGGAAGAGGAGTCGTATTTCTTCCGTCTGTCCAAGTACGCTCCGCGCCTGCGAAAACTGCTTACCGAAACCGATTTTCTTCAGCCCGCCAGCCGCGTGAACGAAATGGTGAATAACTTTATCGACAAGGGTTTGCAGGATCTCGCGGTATCCCGTTCTACGTTCAAGTGGGGCATACCCGTACCGTTTGACGAAAAACACGTGATTTATGTCTGGATAGACGCGCTTTCCAACTATATCACCGCGCTCGGTTACGGCTCGGACGACGAAAGCGACTTCCGCAAATATTGGCCCGCGGACGTTCACGTCGTCGGCAAAGAGATAGTGCGTTTCCATTCGATAATATGGCCTGCGGTGCTTATGGCGCTCGATCTGACTTTGCCCAAAAAGGTATTCGGTCACGGCTGGATAAAGCTCGGCGGTCAGAAAATGGGCAAGAGTACTGGCAACGTCGTCGATCCGTATATCCTTGCGGACAGGTACGGCGTGGACGCGCTCAGATATTTCCTGCTCAGCGAAATGCCTTTCGGTTCGGACGGAGATTACTCGAACGAGCTTTTGCTCCGCAAAATAAATTACGATCTCGTAAACGACTTCGGCAACCTCGTCAAACGTACGCTTGCTATGAGCCGTCAGTACTTCGGCGGCAAAGTGACGAACGCGGGCGACGCGGACGTTTTGGACGACGAACTGATAGCCATGATAAACGGCGTAAAAGCGGCGGTAGACGGCGATATGGACAAACTCGTCGTTAACAAAGCGCTCGAAGACGTGTTCGCGCTCGTTCGCCGCGCAAATAAGTATATAGACGAGACCGCGCCTTGGAAACTCGCGAAAGAGGAAGGCGCACGCGCGCGTCTGGAACGGGTAATATACAACCTGCTCGAAGTTATCCGCGTGACGTCGAGCCTGCTTCTTCCGTTCTTTAAGGGCGGTCCGACAAAAGCGCTCGGTTGTCTCGGCGTAGACGTTCCCGCGGAGTTCGGAGACGGAATGCGTTACGGCGCGGTGAAAGAGTACGTGACTACGGAGTCTGACGCGGTTTATCCTCGTCTCGACATAAACAAAGAACTGAAAGAGCTCGAAGCTATTGCGGCTGCAAAGGAAAAGGATAAAGAGAAAGCCGCGCCTGTCGCAAAGAAAGAAGCGGCAAAGGAGAAAGACGTGGAAGAAAAGGGTTATATAACGATAGACGACTTTTTCAAGTGCGAACTCAAAGTAGCGGAAGTCATCGCCTGCGAAAAGGTGGAAAAAAGCGAAAAGCTGCTCAAAGAAACGTTGAAAGTGGGCGACGAGATCCGCACCGTATGTTCGGGGATAGCCAAATACTACACGCCCGAAGAAATGGTAGGTAAGAAAGTAATACTCGTGGCGAACCTTCCGCCGCGCAAAATGTGCGGAATAGAGAGCAACGGTATGCTGCTTTGCGCCGAAAAGGAAGGTAAAGTCGTGCTTATTTCGCCCGAAAAAGACATCGAGAGCGGAGCAGAGGTGTGCTGATGAAGGTCAGAACGAGATTTGCACCCTCTCCGACGGGTTATCTTCACATAGGCGGTATGCGCACCGCGCTTTATGCGTATCTTTTCGCCAAACAGCAGGGCGGCGATTTCATTCTCCGTCTCGAAGATACCGACAGGGAAAGACTTGTCGGCGACGCCGCGCAGATAATTTACGATTCGATGAAAGAGGCGGGACTCGTCTATGACGAAGGTCCCGACGTGGGCGGCGATTACGGTCCGTATATTCAGAGCGAAAGAAAGCAGATATATCTCGATTACGCCGCAAAACTGATAGAGAGCGGCGACGCGTACTACTGTTTCTGCACCAAAGAGCGGTTGGAAAAAATGCACGCGGACGGCGCGACCAAATACGACAAGCATTGTCTGGGTATTCCGCTCGAAGAGGCGAAAGCGCGCGTTGCGGCGGGCGAGCCTTACGTGATCCGTCAGAACGTTCCCGAAAGCGGGGAATATACTTTCCACGACTGCGTGTTCGGCGACGTTACCGTGCCTTACGCCGATCTCGAAGACAACGTGCTTATAAAGAGCGACGGACTGCCTACGTACAATTTCGCTAACGTAATCGACGATCATCTTATGGGTATAACGCATGTCATACGCGGCGTCGAATATCTTTCGAGTACGCCTAAGTACGACCTGCTTTACCGAGCGTTCGGCTGGGAACCGCCCGTGTATATCCACTTACAGCCCATTATGCGCGACGCCCGTCATAAGCTCAGCAAGCGTTACGGCGCGGCGAGCTATAAGGACTTTATAAACAAGGGTTATCTTAAAGACGCGATAATGAACTATATCGCGCTGCTCGGTTGGAGTCCCAAGGACAATACCGAAAAATTCGATATGCGGTATATGCTTGACAATTTCTCGCTTGACGGACTGAGCAAATCCCCGTCTATTTTCGACGAGGCGAAACTCCGCTGGCTTAACGGGGAATATATCAAGGAACTTTCGGACGAAGAGTTTTACGCGCACGCACAGCCGTTTATGGAGCAGGTGGATTATCTTAAAGGTTACGACCTGAAATTCCTTGCAGAGCTGCTTCATTCGCGTTGTCTGTCGTTCGCGGACGTAGGACCGAGCGAGTGTTTCAAGGATATGCGCACGGAAGACGATCTCAGCGTTAACCTGACCGAGTTTTTAAACGCTTACGATAAGCTGTCGCCCGACATGTTTGTCCATGCGAAGAACAAGACGGACGAAAAGGTCGCGGCGGAAATGCTGCCCGATCTTATAACGCTTACGGAGAATAATTACGGCGACGGACTGTATCCCGCGCTCGAAAACTACGCGGCGGAAAAAGGCGTCAAAAAAGGCGCGGTGCTGTGGGTATACCGTATAGCGATAACCGCTTCGCCCGTCACTCCCGGCGGAGCTACGGAAATGGCGCGCCTTCTCGGTAAAGACGAGACGGTTCGTCGGCTTAAATACGCTCTCGGAACGGTAAAGTGAAATATGTGAAAAACGCGGGAAGACGTTGAAAGTCTCTCCGCGTTTTATAAACCGTTACGGGCGATATACGGGCGAACTAAACAGTTAAAGTCGCAACCGACGAACGAATACGAACAGGGAATTCGGAAAAAAGCATAAAGAAAACGGCGGACGACGTCCGCCGTTTTTGAATGCGAATTATTGTATTATCGTATAATCGCTTATGGTGATCATATTCATATAGCTTATCTGCTGCTTTTCCGTGTCCACTTCGTAACCGGTGATATTAAGCAGAACGTTTTTCATGACGTTTCCGTAGTAAGTGAAATCCACGGAAGAATAGGCGAGAGTGGTGGACGGACCGCGGTTCTGTGTATTTCTGCCGACGGTAACTATTTTAGCGGGTATTTCATAACCGACGGATACTTCTATTTCTTCGCCGTTTTTCTTGGCTTCTTCTTCACGCTTGGCTTTTTCTTCTTCGTCCACGTATTGCACGCTGTCTCCGAGATATTCTTTGCAGAATCCGGTATCGTCGGCGTCTATGCCGTTGACGTAATAACTGTTGCCGTCGACGTTTACTGCCATGACGTTTACGGCTTCCTTGCCGTATACGCCCGTTTCCACTGAGTTGTGCACGTTGAGCGTGGTGCCCGTTCCCGATTCGATTCCCGTCTGCGAGCGTATGAGATAATAAAGCAGTTCGTTATCGTAATTCTCTTTGATGGAAACGTCCGCCGCCGCTTTGCCGTTTTCGGTAAATTTGTTTACGCCGTTGACATAATCGGCGATGGCAGTATACGTTATGCCGGAAGCTTGAAGGTCCGCTTTTTTATACGAAAAGACGGGCATAAGGTTGGCGTTGCGGAAAAGGATCAGGCTTTGTATGCTGTCCGTTTTGCCGGCGTAATCCCCGTTAGCCGCTTCGTCGTTATAAGTTATCGAATAATCGGCGGTTATGACGGAGTAAGCGCCTGCGGTTTTAGTCAGGGAATCGCTTTTGGAGATGTTGTCGGTAAAATATTCGCTGAATTCGAAATTCTCGCAAAGCGCTTTGAACTCGCTTGACTCTTTTATATCCTGAGCGATAGTGCCGAGAGTAACGGTATAATTGCCTTCGGCAACCGTTTTATCGGTATCGAACACCTGTTCGCCGTCTTTGTTTTCGCTGTATACTACGGAATATCTGGTAACCTTGTAAGAAATTTTTTCGTAGTTATAGTCGTTTTTCCAGGGCTTTTCCGTCATCAGCGTACTCGATACCGTGGTGTTTCCGCAATTGAAAAGCGATCCGCAACCGGTAAAAGCGAATACGGCAAGCAGCAAAGATATGATAAGTACGAATACTTTTTTCATCTTAATAAACTCCGTAAAAAGAATTTCAGCACTTATTTTAGCATAAATAACTTGATTTGTCACCTTAATTCGGGTATTATGTGAGTATGAAAAAGAATTTTTCGCATATTTCTTTTACCGCCGCGCTGTCCGCGGTCATGGATAAGCTTGCGGAACGACGCGTCGACCTTTCCGTAAAGCATATAGTCGTGGTACCGGACAGATGCACCTTGACTGCCGAGCGCGAACTTTGCAGGCGTTTCGGCGGGGCTTTCGACGTAAGCGTTACGACGTGGAGCAGGATGTTTTCGTTGAACGCGGACGGAACGGAATATTTGCCGAGAAAAGGGAGCGTTATACTGATACGCAGGATACTTGCCGAAAAGCACGGAGAGCTGGAATGTTATTCTCGGAGCTGGAAAACCAAAGGTTTCGCTTCCGTATTGTACGACGTAATAAATCAATTGATGTCCTGCGGCATATCTCCGGACGAGTTTCGCGAGCTTGTTCCGGGTGCGAAAGCAAAGGATATTTCGCTTATATACAAGTCGTATCTCGTCGCGTCGGAAGGGAAATATACCGATTCGGCGGGAAGACTTCGGTTGCTTGCGCGATATCTCGAAACAAGCGACCGTCTCGATAACGCGTACGTATACGTTGCTTGCTTCGACGCATATACCGCGCTTATGCGTTCCGTTATGGACGTAATCGAAAAACGCGCGAAAGGGCTGTTCGTTTACGACGTCCGCGCGGAAGGAGCGCGTATAGGGGAAACGGAGCTTTACGCCGCGCCGTCTCCCGTTTTCGCCGCAAAAGCGATAGCGGCGCGCGTTGCCGCGGATCACAGAAACGGAGTGTCTTACGAAGAAATGTGCGTTGTCACCGCGCAGGAGCATCCTGACGAACTCAAACGCATTTTCCGCGAAAACGGAGTGCCGTATTGCGCCTCCGAAAGTCTCAGTCTGGCGGAGCATCCGCTCGGAGCGTTCGTTCTCACCGCATTGAGCGCCGTCATGCGCGGTTACCGTACGGACGACGTTATAAGTCTTGCCAAGAATCCGCTCTCCGGCAGTACGAAGGAAGAATGCGACGCGTTCGAACGGTTGGTGCTTCGCCGCGGCATAACATACAAAGGGTTCCTGACTCCGTTTTCGGACGACGCCGGATGTGAAGAATATTACGAAAATGCCGAAAAATGCAGGCGCAAGCTTGCCGCTTTGTTGGGGGCGATGAACGTCCGCGCGGGGAAAGGCATGCTCGGCGCCGCGGAGTACGCGGCGGAATACGCGTTTGCGGATTATCCCGCGGATCTTGCGGCAGCAGACGAAGGCAGGGCGTCGCCGCACGACAAACTGCTCGAACTTATCGAGCTTTGCCGTCGCTTGCTTGGCGAAACGTCCGACTCGACGGTGTACGACGCGCTTTCGGACGGTATGCGCGAAACAGAGCTTTCCGCGCGACCTCGACTGACGGGAGCGGTGGAGATAGGCAGCGAACGCGATTTTCGGGCGCGGTCTTTCCGCAGAATATACGTTGCGGATTTCGATTCCGACGTTCATC
>CALWBH010000022.1 GCA_944376015.1 uncultured Clostridia bacterium
TTACTCAGAGAGAAGTTGCGGAAAATATCGGCGTGTCTCAATCTGTTTACAGCCGCTATGAAACGGGCGTATGCGAATGTACTTACTTGCAATTGGCAAAACTTTGCGACCTTTTCGACGTTTCCGCCGATTATATACTCGGAAGAGTGGATTTCTGAATTTTAAAGGAAAGTCGGTTTGTGTCGGGCAACGTTTTATAACGGTGTTGAATTTATTGATTCAGATTTTCGGTGCGGACGAAAATGCCCGTAAAGTTCAAAAAATATTTTAAAAGCAGAACCCCGGAGTTTTAAACTCAGGGGTTCATTTTTTCATATCTTTAAGTTTATCGCGCTTTCGCGCGTTATTTGCTTTTCCGATCTGATTTTGATCGTACGGACGGAGGCAATTATCTGTTGGATATCTGTTCGTTGTAGTCCTCGAGATCGTCGAGACATTCGCTTCCGCGGGAAAGGGCGGTGATACCCGTCCGCGCGAGTTCGAGTATGCCGTAAGGCTGCATAAGCTCGACGAATTTATCTATTTTGTTCGGTTCGCCCGTCATTTCGCAAATGACCGAGGCGGCTCCGACGTCGATGATCTTGACTTTCATCATATTCGCGGTGCTTTCTATTTCCGGACGCTTGTCTGCCGGAACGTTTACTTTTATGAGCAGCAGCTCGCGTTTCACGCTTTCGTTGGGTTCGAAAATCTTGATCTTGTGGCAGTCCCAGAGCTTGTCGAGCTGCCTTACTATCTGACTGATTTCGTCGTCCGTACCGAGCGCGACAATGGTCATACGCGACAGTTTGGGATTGTTGGTACTGCATACCGAAAGGGAGTCTATGTTATAGCCCCTGCGCGCGAACAGTCCGCTTATTCTCGTGAGTACTCCCGCGCGGTTGGTGACGAGAGCCGTTATTATGTGTTTCTGAGATTTTTCAGGCATGATTGTACTCCTTAGTTGAAAATGGGTTTCTGCGTAAGGATATCGCTGAGATCTTTACCCGCGGGTATCATAGGCAGTACGAATTCGTCTTTGTCTATGGCGCAGTCGATGACCTTTACTCCTTTGGTCGCAAACGCGCGCGATATCACGTCGTCGATATCTTCGTTGCGTTCGAGCTTGAAGCCGGTCGCGCCGAGCGCTTCGGCAAGCTTGACGAAATCGGTGGGGTAGTCGATATCGGTGGACGAGTAGTGTCTGTGATAGAACAAAGTCTGCCATTGTCTTACCATACCGAGCGTATGGTTATCGAACACGAGCACCGTGATATCCAGACCGAGCTTGGCGGCGGTGACCACTTCGTTGAAATTCATGTGGAAGCATCCGTCTCCGGTGAAGAGCACGGTTTGTTTGCCGCTACCCATACATGCGCCGATCGCCGCTCCCATTCCGTAGCCCATGGTTCCGAGTCCGCCGCTCGTAATCATTGTGCGCGGTTTTTCGAAATTATAGGTCTGAGCCACCCACATCTGATGCTGACCGACGTCCGTGGTTATTATCTTGTCGGGGGAGCCGAGACGCTCGACCGCCTTGATTATTCTGCGCGGGCAAAGTTTCCCGTCGCTGCCGAGCAGGAAATCGGCGTCGCGGCGTTCGCGACATTCGGTTATCCATTTTCCGTCTTCTTTGGCGTTGATGCGGGGGAGCATCGCTTCGACGGCGAGTCTGGCGTCCGCCATTACGGCGACGTCGGCGCCGACGTTCTTACCGAGTTCGGCAAGATCTATGTCGATGTGTATCTTTTTCGCTTGTTTGCAGAAATTTTTACGGTCGCCCGCGACTCTGTCCGAAAAACGCGTGCCTATGGCGATGACGAGATCGGCTTTTTGCAGCGTTTCCGCTACGTTGGCTTTACCGTGCATGCCTATCATTCCGAGATAGTTGGGGTGAGAGGACGGGAAAGCGCCGAGCCCCATTACGGACGACGCCACGGGGGCGTTTATCTTTTCGCTGAGCTTTATGAGCGCTTCGCTCGCGTTCGAAAGTATGCAGCCGCCGCCGATGTAAAGCACCGGACGCGAAGACGCGTTTATCGTGTCTATGGCTTTAGCGACGTACTTGTTTTCGGCAAAATAAGGCTTTATCGGTCTGGGCTGAGTGAATTCGTAATCGGTGACCGCCTGCTGAACGTCTTTCGGGATATCGACGAGCACCGGTCCCGGACGTCCCGTCGCCGCGATAAAGAAGGCTTTGCGCATTGTATCCGCGAGCTCTTTTACGTCTTTGACCATAAAATTATGTTTGGTTATGGGAATGGTGACGCCCGTTATATCGACTTCCTGGAAAGAATCTCTGCCGAGGAAAGCCGTTCCGACGTTACCCGTGATGGCGACGAGCGGCACGCTGTCCATATATGCGGTGGCGATACCCGTTACGAGATTGGTAGCGCCCGGTCCTGACGTGGCGATGACCACGCCCGTTTTGCCCGTTGCGCGGGCATATCCGTCCGCCGCGTGGCTTGCGCCCTGTTCGTGGCAGGTCAGGATCTGGGTGAGTTTGTCCTTTTCTTCGTAAAGCGCGTCGAAAATATCGAGTATGGTACCGCCGGGGTAGCCGTATACGGTATCGATGCCCTGTTCTTCGATACATTTTACGATGATCTGTGCGCCTTTGAGTTTCATAAGTGATCTTCCTTCAAAAAATATAGATGAAATATGCAAATATAATAATGTATAGAGTAATATGCAAACCGCCCGCGAAACTTACGGAGCGGTAGCTTAAAAAATATTATAATCCAATTTATCCGTTTTGTCAATACGCTTTGCTACCGCTTTTTGCGGATTTGCGCATAAAAACGTGCGCGGAAACGATTTTTTACGCTAAACGGCGAAAGACCAGTGGAATATTGCGCCCGTAACGATAATCACCGCGCAGTAGATGAGTATGGACAGCGTATCCATTATCGTCGATATGACCGGCGCGCTCATGAGCGCGGGATCGACGTGTATCTTTTTTGCGATGATGGGGAGCAGCGCGCCCAAGGTTTGCGCTATGAATATAATGAGTATGAGCGAAATGCCGAGAATGAGCGATACTTTGAGCACCGCCAGATTCTGATTGTAATCCGTCCACCAATACATGAGAATGACTCTGACGGTATTCGCTATCGCGAGCACCGACGAACATATCAACGCTATCCGCCCTTCTTTCATACTGACTTTAAAAAAGTCTTTGGTGGATATCTGATCGAGCGCGAGCGCACGAATGACGGTAGTCGAAGCCTGCGAACCGCAGTTTCCCGCGGTGCCCATAAGCAGGGGGGTGAAAGAGTAAAGGAAGGTGGTGAGCTCTTTTTCGAAACCGTTTATCACGAGCCCCGTGAAAGTCGCGCTTATCATAAGGAAAAGCAACCACAGTATACGGCCTTTGGCGTGTTTCCATGTGGACGTTTTGAGATAGGTGTCTTCCATGGGCGCCATTGCCGCCATCTTGGAGAAGTCTTCTTCCGTCTCTTCTTCGATTATGTCCACGATATCGTCGACGGTTACGATACCGACGAGTCTGCCTTCGCTGTCGCAAACGGGCATAGCCGTGAAGTCGTATTTTTTAAACAGCCGCGCCACTTCTTCCTGGTCGGTGTTGGTGCGTACGATAATGACGTTTTCTTCCATCATATCGCCCACTTTTTCGTCGGGGGAAGCGAGTATGAGACGGCGGAGCGTTATCATACCGAGCAGTTTGCGCTGTCCGTCGAGTACGAAACAGTTATTGACCGTTTCTTTGTCCAGTCCCGTTTTACGGATGACGTCGAGCGCCTGACCTGCGGTGTAGTATTCTTTAAGATCGACGAACTCCACCGTCATTATGCTGCCTGCGCTGTCTTCTTCGTATTGAAGCAGGTGATTGACGGCGGTGCGCGTTTCGGGCTTGGTCTTGGCGAGCAGTTTTTTTACCACCATCGACGGCATTTCTTCGAGCAGGTCGGCGGCGTCGTCGGCGTACAGATCGTCTATCAGTCTGCCGGCTTCGGTTTCGGAAAGCGCCGTGAGCATCTGCTGGCTTACTTCGCTGGGCAGGTAGACGAAAACGTCGGTGGCTATATCCTTGGGAAGTATACGGTAGATTTTAAGCAGGTCTTCCGTTTTGAAGTCGTCGAGAATGTCCGCTATATCGACGGGATTTATTTCGACGAGCACGCTTTTGAGCAGCGCGAGCTGGCGCGTTTCGGTCAGATACGCGATGGAATCTTCGATTAATTCCTTAGAGCGTTCGTCGCCGTGCGCGAGCATTTTCTGTACGGCGAAAGGCGGCAGATCGACGACTACAGTGCGGTCTTCTTCTTTGCCGTAAAGCTCGTCGAGAATACGCGCTATTTCATAACCGTGCAGGGAATGAAGGAAGCTCGTTTCTGGATCGTCGTTCGTTTCGCGTATAAGCCCGACCGCGGTTTCGCGGGGTAAAAGCAAAAACGCGTCGACGCGATATTCTTCGTCGATCGCGGTCAGAATGTCTTTAAGCCGTTCTACGGGTAGCGAGAGCAGCAGCTTTTCAGCGCTTTCACAGTCGTTTTCTTTCAGGAAGTCCGATATTTTTTCAGCCGTTTCCGCGATTTCCGTAATTTCGTCAGGCTTTTCGTTTTCAGCCATATCCGCCTCCTTTTTCCGTAGTAGACCGTAATTCCGTTACCGATCCTGTTACATTATACAATCGTTTTCTGCTTTTTGCAACCGTTTTTCGCGCGTTTTTCGTCAAGCCGCGTTGATAAATTACGCTCCGCGCGCGCATTACGTCTCAATAAAATACGCAGGTAACCGCCAAAACAATTGATTTTATGATGCGAATGTAGTATAATCACAACGTATGAATGAAAATTCGGTTATCGATGACGGTCTGTTCGCCTATGCCGTGAGCATGCGAAGGAAACTTCATGCCTGTCCCGAGCTTTCCGGACAGGAGTACGTTACGAGCGCGCTCATACGCGGCGAGCTCGAAAGCATGGGGTATACCGTAAAGACCGCTCATACGGGACTGTTCGTCGACGTCAAAGGTTGCGGCGTCGGGTCGAAGCTCGCTTTCCGCGCGGATTTCGACGCCTTGCCCGTACGCGAAAGGACGGGATTGCCTTTCGCGGCGGATTGCGGCAATATGCACGCCTGCGGACACGACGCTCATACCGCCATGCTGCTTACCGCGGCCAGATATTTCACCGTTCATACTCCCGCTCACGATCTGCGGCTGGTGTTTCAGTTCGGAGAGGAAGGCGAGGGCGGCGCTCTCACCATGATAGAGCACGGCGCGCTTGACGGAGTGGACGAGATTTATGCGTTTCATCTGAGTCCGGAAACGGAAAAAGGAACGTTCGCCACTACCGCGGACGAAGCTCTTTTCGCGGGCGTTATGGAGTTCGACGTTTGTTTCAGGGGCAAAAATTCGCATTGCGCTTCGCCCGAAAAAGGCGCGGACGCGATTGCCTCCGCAATGCGTTTCGCCGTGACGGCAAAGCGCGCGGCGGAAGAGAAGGGCGGGGCGCTCTTTCATACGGGAAAGATAACCGGCGGTAGCGCGCGTAACGTCGTCGCGGACAGAGCGCGGCTGGCGTGCACCTTCCGTTATACCGACAGATCGGGATTGGAAAACGCACGCAGGGTCATAAAAGACACGCTTTACGAATGCGACGAGATATACGGCACGCGCGGCGAAATGAAAGTCAAAGCGGTATATCCGCCGCTTATCAATGATCCGTCCTGCGTGGCTCGGCTTGCCGAAGTCGTAAAACTCGCGCCTGCCTGCGGACGTTTTACGGCGGAAGACTTCGCGTTTTATCTGGAAAAAGTAAAAGGCTGTATGTGCTGGCTGGGCGTACG
>CALWBH010000023.1 GCA_944376015.1 uncultured Clostridia bacterium
ATTGCGGTCAAAGAAAATATTTTCAATCTCAACATTCTTTTCCCGTTACCTTTTTCGGTTGCGCACCGCTAACGCTACCCTGACGTAAAAAAATGAAACGTGTTTAACGCGTTTCATTTTTTTACTGGGTTGCGCAACATACACCCGCGCTTGCGGAATCTTTTCGGCGCAAAGGCGTGTTTTTTTACCGCCGCAGGGTCACCTAGCGGCGGCCGCACGCTTGCGCTGGCTAAAAAGAACACGCCTTATCATCCGAAAATCTTTCCGCAATCGCTGCTTTCTCTGACTATGAGATACTTTTTCTTTTTTATAAAGTGTATAACCTTATAAAATAAGCACGAGTAATTGCAGAGAGCATAAGCAGCGATTGCGGAGAGATTTCGAGGCGCAGACGAGCAAAATTTGTACGGAGGCAAAGCCTCCGCACGTTCCCGAAGCCTGCCTTACGGCGGCGAGGGAAATTTTGCGCGTATCCGCCCGAAAGATACCGCAAGCGCGGGTGTATGTTGCGCAACACAGCAAAGGAAAAGCCGCAAAGGCTTTTTCCTTTGCGGCAGTGTAGCGTTAGCGGTGCGCAATATAAGAGAATCCGCAAGCGCGGATATATATGGCGCACGCCTGTGGCGAGCGTTAGCGGTGCGCTAGTATAAGAGATCCCGCAAGCGCGGGTATATGTTGCGCAACCCAGCGAAAAAAAACCGCGAAAGCGTTTTTCTTTCGCGGCAGGGTAGCGTTAGCGGTGCGCAAAATAAAGGAGTGAGCACGAATTTACTTCGGGCGAACGACCTTCGATTCCCTTGCGAACGGTGAGTGAGCAAGGGCGAAGGGTTCGGGAAACGGTGCAGAGCATATCTTTCGATATGCGAACACTGTTTCCCGAACTGTCAGGCGGGCGAGCTAACGCATAGCGTTAGCGTGGTCTGCCGACGAATACAAACGCGCCCGAAAGCCGACGGCTTAAAGGGCGCTGTTTGTATGAGACGGTGCGTGCGCACGAGGCGCCGAATGAATCCTTTGGCGTTCGCGCTTATATGAGATAGGGCATTAAGCTTTTTTCTTAATGCCCTATCGAAATATAACAACCGGCGCGAAATTATAGCGTTAGCGATGCGCAATAAAAAGTTTATTCGACCGTTACGCTTTTGGCGAGATTGCGCGGTTTGTCTACGTCGCGACCGAGAAGTACGGCGGCGCGGTAGGCTATCGATTGCAAAGGCAAAACGCTGACGGCGGGTGAGAGAAAGGGATCGCAATGCGGTATGCGTACGGCGAGGTCGGAAGCGGCGCAAACGTCGCTGTCGTCGGTAATGCCTATCACGAAGCCGCCGCGGGCGCGTACCGACGAGATGGTAAGCAAAGTTTTTTCGCGCAAAGACGGGTCGGTATGCACGACGACTACCGGCGTGCCGTCGCTTATGAGTGAAATGCTCCCGTGTTTGAGTTCGCCCGAGCTTATGCCGAGCGCGTTGATATAAGTTATTTCTTTGAGTTTGAGCGCGCCTTCGAGCGCTACTCCGTAGTCGGCTTTACGTCCGATAAAGAACACGTCGGGCGAGATTGCAAGCAGGCGCGCGGCTTCTTCCGCTTCCTGCGTTTCCGCGGCGGCGAGCGCTTTTTCCATTGCGAAAGGCAGTCGTTTTACGCTGTCCGCCGTTTGCCCGCGCGTGAGCATTGCGGCGACGGCTATTACCTGGGAAGTAAACCCTTTCGTGGTAGCCACCGCTATTTCCGGACCGGCGCGCGTTACCGCGTGGCGTTTGCACACGCGAGTCAATGTGCTGGAAGGGACGTTGACTATCGCAAAGGTGCGGCAGGCGCGGCGTTCCGCTTCGAGCGCGGCGGCGACGGTATCCGCGGTTTCGCCCGATTGAGAAAGCAACACCGCCGTCGTGCCGCGCCGTTTTACGCGTTCGGAGCAAATGAATTCGCCGGCAAGACAGGCGTATGAAGGTTTGCGCAGAACGTGTTCGGCTAACGGCAATACGCTCAGTCCCGCGTGGTAGGACGAACCGCAACCGATGAAAGTAAGCGCGCCGCGCAGACGTACGTCGGACAGCGCGGCGACCGTTCTTGCGGCGGCTTCCGGTTGTTCGTACATTTCTTTAAGCATATAATGGGCGAAGCCGTCTTTCACGCTTAGCGCGGAAGCGGAAGAAAACGGCGCGGCGGGCGGATTTACGCGTTTGCCTTTGCGGTAATATTCGGCGCCGGAAGGTCGTAGCAGAGCGCTTTCGCCGTCTTTGAGAAACACGAGCGTATCCACTCCCGAAAGCGCGTTACCGTCCGAGGCAAGCGCGCAGAAGTTTTTGCCTTCGCCTATAACGAGCGGACTGCGCGAAGAAAACGCGTAAATCTCGTTGGGTCGGCAGGAGCACAGAACGCCTACGGCGAAAGACCCTTTGAGCATTTCCGCGACCTTGTCTGCGGCGCGGCGCAGGTCGCCGTCGAAGCATAATTCGAGCAGGTGGGCTATCAGTTCGCTGTCGGTATCGCTCACGGGAGAGACGCCGCGGCTTTCGCAAAACGCCCTGAGCTGTTTGCAGTTTTCTATTATCCCGTTATGTACTATCGCGAATTTCCCGCCGTAGGATAAATGCGGATGACAGTTGACGAGCGTGGGACGTCCGTGAGTAGCCCATCGCGTGTGCCCTATACCGCAGGCAGAATCGGGACGCGATACTTCCGTGAGTTTTTTCAGCTCGGAGATACGCCCGACCGCTTTTACCGCGACAAGCTTTCCGTGTTCGCAGTACGCTATGCCCGCCGAGTCGTAACCGCGGTATTCCAGCTTTTCCAGACCTACGACGAGTTCCTGAGCTATATTCTTTTTTCCCGTGTAACCTATAATCCCGCACATACAAATATGTTATGCGCGGAAAAGAAAAGCGGTTACGGAAAATGCCGCGCGGCACGCATAATCTCGTCCGCTTCGGCATATCCGTTAAAGTATGAAGTATTTCGGAACGGACGGTATACGCGGTGTTTACGGCGAAGGAATAACGGAAGATATAGCGTACAGAGCGGGTCGCGCGCTGGCGCGGCTTTTCGGCGGCAGAGGGATTGTCGGCAGGGATACGCGTTTGTCCGGTCCCGTGCTCGAAGGCGCGCTTGCGGCAGGGCTTACTGACGGCGGCGCGGACGTGTGTCTGGCAGGAATACTGCCTACGCCCGCGATTTCCTATCTGACCAATAAGCGCGGTTTTTCCTTCGGAGTAGAGATAAGCGCGTCGCACAATCCGCCCGAATACAACGGATTGAAAATATTCATGAGCGACGGATACAAGCTTCCCGTCAGCGCGCAAAGCGCGCTCGAATACTATATGGACGACGTAGGTCGCGCGGCAGGGGGCGGATTAAAGACGGTTTGCAGCGGAGAAGACGAATATCTCGAATATCTGTCCGTCAGAGTGCGCGAGCTCGCCCGCACTTTGGGCAAAACGTCGCTCGAAGGTATGCGCATACTTCTCGATTGCGGGGGCGGCGCGGCGTGCTCGGCGGCGGCGCGGCTTTTCGAAGAGCTCGGCGCGCAGACGGAAACGCTTTGCGCGGATTGCCGCGGCGAGTGCATAAACGTCAGGTGCGGAGCTTTACATCCCGAAAAAATGTGCGAAAGGGCGGCGGATTTCGATATGGGCGCGTCCTTCGACGGCGACGCGGACAGGGTAGTGATTTTCAGCAAACGCCTTTACGGCGGCGACGAAGTGCTTTACAATCTCACGCGGTTTTATCCTTACGGTACCGTCGTGGGTACGGTAATGACCAACAGCGCGCTCGAACGCAAGCTTTCGGAAAAAGGAATGCGGTTGCTTCGCACCGATGTGGGCGACAGAAACGTGGGCGAACTCATGCGGCTTACGGGAGCGGAGCTCGGCGGCGAACCGAGCGGGCATTTCATACTCGGCGGCAGCGCCGGCGACGGCATACTCTCTGCGGCGGCGTGCGCGTTGCTCGTAGGTTCGGGCGGGCTGTATCGTTTGCAGTGCGACAGGCAGGTTACGGTAAACATTCCCACGGACAAAGCGGATCTTTCGGAAAAGAAACTGCGCGACGCCGAAAACGCCGCGCGCAGGCTTGCCGAACGCGTGGTCGTAAGGCTTAGCGGTACGGAGCCCGTTGTGCGTATAATGGCGGAAGGCGGGGATCCGGACGGAGCCGCCGAGCTTATAAGGAACGCGCTGTTATGAGCGTGTGGCAGGCGCTCATTCTCGGCGCGGTGCAGGGATTGACCGAATTCCTGCCCGTTTCGAGCAGCGGACATCTGTTGCTTATGCGCGGGCTTCTCGGCGCGGAAGAAGCGGGAGTGCTTTTCGACGTCATGCTCCACGTGGGTACGCTCATGGCTGTGGTCGTCGTATTCCGCAAAGCCGTTATCGCGCTTTTTCGCCCGCCTTTCGGACGGATAGCCCTGCTCGTTCTCGCGAGCGTGCCGGCGGCGCTCGCAGGGTTTTTGTTGTCGGGGGTTATAGACAGCGCGTTCGGCGGCGGAGAATTTCTTTTCGCGGCGTTTGCCTTTACCGCGCTGTTGCTTGTGTTGACTCAGGCGGCGGGGAGAAAACGGGATATGTACGGTCTGCTCGGAGAGAAGACGGGCGCCAAACAAGCCGTCGTAATGGGGCTTATGCAGGCGGTCGCGCTCATCCCAGGCGTGTCGCGCAGCGCTTCCACCGTGTTCGGCGGAGTCGTATCGGGCGGCGAAAGATCGGACGTGGCTTCGTTTGCGTTCCTGATGAGCATACCCGTCATAATAGGCAGCGCTTTGCTCGGCTTGACAGGCGGGCTTGACGGGAGCGTGGATACGATACCGATGCTCGTAGGCATGGCGGCGGCGTTTTTATGCGGTACGGTGTCGGCTTCGGCAATGCTCAAAATAGTTCTGCGCGGAAAATATCTCCCTTTGATAATATATCTTTTCGCGCTGTCCGTTTTCTCTTTGGTCATGCAATTGATATGAAAGAGAGCCGCCCGCGTTAGCTTTGTATGAACGATGTTTTTCAGTAAACCTACGGCTTGACAGCCGAATAACTCGTATCGTCGGTAAACAAAATCCCTGCCGCGGCATATATCTGTCGGTAGGGAGATGTAACTTATGGCAATAGCGGTGATATTCGGGGGCAGATCCTGTGAGCACGACGTCAGCGTGGTCACGGGAATTCAAACGCTTGCGGAAATGGAAAAACTCGATCCCGTACCCGTATACATAGACAGAGCGGGAAATTGGTTTACGGGACGGATGCGCACGGTAGACGACGTCAGGAATAAGCGCGGGCTTAAAAGCGTGTATATGCGCCCGGGCAGCAACAGACTCAAAACTCAGCTGGGCAGAACGGTGGCGGTCGTCGATACCGCCGTGCTTTGCTGTCACGGCGCTAACGGGGAAGACGGTACGTTGCAGGGCTTTCTCGAGCTTTGCGGAGTCGCGTATACCGGTTCCGACGTGTATGCGAGCGCGCTTTGCATGGATAAAGCGCGCTTCAAGAGATTTGCGGCGGCGGAAGGCTTCGCGCAGTTGCCATATACCGATTTTACGCGTAACGAATTCAACGGCGACATATATTCCGTTGCCGAAAAACTCAATAACATAGGGTATCCTTTTATGATAAAGCCGTCGAGGCAGGGCTCTTCGATAGGCATAGGCAAGGCGGCAAACGAAAAGGAGCTTGTGGCGCGAGTGCGTACCGCGCTCGCTTACGACGACACCGTCGTGGCGGAAAAATTGCTTACGGGGTTCAGGGAGTTCAATTGCGCGGCGCTTTCCGACGGTAAAACGCTTACGGTCAGCGAAGCGGAAGAGCCGATAGGTTGGAAGGATTACTTGTCGTACGAAGACAAGTATGCGGGCAAAAAAGCGGTGAAACGCAAATTTCCCGCGCCCGTGAGCGATTCTCTTCGCGCGCAGATACGCGAATGTACGGAAAAGATATTCCGCGCCGCAGGGCTCGGAGGAGTGGCGCGGGTAGACTATATGCTCGGCGAAGACGGCGTGCTTTATCTCAACGAAGTAAACACCGTTCCCGGTTCGCTCGCGTCCTATTTCTTTATCGGCAGGCATACGGACGCGGACGGATTTTACGAAAAGCTTATAGCCGACGCCCGTTCGCGCAAAGCCGCGCGCGATCGGCTCGTGTACAAATACGAACGGCCTGCGGTTAAAGGGATAAAAAACGCCTGATCCCGATATCATGGCGGCGAAGGTAAAGCACGGGGCTGTCGCGTTTGATTATGCGCGCAGCCCCGTTTATGTAAAAATTATCCGCGTTAAGCGGTTTTTTTTGCTTTTCGGTATTGATTTACTGTTCGTTATGTGCTATAATTTAACGTGAAAATACGGCAAGGGGGAAATATGAACGTAGCGATAGTGGAAGACGACGATGCCGCGGCAAAAGTTCTGCTCGGTTTTACGGCGCGTTACGCGAAAGAGGAAAACGCGGAAATAACGGTCCGCCGTTTTTCCCGAGCCGACGAATTTCTCAAAAACTACCGCCCCTCCGAATACGCCGCGGTGCTCATGGACATACAGATGCCGGGAATGAACGGCATGGACGCCGCGTTCGAGCTTCGGAAGCTGGATAAAAACGTGTCTTTGCTGTTCATTACGAGCATGGTACAGCACGCGCAGAAGGGTTATGAAGTGGACGCGGTAGGTTTTATGGTCAAGCCCGTAAGCTATTACGACTTCGCGCTCAAATTCAAAAAAGCGCTGGAAGTTTACGCGATGAACGAAAAGCGCAGCGTTACGATAACCGTT
The DNA here is from genome assembly GCA_944376015.1 of uncultured Clostridia bacterium. GTDB lineage: Bacteria > Bacillota > Clostridia > Christensenellales > Pumilibacteraceae > Protoclostridium. Next base: position 6,746 of record CALWBH010000023.1, read on the forward strand.
CCCGGCGGGATGTGCAGGATCTCCGTCGATAAACTGATGTATGTCGAGATAGTGAATCACAAGCTCAGATATCATCTCGTGGACGAAGTGCTGGAAATGAGCGGCTCGCTTTCGGTTGTGGAAAAAGAGCTTGCGCCTTACGGGCTGCTCAGGTGCAACAGCTGTTACCTGGTGAATCCGCGTTTCATCCGCAGCGTGAGAGGACTGGACCTCTGCATAGGCGACGAAACGCTGAGGATAAGCCGTCCCAAACGTCAGCAGTTCGTTGCCAAACTCACGGAATGGTTTTCCGGAGGTGACAAATGAGCTTCGGCTTTTTTCTCGGAACATACGCCAACGTAATATATGAGTTTTTATTCGAGCTGTATGTTTTTACCGCGCTTTTTACTTTCAGACTCAACCGCAAACGCCTTTTCCTTCTGCGGCTTTTTGCGGGATTTGCGGCTATGCTCGTCATAGGTTACGGCGCCATGGTCGTTTATCATTTCATAGGTCTGACGGTATGGGGAAGAGTCCTTATATATTTCGTGTTGTTCGTTTGCGTCATCGCGCATTGCCGTATCTGTTTCGCGGAGTCGATGTGGATGGTGCTTTTTTCCTGCGACATGGCGTACGCGGCGCAAAATCTCGTTTATAAGATTTATCTAACCTTATGGTGCGCGGCTTTAAATTTCGGTATTTTCCCTGCGGGGTATCCCGCTTTTGTTTTCAAGATCTGTTATTATACGTTTTTTCTGCTTTGCGCCGCAGGCGTTTATTTTCTCTTTGCGCGCAGGACTTATAAATTCTTATTGCACCGTAAACAGGATTATCGCACCATAATCGTTTCTTTCGTGATACTTGCGATAACCGTGATATTGTGTTCCGTCGAGGATGTGTCCTTTCTTCCGCTTTCCGTCGGAGTGGAAAACAGATTCGACGAACCTTTGCTTTATCATATCCGCCAGGCGGGCAATCTGTTCTCCATCGCCTGTTGCATCGTCGTTCTGCTTTATCTTTCGGGACTGCTCGAAAAACGCGACTTGCAGGAAGAGATAGACCGCATGCAGTACAATATGAAACAAATGGAACAGCAGTATGCCATAAGCAAGGATACGATAGAGCAGATAAACATAAAATGTCACGATATGCGGCACAAGGTCAGATCTCTGATAGGCGGGAACGCGCCCGACGAGCTAGACAGGGATCTTGCCGAAGCGATAAAGATATACGACGCGAATATCAGGACGGGCAATAAGATACTCGACGTGATCCTTACCGAAAAGAGCCTTTATTGCGAAAGGAACGACATAACCCTTTCGTGTATGGTGGACGGCGATAAGCTGGGTTTCATGCGGGAATCCGACCTTTACTGCCTGTTCGGAAATATCATAGACAACGCCATAGAAGCAGTCAGGGCTATCGGCGACATGGACAAACGCGTGATAGACATAACAGCCAAGGCGCACGGCGATATGCTGATAGTGCAGGAAGAAAATTACTTTACAGGGAAACTGACTTTCGACGACGGACTCCCCGTGACGACCAAAGCGGACAAGGCATATCACGGCTACGGCATGAAGAGCATAAGGATGATAGCCCGCGCGTACGGCGGGGAAATGACGGCGGGAGTCGACGGGGACAAATTCAGGCTTTCCGTGCTGCTCGATTGCGGCGGTGCGTCGTCGAGGAAATCGCGATAAGTGCAGATTACGAAAAAATATTTCAGATTAAGCGGCGCATATTGACTTGCGATATTTTTTATTTTATCGTTAAGCGGAAATAATCCGAAAAAAGGAGCGGATATGTCTAACCACGGGAAAACAAATAAAATAATCTTAGTCGCGCTTATCGTTGCGCTTTTGGCGGCAGCGGCGTTTTTTGCGCCCGCATGCAATTCCGACAGATGCACGTTCGAGTCCGACCACGCGCCGACGGAGGACGACCCGCTCGCTTCGCTTCCCGAAAAACCCGAATCGGAAATAACCAAGATAGCGGATTTCGACAACGGCCCGTCGCCCGTGTTCAATTCCGCGAACGGGTATAAGAACGACGATACGTTCTTCGGTTGTTATTGGAGCAGGGATAACGTCACTTTCGACGGCGATAATATGACTCTCACGCTCAGTCAGGGCGGCGACAGATATTACGGCGGCGAGTATCGTTCAAACGCGAAATACGGTCACGGTTATTATTCTGTGAGTATGCGCCCGCTTGCCATGGACGGCGTTATATCCTCCTTTTTCACTTACACTAACAACCCGTGGGACGAGATAGACATCGAATTCCTCGGAGACGATACCACCAAAGTGCAGTTCAATTATTATACGAGCGGCGTGGGCGGGCACGAATACGTTTATCACCTCGGTTTCGACGCAAGCAAGGATTTCCATACGTACGGGTTCGAATGGCTGGAAGATTGTATAATCTGGTATGTGGACGGCAAAGCGGTCTATAAAGCGACGAAAGACATTCCCGTGACTGACGCGCAGATAATGATGAATCTCTGGAACGTCGAAGCCGGCGACAACGAAAGTCTGCAGAACTGGGCGGGCGTGTTTACGGGCGAAGGACTGCCCGGGAGCGCTCAGTACGAATGGATAGGGTTCGACTCTGCCGACGGCGGCATGGAAATAACGGACGACTTATACCAGTGGGGCGGCAACAACCGCGATCATTATACTATCACTCCGTCGTCCGACAAGAGATCTTTCCGTGTAAGTTATAACGGACTGGACAGCCGATACTCGGGCATAGGCAGAGATCTCGATTCCGCTATCGTCGGGAACAGCGATACGCTTTCCGTGACCGTGGAAAACAAGGCTGCCACGCCCGCCACGATAAGGCTGGACGTCGGCACCAAAACGAGCGGAGCGCTTATAAACAAAGTGACGGCGGCAAGCTATACGGATGAAAGCGGCGCGCATTCCTTGAATATGCAGGACGGATATATGACTCCGCTGACGATTGCGGCGGGCAAGACCGTTACGCTCGAAGTAACGTTTGCAACCGACAGTATAAGCGGAATGACGATTTCTATAGATTCGCTCGGAGAAAATTATGCGTCGGCATCGGGCGATCTCGTATTCGGCGGTTTCGTGTTTTCCTATACCGCTGCCGTGTGACCTGAAGCGACGAAAAAGGTATCTGTAGATAATGACAAGGGCAACAGTGCGAAAGCTTTGATATAAATAAAATTAAAAGGAGAAATGTTATGGAAAAGAAAAGAGCGGGACGTATCGCGCTCGGCATCATACTTGCTGTGGTGCTGGCGGTGATATCTGTCGGAGGCGGCGCATGCGGCTGTTCTCCAGACCTCAGCGACGCCCCCGAATTTGAACGCAAGATCATAGCCGATTTCACCAAAGGCGAACAGGCGGAAGTTTTTACCGCCACCGACGGCTACGGTAACGGCGATGTGTTTAACGTAGAGTGGGATACGAGCATGGTGACTTACGCAAACGGTGCGGCTAAGCTTTCGATAGCCGAAAAACCCGAAGGCGAAGGCAACGATCCGACGTATACTCATTACGGCGCGGAATTGCGTTCGAGCAAAATGTACCATTACGGGTTTTACTCGGTAGTAATGAAGCCGTCCAAAGTAACGGGCACTTGTTCCGCGTTCTTTACGTATACCGGACCTTACGATTATGACGAAGAAGGGAACCCTCATCCTTGGGACGAGATAGATATCGAGTTTCTCGGTCAGGATACGAAGATGGTGCAGTTCAATTACTTCGTCAACGGTGTGGGCGGTCACGAATATGAGTATAAACTCGGCTTTGACGCGAGCGAGGACTTCCACGAATACGGATTCTATTGGGAAGAAGACCGTATAACCTGGTATGTGGACGGCAAACCCGTATATCGCGTTGAAGAGTCCGCCAAGAATCCGCTTCCTTCCACTCCCGGAAGAATAATGATGAACCATTGGTACGGCAATGCGAAAGCGGAAGCATGGATGGGTAAATATACCGCCGATAAGAGCACGTCGTACTATAAAACCGTAAGCTGTACCGCGGAAGGCAAAGAGCCTAACCCCGAGCCTCAGCCTCCCGAAACGGAAGGGGATTACGAACTTTCCGAAACCGCTAACGTCGCGCTTGGTTTCGTTAATGCAGGTAGCGCGTATACTATTACCGACACAAGCGAGGGCGCAAAAACTTCGTATAATGTAACATATTCGGAGCTCGAAAGTGAAAGCTATGGCGAAAATCTCGTGGTAAGCGGAAGCGATATCGTCAGATTCAGTAATAATAACAATACTTTCGGCTTGACCGTAAAAAACAACGGTACCGAAGCGGTTAACGTCAGAGTGGACGTTATGGACACATCTATTAAAAAAACTACCAACAGCGGCGCTGACGGATTGCCTAAACATCAGTGCATAAACGATTCCGCATATCAGGATAACATAGCGGTAACCACGGATAAAGAATGGGGCGGATCCAAATTCGCTATCGAAGCGGGCGAAACGAGCAGGCTGATAGTCATTTATGACGGTAATCCCGATAAGATATCCGTTTTCCTCGATTCTCATATGCCTAATGTCAACGGTAGTCCGGTAGTATATTCAGGTGACGTGGACATAAGCGAATTCAATTTCTGCGTTGCAACCGGTGAAGGGATCCCCGAACCTGCCGCTCCCGTAGAGGTTCCCGAAACCCCCGAAACTCCGACCGAAAACGAAAAGGATATTTCTATAAAACAGTTAACTTATTGGGGCGGATACACTATAAGTCCCGATCCGTATGACCCGGAATTGACTGATGACGTTAAATCTGCAGATATATCTTATAGCGGATTTGATGGTCAATACGCAGCTGCTGTTGTGTACAGTCCTACTGCCGATGACGCGTCGAATTATAACGTTTTCTCGGTTAAAGTGAAAAATAACGGCGAATCTAGCGTTGTTTTCAAAGCGTTTGTGGAAAAAACAGTAGAAAGCGCGACGACTAACCACATTTTGTCGGCAAGTTATATAGATGAATCCAACCTTGAGACAACTGTCGGTTGCGGCGATGGCTATATGGGAGACATAACTTTATCGGTTGGAGCAACGGTTACGGTAAAGGTCATATACGATAATGCCGTCGGCGTAACGAGAATCGGTATGTATTTTGATGCGCATACAAGCAATTATGGGAATTGTTCAGGTAATCTTAATATCAGTGAACTCAAGCTTTCCGAAACGCCTGTGCTGACGGTACCCGGCGATCAAACGGCTCCCTCGGACAGCGATGGCATTGCGCTCGGTACGGTCAATCAATGGGGTGATTATACCATTACTCCGTCGGCTAACGGCACTTCGTTCCGCGTTACTTACGCAGGACTTAGCCAGCAATGGGCAGGGTTCGGTTGCGATCTGACGAGCGAAATGGTCGGTACGGCTACGACGCTTTCCATGAAGGTAAAAAATGACGGAACATCCGCTTCTTCGTTTAAAGTCGACGTTGGGAATAAACCTGATGGAAGAGATCTTGTAAACAAGGTGACTGCGGCAAGTTACACCGATGCAAGCGGCAGCCATGATATTACGCTTGGTTCTTATATGGTAACGGTTCCCGCAGGCGAGACGGTTACTCTTACGGTTACGTTTACTAACGATAATATAAGCGGTATGAACATATTTGCCGATTCGCTTGAATCCGATTATGCAAGCAAGGTCGGAAATCTCGTATTCGGTGAATTTACATTCGCATAATTCCGTAGTGAAGAGATATGTTGATGTAAAAGGAAACGCGGCGGAAATTTCCGCCGCGTTTCCTTATGCGTATTTCAATTATTTGACGAGCGGGGCGGAAAAATGGTATAATGCGAAAGTAATACGTTTGTACCGTATGAATCATAAGTAAATTCCATTTTGCGAGGTATGGCAAATGTCTAAAATAACTTACGAAAAACCGATCGTCGAAATGCAGGGCGACGAAATGACAAGAGTGCTTTGGGACTGGATAAAAGAGATACTTCTCGATCCGTTCGTTGAGCTCAAAACCGAATATTACGACCTCGGGCTCGTACACCGCGACGAAACGGACGACGCCGTCACGCGCGAGGCGGGAGAGGCGATAAAGCGTCTCGGTGTGGGTGTCAAATGCGCGACCATAACCCCTAACGATCAGCGCATGGAAGAGTACAAACTCAAACGGCTTTATCCTTCGCCGAACGGCACTATCCGCGCCATTCTCGACGGTACCGTGTTCCGCACTCCCATTCTCGTCAAAGGCATAACGCCTTACGTGCCGAGCTGGACAAAACCCATAACCATCGCTCGTCACGCGTACGGCGACGTTTACAAAGCCACCGACGTGCGCATAGAAGGCGCGGCGACGGCGGAGCTTAAAGTTACCGCCGCGGACGGAACGGTGACGACTTATCCCGTGCATGATTTTACGGGAGCGGGTGTGCTTCAGGGAATGCATAATACGGATAAATCCATAACCGCGTTTGCGCGCGCATGTTTCAATTACGCGCTCGGAGAAAAACGCGATTTGTGGCTGGGAACGAAAGACACGATAAGCAAGATTTACGACGGCAGATTCAAGGCTATATTCGCGGATATTTACGAGCGCGAGTATAAGGACAAATACGAAAAAGCGGGCATAAAGTACGAATATACGCTTATCGACGACTGTGTGGCGCGCGTGATGCGCAGCAACGGCGGAATGATATGGGCGTGCAAGAACTACGACGGCGACGTGATGAGCGATATGCTTGCCACCGCGTTCGGTTCGCTCGCCATGATGAGCAGCGTGCTCGTTTCGCCCGAAGGCAATTACGAATACGAGGCGGCGCACGGTACGGTCACGCGTCACTATTACAAGTGGCGCGCGGGCGAAGAAACGTCCACCAACCCCGTGGCGACGATATTCGCGTGGAGCGGAGCGCTCGCAAAGCGCGGTGAAGCGGAAAACAACGCCGCTCTCGTCGACTTTGCGAAACGCCTGGAAAAAGCTACGCTCTCCACGATCGAAAGCGGCTATATGACGGGCGATCTTGCAAGCATATTCAAAGCGGACGGCATAACTCCCAAAAAGCTCAACTCCGAGGATTTCCTCAAAGCCATAGCTTCGCGTATCCGATAATTAAGTTGATTTTAACGGGCTGCCGCATTCCTGAATGCGACAGCCCCTGCTTTTCCTTTTGCTTGCGGTCTTATGCTCTGCGCGACTTGTGACGGATTTGTGACGGATTTGCGAAATTTCGGAAATAATATAAAAAGCAGTGACAAAAGAAGAGTTAAGTTGTATAATAAAGCTATGTTTTACGGAGATTATCATACACATACCGTATTTTCTCACGGAAAAGGTACCGTCGAAGAAAACGTGAAAGCGGCGATAGCCAAGGGTCTGAAAGCCATAGCGCTTACCGATCACGGTATTTGCGGTTACCCCGATAATCTCAATCCCGCCGATTTTGACACATTCATTGCGGAAGTGGAGCGCGTGCGTACGCTTTATCCGCAGATAAAGGTGCTTGCCGGCGTAGAATCCA
>CALWBH010000024.1 GCA_944376015.1 uncultured Clostridia bacterium
GGTGTTGCAGAAAAACGTGCTTTTTTCGGGTACGATAAAAGACAATATCCGTTGGGGTAAGCCGGACGCCACCGACGAAGAAATAATCGCGGCGTGCAAATTGGCTCAGGCGGACGAATTCATTTCCGCAATGCCCGACAAGTACGATACCTATATCGAACAGGGCGGTACGAACGTTTCGGGCGGTCAGCGTCAGCGACTCTGTATTGCGCGCGCGCTCATAGCGAATCCGAAAATTATCATATTCGACGACTCGACCAGCGCGGTCGATACCAAGACGGACGCGCTTATAAGAAAAGCAATGCAGGAGAGCTTGCCCGAAGCTACCAAAATAATAATCGCGCAACGCGTTTCCAGCGTGGAGAATTCGGACAGGATAATCATTCTCGACGGCGGCAAGATAGTCGCGATAGGTACTCATGACGAGCTAATGGAAAGCAGCCCGATTTACAGGGAAGCGTATACCGTTCAGAATAAATCCGAAAAGGAGGACGAGTAAGTATGCCTTCGTTAAGCAACAAGAGTTCGGGACATATCCCCGACGGGCTTAATACCGAAAACATCGAAGATATAAAAGAGCTTAAAAAACGGCTTAAAGAGCATAAGCGCAATCTGAAAAAAGAGCCGAAATCTCATACTTTCCGCCGTATACTCGGCTATATTTTCAAGAATTACAAAAAGCGTTTCATACTTGTCGTGATATCCATCCTTATCGGATCGATAGGTACGGCAATGATCCCCGTTATTCTTACTATACTGACAAACAATTTCATCAACGGCGGAGAAGACAAACTCGGTACGATCGAAGGATTGCCGATGTTCGTGGGTATAATAGGCGCGCTTTATATAGTGGCTGTCGGTTTTTCTGCGACATACAATATCGTTATGGCGCGAATCGGTCAGGGCGTGCTGTACGAAATAAGAAAAGATCTGTTTACCAAAATGCAGTCGCTGCCGATCAGTTTCTTCGATACGCATCTGAGCGGCGATATAATGAGTATTTACACTAACGACGTCGACGCGCTCCGTCAGTTCATCGGACAGACGCTCCCGCAGCTTATAATTTCGGTAATAACGCTGTTTGCGCTTATTTGCGTAATGCTTTATTACAGCTTATGGTTGCTGTTGATGGTGTTCGCCGTAGTGGGTATAATGATACTCGTCGTGACGCGCATAGGCGGTATGTCTTCCAAATTCTATATATTGCAGCAGACGTCGCTCGGCAAGGTCGACGGGTATATAGAAGAATCGATTCACGGTCAGAAGGTAATTAAAGTATTCTGCCACGAAGAACAGGCGAAAAAGGACTTCGACGAAAGAAACGACAAGCTTTGCAAACACGCCACCGTCGCAAACTCGTACGCGAACATCCTTATGCCCGTATTGCAGAATATAGGCAATATACTTTACGTTCTCATAGCGATAGTGGGCGCGCTTATGATAGCGCTCGGCGGACACAATATCGGTATAAGCTCGCTTTTCGTCAAATTCGGAATCGTTAAAGAAGTCGGTACGATAGCCGTCGTGGTCGGTTTCCTTTCGATCGCCAAGTCGTTTACTCAGCAGATAGCGTCCATATCCCAGCAGGTCAATTTCGTGGCAATGGCGGGCGCGGGAGGAAAGCGTATCTTTGCGATGATGGATCTTCCGCCCGAGGAAGACAACGGATACGTCGAGCTCGTGTGGGCAAAGAAAGACGAAAACGGCGAGATTACCGAAAGCGACGTATACACCGGACTTTGGGCATGGAAACATCCCCATAAAGCGGAAGGGACCGTGACTTACGTTGAACTTAAAGGCGATATCGAAATGCGTGAAGTGGACTTCGCTTACGTACCCGGCAAAACGGTGCTCCACGACGTGACGCTTTACGCAAAACCCGGTCAAAAAGTGGCGTTCGTCGGAGCTACGGGCGCGGGCAAGACCACGATAACCAATCTGCTTACGCGGTTTTACGATATCGAGGACGGCAAAATAAGATACGACGGTATCAATATCAATAAGATAAAGAAACACGACCTCAGACGCTCGCTCGGCATAGTGCTTCAGGATACCAATCTGTTTACGGGTACGATAAAAGACAACATTCGTTACGGTAAGCTGGACGCTACCGACGAAGAAGTCATAGAAGCGGCTAAGCTCGCCAATGCCCATGACTTTATAATGCGTCTTCCAGACGGCTACGATACTATGCTCGAAAGCGACGGCATGAACCTTTCTCAGGGTCAGAGACAGCTCCTTTCGATAGCGCGAACCGCCTGCGAAAACGCGCCCGTACTCATTCTCGACGAAGCTACCAGCTCGATAGACACGAGAACGGAAAGGTTGGTACAGAACGGTATGGATAAACTTATGGCGGGAAGAACGGTGTTCGTTATAGCGCACAGGCTTTCCACCGTAAGAAACAGCAACGTGATAATGGTGCTCGATCACGGGCGGATAATCGAACGCGGCACGCACGAACAATTGCTCGAACAGCAGGGAACGTATTATAAACTGTATACGGGCGCATTCGAGCTCGAATAATACCGCGTTTACGGATATGTCCTTAAAAACAATCCGTCAAACAATGCGAAAAATAAACGCAAGCGAGCGTGGTTGCCCGTGTTAAGCTTTAAAAAAAGCGGAGCGAATTCGATTTCGAATTCGCTCCGCTTTCTGATGCGAGCGCTGCCGGGCGCGCGTACGGCGACTTTTATCGGTATGTCTCTTTGCTTTGCGGTTCAGAGATCGTCCGCGTCCTGCTCCGGAACGTCGCCGTTAAGCGAGTTCCCCGTATACGAACCGAAAGGGTCGTTGCGGGAAACGGTTTTTCGAATGTTTTTTCTTCGTTTGTCTTTCATATAACGAGTTTGCGCGAAGGAGCGGAAAAATATTCCGTGAATTATGTACGGACGCTAAAATATCGGGAACGGGTGAAATAATAATTCGTCGTATTGCCGCATAATATTATTAAGCGATGAGTTTTTTCGATGACATAAAATACCGTTCGACGGCAGGCAAAGCGTTGAGTTATTCCGCGGTCATATTCGGCGGAGAAAGCGTGTTTATAGAAGGGATAAGCCGAGTGGTTACGGTAAGCAAGAGTAAAATGGAATTTTCCGCAGGGAAAAAGCTGATAACGGTGCACGGCGAAGAGCTTGAAATAGACGAGCTCGAAACGGAGACGGTTATCGTCAAAGGTCGGATACGCAGCGTAGGGGAGGAGTGACGTGATAACGCTAAAAGCGGACGGAGATCATATTGCGACGCTGAAAGCGCTTATGTCCGAAAATATAGGCGTGCGCGGACTGAAAACGGCTCCTGACGGGTTTACGTTCGGCGTAAGACAAAAAGATTTTGCCAAAGCTGTTGCAATTCTCGGACGTATATGCTATAATTATCAAATAATCGGCAATGACGAGCGCGATTTTTTTAAAAAATTACTCTTGCGCTTGCCGCTTGTCGTAACTTCCGTGGTCTGCGCGATTGCCGTTTTCCTGTCCGGTTTGTTCGTATGGAGAGTGAATATAGACGGCGCTAACGAAAGTCTTTCGCTGATGATCAAAAAAGTCGTAAGCGAATACGGTGTGTACGCGGGGAACGCCAAAACGCGTGTGGACGAAGCCGGAGCGTTGCGGGCGCTTTACTCTTTGCCGGACGTTGCGGCGGTCAGTTTTTATTACAGCGGCAACACGTTCAATATCGACGTGCTTACCGGCGAAAACTCGGGCGTTCCGCTTACGGGAGAGGAAAGGATATACAGCGGATACGATTGCGTGATAACGCGTGTGGACGCGGAAAAGGGTACGGCGCTGGTCGGTGCCGGCGACGTAGTCAGAGCGGGCGAGGCGCTTATTACAGGAGAAACGTTTTCCACCGCCGACGGAAGTCTGCTCTTTACGGGCGAAGCGCGCGGAAAGGTATACGGCAACGTTACTTTTACGTATATCTGCTACGCCTCGGAAAACACGTTCTTACGTACGGGCAGGAGCGAGAGTTACACGGCGCTTGGACTGTTCGGGCACACGTCGTCGCTCGGCGAAAGTCCTTACGAGAGATACGAAACCGTTACCGAAAGGCACAAACTGCTTTTCGGCGCGGAGGTCATAACCCGCACGTATTACGAACTCGAAAGCCTGACGGCGGATGACGAAACGGAAAAATTCATTTCCGAACAGGCGGAAAAACTTTACGAACTTTACGGCGAAACTTTCGCGGCGCGGGCAAGCGTCGGCGCCGACGGACGAACGGTCGTATATTTTACGGCAGAAATCTGTGTAGGAGAAGCATGACGGAAAACACACGTGAGATAATGCTCGGAAGCGAATTGTTTATAAAGCTTTCGGGAGCAATGGACGGAAACGTAGAGCTTATGGAAAAGCTGTTCGGCGTTACCGTAAAACAGCTTGACGGCGGGGTAAAGGTTAGCGGCGACAAAGATAACGTCGATCGTTGTTGCGAGCTTATTGAGTTGCTCGCGGAGCTCGCCCGCCAGGGGCAGCAGATAACCAAAGTGGTGGTATCGCGTTGCGCGGACATGATAACGAGCGGCGAAGCGGGAGAGATAACCGATCTGTTCAAAGAAGCCGTAGCGGTCACGGCGCGCGGAAAGAAGATATATTGCAAAACTCTCAATCAGCGCGATTACTGCCGCGCCATAAAAAAGAACACGCTTACTTTTGCTGTCGGACCTGCCGGAACGGGAAAGACGTATCTTGCCGTGGCGCTCGCCGTAGCGGCTTTCAGGCGCGGCGAAGTGGACCGCATAATACTCACTCGTCCGGCGATAGAAGCGGGCGAAAAGCTGGGATTTCTGCCCGGAGATCTTCAGATGAAAGTCGATCCTTATCTCAGACCGCTTTACGACGCGCTCGAAGAGCTTTTCGGCGTGGACAATTATACCGCGCTTATCGAAAAAGGCATAATCGAGATAGCGCCGCTCGCATACATGCGCGGACGTACTCTTTCGCGGGCGTTCATAATTCTTGACGAAGCGCAGAACACCACAGAAGAACAAATGAAGATGTTTCTGACCCGCATGGGCGAAGGCAGTAAAGTGGTGGTGACGGGGGATATAACTCAGATAGATCTTCCGCTCGGCGGCAAAAGCGGACTCAAACAAGCGATAAAGATCCTTGCCGACATTGACGGGATAGCGGTGTGTCGTCTTACGGATAAAGACGTGGTGCGTCACGAGCTTGTTCAGAAGATAATAAAGGCCTATGATAACGCGAGGTGATCATGGAACTTAAAGGAAAATTTAAAAAATTCACTGCGAAACAGTTGGCTCGCGCCGTTGTGGAAACGTTGATATGCGGCGCGCTGGTAATAGTGGCTTCGCTCATAAAGTTTTATTTGACCGGAGATTCCGTAAAACCTGCCTTCTGGTTCAATCTCATATATCTTATAATTCTCGTGTCCGCGTTTTACGGCGGATTGCTGATGTACGTCATGCTTACGCGTACCTTCATTGTACAGAACAACAGATATTATCTTGCCTTTCTCGTAACGCTTACGGCGGTATTTATCATACACCTTTATCTCAGTCTTATATCTCCGCTGTTGATAGCGCCGGGTCTGACGTCCATGATACTCGTTCAGCTTTCGAGAAAAAAGCAGGACGCATTCGTTTTCAATCTCATCGAAGCGGGGCTTTCGTTCTGCGTTCTGATATACGAAGCGATAACCACAGACGGCAGCGTATATATGCTTGTCGGAGGCGAAGCGGACGCGCTTAACCTGCAAATGTGGCTTACTGTCATTATCACAGTCATTAATATAGGCGCGGGAGCCGTGATACCCGTTGCGTTTAAGGACAAGACCAATCGTCTGCACTATGTGCTCGTAGGACTGCTCGTAACCGTAGCTTCGGCGCTCTCGTACGTACTGATGAGCCTGGCATACTCGGACATAACGCTTGCGCTCGGACTGTTCTGGCTGGTTTTGATCTCGGGAATAATACCTTTGATAGCGGCGCAGTTTGCGGTTCCGCTTTCCGAAAAAATATTCAACCTTGTGACGGACAACCGTCTTATCGAACTTACCGACGCGCGTCAGCCTTTGCTTAGACGGCTTGCCGCCGAAGCTCCGGGTACTTATTCGCACAGTATGGCGGTCGCCAATTTTGCGGAAATGTGCGCCGTGGCGATAGGCGAAGACCCTTATCTTGCGCGCGCGGCGGCTTATTACCACGACATAGGCAAGCTTTCCAATCCGTTCTATTTTTCGGAAAATCAGGCGGGCTACAATCCGCATGACGATATACTGCCCGAAGTCAGCGCGGAAATTATCCGCAAGCATACTACTGAAGGCATGAGATTGTGTATGGAATACAAACTGCCGTACGAAGTGGCGCAGGTCACCGTCGAACATCACGGCACGTTGCCCATATTCGTATTTTACGAAAGAGCGAAACATCTTACCGACGGAGAAGTCGATATCCGCGATTACAGCTATCACGGAGTCAATCCTACGAGCAGGATATCCGCGATAATAATGATTTGCGACAGCAGCGAAGCGGCAATAAGGGCAATGGACAGGCCGGACGGGGAGCGCGTGGACAGACTGCTCAGAAGCATAATCGCGGACAGAATAAGCAAAGGACAGTTCGATAACTGTTCCATATCGTTAAAAGATCTCGATATAATCAGAAAGACAATCATAAACGCTTACGGCGGGTTGTTCCATACCCGCGTCAAGTATCCGGGGGGAGAAAAGTAATATGATAAAAATTACGGGGGAAGGTACCGCCGAAATGCAGAAAGCGGCGGACGCGGCGTTCGAGTTGCTTTCGCTCGAAGGCGACTGTGTGGCGGAAGCCGAATTTACGGACTGCGCGGAAATGCGCGCGCTCAATAACCGTACGCGCGGAATAGATCGGGAAACGGACGTGCTCAGTTTTCCCGCGCTTGACGAGATAAGACCGTTTACTTACGAAAATTATCCGTTCGAGTACGACGATTACAATCACGGAGTAATGCTCGGATCCGTGGTGATTTGTCGCGAAATATCCGAACGTCAGGCGGAGGAATTCGGGCACAGCGTAGTACGCGAACAGACTTATCTTTTCGTGCACGGACTTTTGCATCTTCTCGGCTACGACCACGAAAAGGAAGACGACAAGAAACTTATGCGGGAAGCGGAAGAAAAAATAATGACTGCAATAGGTATTGAGAGATGAAATCGGGGTTTATAGCCATAATAGGGAAACCTAACGTCGGAAAGAGCAGTCTCATGAACGCGCTCATCGGCGAAAAAATTTCCATAGTAACGCCCAAACCGCAGACGACGCGCGACGCCGTTCGCGGTATTCTCACGACAGACGAATATCAGATGATATTCGTGGACACTCCGGGGTTGCTCGTCCCGAAAACCGAACTCGGAAAGTATATGAGCAGGGAAACGGAAGGCGCGGCGCAGGATGTGGACGTTATAGTCGCGGTCATAGACGCGACGCGACCTTTTACCGCGAAAGATACCGAATTTCTCGAACGTAAACTCGCTTTGGGAATACCGACGTATGTGGTCGTGAATAAAACGGACGTCGCCGGATTCGAAAAGGTATATCCCGTTCTCGCGAAGCTTTCTCCGCTTACGGATAAGGGACGCAAGAATCCGATAAAAGAGGTGATCCCGACTTCTTGTCTGAAAGGCGACAATATAGACGAGCTCAGAAAATATCTCGAAAGCGAATTGAAGGACGACGTTATGTACTATCCTGCCGGAGACGTTACCGACAGACCGCTCAGGTTCGTAATAGGCGAGATCGTTCGCGAAAAAGCATTATTGCTGTTGCAGGACGAAGTGCCGCACGGAATAGGCGTTGTCATAAATAAATGCGAAGAAAAGAAAGATTCTCTTTATGTCGAAGCGGACGTAGTATGCGAGAAAGACACGCATAAAATGATAATAATAGGCGACGGCGGCGGCATGATAAAACATATAGGCGAGAGCGCGCGCAGGAGCGCGGAAGAGCTTACGGGGAAACGCGTATACCTTAAACTTTTCGTCAAAGTGCGCGAAGGCTGGCGCAATAAAAAGAATTATATGCGCGATCTCGGATACGGCGAGTGATATGGAAGAAATAACGGTAAACGGATTGGTCACCGGCGGGGAAGATTACGGCGAGTCGGACAGGCTCGTTAAACTTCTTACCGCCGAATTAGGCAGAATAACCGTGCGAATGCGCGGAGTAAAAAAGGAAAAAGCAAAGCTTAAATTTGCCGCTATGCCCTTTACTCTCTGCGAATACGTATTGATGAAAAAGAACGGATTTTATACCGTGAAAACCGCCGCTCCCGTCGAGAGTCTGTTTGCGGCAAGCTACGATCCCGATAAATATATCGTCGGTTCCGTCATGTTGGAGACGGCGGCGGCAAGCGCGGACGGGTCGGACAGCGCGGAGCTTTTCATAAGCTTGCTTACCGCGCTGAAAACGCTAATATATTCGGATACCGAACCGTATTCCTTAGGACTGAATTTTGTTTTTTCGCTTATCGTTAAAGGCGGATATGCGGAAGCGAGCGTTCGGAAAGAATTTTCGGGACCGATAGAACAGCAAAAAAGTCTGCCCGATCCCGAACGGACAAGGCGGTTACTCAAAAAATATACCGAGTTTTTCGAGAAAAAATTTTATACCGAATTAAAATCCGCGGCGTTGTTGTGACGCCGCTTTTGCGTATCCGCGAAAGATTTTTTCCGAGATCGGCAGCGGCGCTTATGATGTCGCATTTTGCGATTTTTCTTGCAGTAAATGGTAAAAATCGGAAAAAAGGTCTTGATTTTGCGACCGTAATGTGGTATACTTAATTGGTTTTAAAAACTAATTCTATGATAAAGGAGAAAGATGTGAAAAAATTCGTCTACAAATTCGAAGAAGGCAACGGAAAGATGCGCGAACTCCTCGGCGGAAAAGGCGCGAACCTTGCGGAAATGACGGTGCTCGGTCTGCCCGTCCCTCCCGGATTCACGGTCACAACCGAAGCCTGCACTCAGTATTATAACGACGGCAGAAAGATCAGCAAAGAGATTCAGAAACAGATCTTTGCGTGTTTGGAAGAGCTCGAAAAAAGAATGGGCAAAAAACTCGGCGACGAAGACGATCCTTTGCTCGTTTCCGTAAGAAGCGGCTCGCGGGCGTCGATGCCGGGCATGATGGATACCATACTTAATCTCGGACTCAACGATAAATCCGTCGAAGGGCTTGCACGTAAGACGAACAACCCCCGTTTCGCATACGACTCTTACCGCCGTTTCATACAGATGTTTTCCGACGTCGTTATGGAACAGGACAAGACGGTTTACGAGCGTATACTCGACGTTATAAAAACGGAAAAAGGTTATAAGTCCGATCCCGAGCTTACGGCTGACGATCTTAAAGAGATAGTAAAGCTATTCAAAGACAATTACAGAAAAAACCAGGGCGTCGATTTCCCTCAGGATCCCAAAGTGCAGCTTATCGAAGCGGCAAAAGCGGTGTTCCGCAGTTGGGACAACCCCCGTGCGAACGTGTATCGCCGTATGAACGACATCCCTTACGATTGGGGTACCGCAGTCAATATCCAATGCATGGTATTCGGAAACAAAGGCGACACGTCGGGAACAGGTGTCGCGTTCACGCGTAACCCCGCGACGGGCGAAAAAGGTCTGTTCGGCGAGTATCTCATGAACGCCCAGGGCGAAGACGTCGTTGCGGGCATACGCACTCCCAAGCATATTTCCGAGCTCAGAGACCAGAACCCCGCGCTTTACGAAGAGTTTCTCGGCATTACTCAGATTCTCGAAAAACACTATAAAGACATGCAGGATATGGAGTTTACCATCGAAGAGGGTAAGCTGTATATGCTCCAGACGAGAAACGGCAAGCGCACCGCACAGGCGGCGCTCAAAATCGCCGTCGATCTCGTAAGCGAAGGCTTGATAGACGAAAAAGCCGCCGTATGCATGATCGAACCCAAACAGCTCGATACTTTGCTTCATCCGCAGTTTAATCCCGCGGCTCTCAAAAAAGCAAAGCCTGTCAGCGCGGCTCTTCCCGCGTCGCCGGGAGCGGCCTGCGGTAAGATTGCGTTTACCGCGGAAGAAGCGGTTGAACGCGCCGCGGCAGGCGAAAAGATAGTGCTCGTAAGGCTGGAAACCAGTCCCGAAGATATCGAAGGCATGAACGCGAGCGAAGGCATACTTACCGCACGCGGCGGTATGACGTCTCACGCGGCAGTCGTTGCCCGCGGTATGGGCGTATGCTGCGTGTCCGGTTGCGCTAACCTTAAAGTGGACGAAGAGAACAGGCAAATCACTCTTGCCGGTAAGACTTACGGTCCCGACGACTGGCTCAGCCTTGACGGCTCGACGGGTAACATATATGCCGAAAAGATACCCACTCAGCCGGCGGATATGACGGGCGACTTCGGAACGCTCATGAATTGGGCGGACAAGTACCGCGCGCTTCATGTCAGAACCAACGCCGACACTCCGAGAGACGCCGCTCAGGCGGTAAAATTCGGCGCGGAAGGTATAGGACTTTGCCGTACCGAGCATATGTTCT
>CALWBH010000025.1 GCA_944376015.1 uncultured Clostridia bacterium
CGGCATATCTTACGGAGCGCACGCGCAAGCGGACAAACCTTGGTATCGAACACGTCGGCGACGCGGAAACGCGAAGCGTCCAATTTATTCCCCGCGCCGCAAGCGCAAATAAGCGGCACTCCCGCCACATGGGAACGGACTATGATTTCCTCCTTTGCGGAAAGATCGTCCACCGCGTCGATAATATAATCGTAGTCCGAAAAATCAAACGCGTCGCCCGGTTTGAAAAATTCCGGCACCGCAGTGATTTTCGCTTCGGGGTTTATTTCCGCAAGCGCGGCGGCAGCCGTAAGCGCCTTGTTTTTTCCGAGCGAAGAAAGCACGGCAAAACGCTGGCGATTGAGATTGGACGGAGTGAAAACGTCCCCGTCGATAACCGTCAGCCCGCCTATGCCGCCGCGAACAAGCGCTTCCGCCGCATGTCCGCCCACGCCGCCGACTCCGAACAGAGCCACGCGCGCACGCTTGATCTTTTCAACGCCTTGTTCGCCCATAAGCGGCAAGGTTCTGTCGTACATCGTTTCCATAGCGGCAGTATATCACATCTCCGCGCGTTTTGCAACAGTTCGGGATCTTAACATGAGCGCTGCGGTAACAACGAAAGTAACGACTTCCGCCGCAGGCATTACCCACCACACTGCGACTACTCCGAAAATACCCGTAAAAAGATACAGGAACGCACTGCAAAGCACAATGCCGCGCAAGAGACTTATGATTACCGAATAAGCGGATTTCAGTATAGACTGAAAATAATATCCCAGCGTGACGTTAAAACCCATAAGCACGAACACGAGCGAGTATACGCGAAACGCGAATATACCCGTTTTCAAGGTGCTTTCGGCAGGATTGCCTATATAAATTTTCGTCAGCGGTTCGGCTAAGGCGAAATCGAGAGCGAAAAACAATACGCTCATTATTCCCGCCGCAATGAGCGCATACCGCAGTACCGCTTTTACGGCGTTACCGTCGAGCGCGCCGTAACTGTACGAAACTATCGGTTGAAGCGCCTGCCCCACGCCGTAAAACAGCGATTGAAGCAACAGCATGGTAGTCGAAACCGCGCCGAACACGGCAAGGTCGCCCGAACCGCCGACCTGCATTATGCGGTTATTGAACATTATGACGAGTATACCGAAAGAGAAATCCACTATAAACGGCGCGAATCCGCCTTTTACGGATTGAAAAACGGACTTGAAAAACTTTTCCACGCGCACAAAACGCAACGTATTTTTCCCGCGCGGGAAATGAAGAAGCAGAATACAAAACGCTATTACCTGACCTATCATAGTCGCAAGTCCCGCGCCGCTTATCCCCATATCGAGACCGAATACGAAGAATATATCTCCGAAAATGTTAAACGCGCCTCCGCTCACGACAGCCACGGTAGTGAGCACGGGATTGCCGTCGTTACGAATAAACGCTATAAAATACTGACCGAGTACGAAAAGCGGCATAACGTAAGCTATCCAGCCTACATATAATTGTGCTTTTTCCATAACCGCCGTTTCCTTTGCCCCGAAAAACCACAATATTTCCCTCTGAAACACAAGAAACACGACATACAGCACCGCGGCAACGGCAACGCAGGTAATGAAAGACGCGGTAAAAAACGCGTTCGCCTTACGCGCTTCGCCTTTCCCTCTCGTTACGGAATACATGACCGATCCGCCTATGCCGAAAAGAATACCCGTGCCGATAAAAACATTCCATATAGGCATAACGCAGCTTACCGCCGCGGTTCCGATTTCGCCTTCGTACTGTCCGATGACTACGGTGTCGACAAAAGCGTATATCGAGGTGGTAAGCACCGCACCGAACGCCGCAAGCAGATATTTAAGAAAGGTTTTCCCTATGCTTTTATTGAATTGTTCGGTTTTTAAACTATCCATGTTAAACTCCGCGTATCGGAAATACTTGCGCAATATCCCCCGAACACATTAAAGGGCGAACATCTCCGCAACAAAAGCGGAAAGTTCGCCTTTCTGTTTTTTATTCTCATTATATCCGTAACTATACTTTAAGTCAAGGATAAATATGCAAATTTTGAACTTGATTGCGATAATCGGCAATGTTACAAATTTTTCAACGCTTCGGCTATCGCGGAATATTTTTCCGTCAGTTGCGCTTCGCTTACCGCGCAGTTTGCGGCGCTCGGACTCGGAAGGCATACGCTCTCGATACCGCAAAGTTTATACAGCAGATCGTGCGCAAGCCTGCCCGTCGTAAAAATTTTCTTTATATCGCAAGTTTTCGTAATGAGCGAAATATCGTTAGGCACGGCGCGGCGTATGCTCGCGTCGCTCGCTCCCGCTATGTCGCATTCGGCAATGACGTCCCAAAGCGCGATTCCTCGTTCGAGACAAAACCCGCGTTTTTCTTCCGTCGAACGGAAGGGCGGCGCTCCGAATACCGCGGCGAGCGTTTTCCAGAACCTGTTCTGCGGGTGCGCGTAATAAAATCCCGCCGCACGCGACTTGGGCGAAGGTATGCTGCCGAGAACGAGCACCCGGCTGTCCGCGTCAAACACCGGTTCGAGCGTATGAAACACCCGTACGCTCATAACCGCTTCTCCATAACGCCGAGTATGTGTCCGGCATACGCGCCCGCGACGTTTATGCCGGTTACCCGCTCGAACTCTTCGAAAAACGCGTTTGAGTTGACTTCGCAGATCTCATAACCGTTTCCGCCGACGAGCACGTCGACGCCGCAATAATCCAGTCCGAGCACTTCGGCGCACCTTTCGCAAAGCGCGGTAAGTTTCCCGTCGGCTTCGTAAACCCTGCCGCTTCCGCCCCGTCCTATGTTGGCGCGGAAATCGCCGTTGCCCGCACGTTCCATACAACCTATGACCTTACCGCCTACGACGATAACGCGCAGATCTTTGCCGCCGCATTCCACGTATTTCTGAAACAAATGCGGCACGCCGATAAGCTTTTGCGCAATGCGCCGCAATTTGCCGCGGTCGTCCGCTTTATATACCCCGCTCCCGCGCGAACCGTAACACGTTTTTATTATAACCGGATAACCGAGCTGACTTTCGATTTCGTCGAGAGTGCTTTCGCTCACCTTGGCTCCCGCCGTATAGCACAGCGTCCCCGGCAAAGTAAGCGGAAATTCGATTCCGACGTTCGTCAGGGCAATATACGTCTGCATTTTATCGTCGCAGGCGCGGATTGCCTTATGGCTGTTAAACAGCCGCAGTCCGCACTTTTCGAGCAGTTCGGACGCGTATTTATCCTTGTCGAGATATACGCAGAAATCATAACCGCCGACGCGGTTTATCGCGCGCCCGTCGGTAACGGACGGAAAACGCCCGTTGCGGACGATGTCCGTTTCTACGCCGAGCGCGTTAAGTTCCGCCCCGACGCGTTCCGTCTGGTGCGTAAGTTCCGGCGCGTCCCAATATGCGTTTTTTATTATAAGTCCTTTCACGCCTTAAATTATACCCGCGCACGACGTTTTTGTCAATTTTTTTCAACCCTGACTTCCCCCCCCCGAACAACAGCGTGGCAGCGGCGCGAACAGCGTCGGCACACGGTAAAACCGCATAAAAACAAACCGAATGCGCATCAGCGGCGCTTGAAAAGACAATTCCCCTGTTTTACCGCAGATTTGCATGAACTTCTTTTCTTTCTTCGCTTACGCCGCACTTAATGGTACAATGTCCTCTCCTTTTTTCTTGAAACTGTCGCGCTTAACGGTATAATTCACCGTATATAAATGAAGCCCGGCTTGCGTCTGCAAGCCGGGCTTCATTTATATCCGATTCCGTAACGTCACATCTCTACGTACCATTTGCCGTCCACTTCGAATACGGTAACGGTCGCATCATCCGATCCTTTCATTTCCTGAGTACGTTCCTCGTCGCCCTGCGTCATCGTCCCTTTAAGATCGTAAGAAAACGAAACGTTGATATCCTGCACTGCGGTAACGGTCGCTTTTATTCCGCTCTCAGCCTGGAAATCCGCGATTTCCTCTTCGGTATACTCCTTTTCCACGTCGAACTTAAAGTCGCTTACGCTGCCGGAAACTTTAATGTTTCCAAACGTATCTTCAAGCGCTTCTCTCGCCGCGTCTTTATCCGCGTCGTCTTCGAAATACATGCAGTCGAGCATCTTGTCGATATCGTATTTATACGTCGCGGTAATGGCAGCTTTCGCTACGTCTTCGGGACTGCCGTTCGTGCCGCAAGCCGTGAGCGCGAACACCGCGGCTGCAGCGAGCGTAACCGTAAGTAAAAATACGGCAACTTTCTTTTTCATATCTTCCTCCTTTGTCGCCGATACTACGGCTGTTTAATGTAAATATATTTTAACATACCCCCCCCCGCATAGGTCAATTTTTTTTAAATATTGTTTTATACTTTTCACAATTTTTCACAAAACAACCACACACAATTTGCAAAAAAAGGTTTATAATTATATGGTGCTTTAACCGCATTGTGAATAAAGTTACACGAAACGAAAAAAGCTCTTAACCTTAGATTAAAGGTTATAACATATAATTAAAATGTAATATGATCGTGCTCAAAAAATTCATCACACGGCGCTGAAAAAGGAGAATGATATGGCGTTTGTCGAATTAAAAGACGTTTACAAAACATACGATATGGGCGGCAATAAAATAAATGCCGCGAACGGAATCACCCTCAGTATAGAAAAGGGTGAATTTTGCGTTATCGTCGGGCCGAGCGGCGCGGGCAAGACCACCGTGCTCAATATACTCGGCGGAATGGACACCGCGACGTCCGGCTCGGTAATACTCGACGGACAGGACATAAGCAAAATGACGTCCCGCCAGCTTACGCTCTACCGCCGTTACGACGTCGGATTCGTGTTTCAGTTCTATAACCTCGTTCAGAATCTCACCGCTCTCGAAAACGTGGAGCTTGCGAACGAGATATGCCGGGATCCGCTGGACGCGAAAGAAACGCTGGAAAGCGTCGGGCTCGGCGAAAGAATGAAAAACTTCCCCGCGCAGCTTTCGGGCGGAGAACAGCAGAGAGTCGCCATCGCGCGCGCGATAGCAAAAAACCCCAAGATACTTCTTTGCGACGAACCTACGGGCGCGCTCGACTACGAAACCGGCAAAAACATACTCGGCCTGCTTCAACGCATATGCCGCGAAACAGGCAAAACGGTAATAATCATTACGCACAACTCCGAGCTTACCAAAATGGCGGACCACGTTTTCGGCATTAAAAACGGCAAGATTTCGTTCGAAGAAAAAAACGACAATCCCTCCCCCGTAGAAGAACTCGTATGGTGACGCGGTATGAGAAAACACGCTAAAATCGTATTCAAGGAATTCGGAAGCAGCTTCGGACGCTTTATCGCGATAACGGGCATTATCGCTCTCAGCGTGGCGTTTCTTATGGGGCTGAGTTTTTCCACGCCCGCCATGAAAACGACTATGACCGACTTCTTCGCTGAAAGCGGTTATCAGGACTTTACCGTTTATCCCAACATAACCGACGATTCGTCGCCTATCGAAATGCTCGCGGCGGTCCCCACGGACGAGGACGTGGAAAAAATAGAAAGCGAAATCGAAGGCAGTTCCGTGCAGCCCGTAGTATCCGTCGACGCATATTATTACACCGGCGGCGAGGATTCCGCCAAAACGGTGCGCGTGATAAGCGCGGGCGAAAACGAAACCGAAGGGCTGACGGCAGTCAACAGGCTCACTCTCGTCGACGGCGAATGGCCGAGCGCGCGCGGCGAAACGGTCGCGATCGTGCCGTTCGGGGATATGTACGACATTAAAGTCGGCGACGTTCTCGAATACGCCGAAGATAAAAACGCCGGCATAGATCTCGCTTCGTCGATAAACGATCAGGGAAATCTCGAAGTGGTCGGGCTTGCGTCTTCCCCGCTTTACTTTACCAAAACAAGCGAAAGCTGCTCGATCGGCAGCGGCATGCTCGACATCATCTTGTACGGCGCGGCAGATACGACGGTTGCGGAAATTCCGATGCTCGGCACGCGGTATTATACCGAGCTGTGGATAGACGCGGGCGGCAACGAATACACCGCGTTCACCGAAGATTACGACGCTTTCGCTTCCGACGCGCAGAAGCGCATAGAAGAAATCGGAACATCGGAAGGCAGCGAAACGTCCGACTGGTACGTACTCGGCAGAAAGACGAACAAGTCGTACTACTCCATGTCCATCAATATAGACAAGGTGCAGCAGATAGCGGGCATATTCCCCGTGTTCTTCATCATTATCGCCGCGCTCGTCGCATTCTCCACCATTATGCGGATGGTGGACGAAGACCGCGCGCAGCTCGGCACACTGCGTTCGCTCGGCTACAACAGCTCGCAGATTATAGGCAAATACATCTTTTACAGCGTGGCGGCGGCATTGCTCGGCTGCGCGATAAGCGTTCCGTTCGGCGCGTTCATGATTCCGTCGCTGTTCTGGAACGCATACGGCTCGATGTATATCCTGCCTTCCCTGATATTCAGCGCGGATTGGCTGTTCTGCGTGATCGCCTTCGTCGGAACGGTGGCGGCAACCATACTCGTCACCGTTTACGCCTGCTATTCGTCGCTTCGGGAAACGCCCGCGTCCATACTTCAGCCGCGCGCGCCCAAACCAGGCAAACGCATACTGCTCGAACGCACGCCGATATGGAAACGGCTGTCGTTCAAGTTCAAAGCGATGTTCCGAAATATCTTCCGATTCAAACGCAACCTGCTTATGACGGTGCTGTCGGTCGCCGGATGCTGCTCGCTTATTCTCGCCGGATTCGGGCTGCTCAATACGATGAGTTCGGTAGGCGATCTGCAATACGGCGGAGTATTTAAATACGATATCGAAATAGGAACGACGGACGCTTATTCGGAATCCGGCGATTACGACGAGATAAAAGACATAATCGGCGGCGGAGAAAGCATATACGTCATGAGCACTATGGGCACGCTGTATACCGAATCGAGCAGCGACACGCTCAACATCATAACCGCAGACGCGGACGACGTATCCGATTATATCTCGATAGAATGCGATTATAACGAAAATTCCGTGATAATTTCCGAAGGTATCGGGAAAGTTTACGGAATCAAAGTCGGCGACGAAATAGACGTGCGCCTGTCTACCGGCGAACGCTGCTCTCTCGAAGTAACCGGGCTGACCACCGTATATTCCGAATGCTGGCTGTTTCTCGGAGAAAACGTTTACGCGCAGTTCGGAGAAACCGCGGTTTATTCGCCCAACACGCTGCTCTTCAAAGCGGACGTGCCGGAAGAAAGACAGGAAGAAATCAAGCAAAATCTTTTCGGACTGGATTACGTGTCTTCGGTTACGTTCTCCTCAGACGAAAAAGCGTATTTTGAAAACATAACGTCCACGATAGGACTCGTAACGCTCTTCATCGTCGTCGCCGCCGGACTGCTCGTAGTAATCGTGCTTTACAACCTTACGAATATTAACATCTGCGAACGGCGCAAGGAAATAGCGACGCTGAAAGTGCTCGGCTACAGACGGCGGGAAGTCGCCGGTTACGTGTTCAGAGAGATTATAACGCTCGTCGTTTTCGGCGTGATCATAGGCATACCGCTCGGAATGGGAATACTGTACTTCATACTTTCTCAGGTTATGTCCAGCTTTATGACATTCCCTTTCATTATCTCTTGGTGGAGTTATCTGATTACAGCCGCACTCACCTTCGGCTTTGCCGGTCTGGTCGATCTGTTCCTGCTTCCCAAGCTGAATAAAATCAATATGGCAGACTCGATGAAAGCCGTCGACTGACCGATTCCACACCGATTTGAATTAATTTCGGGAAACCCCTTTTTGGACAAAAAGGGGTTTCCCGAACCTTTCCCTAAAAACTTACAATACTTTATAATAAAGCGTATCGCCAACCCTTTTGTTTGCGGACCGCTAACGCTACCCTATTGCAAAAAACATCTTTCGATTTTTTCCGAATCGCGCAACACGGTAAAAAAGAAAATGCCTGTCGGCATTTTCTTTTTTACATTTGTTCGCGTTAGCGATACGATTGTCAAAATTCAGCGCTGCGCAAAATGTTCGTTATACGCCTTTATGCACTTTTCGATAACGGCCTGGGCTTCTTTATGTCCCCCGCTGCGGGAAATGAAAGTCTTTTTACCTTCGAGCTCCTTATAGACGGTGAAAAAGTGCATCATTTCGTTGGTAATGTGTTCGGGCATTTCGTGAATGGATTTATACTTCGCATACGTGGGATCCCCGAAAGGGAGCGCTATTATCTTTTCGTCGAGATCCCCGTTGTCTTCCATCGCGATTATGCCTATCGGATGACAGCGGACGAGCGAACAGTTGAGAATGGGTTCGGTGCACATAACGAGTACGTCGAGCGGATCTCCGTCTTCGCTGAGCGTTCTCGGAATAAACCCGTAGTTTGCGGGATAATGCGTGGAAGTATAAAGCACCCTGTCGAGGATAAGCATTCCCGTGCTTTTATCCAGTTCGTATTTTTGCTTCTGACCCTTGGTTATTTCTATGTAAGCGATAAAATCTTTCGGGGTGATGCGTTCGGGCGCAATGTCATGCCATATGTTCATTTGTTACTCCTTTTAAAAGCGGATTTAACGCATAATTTATTATATAATAGCATATTCGTTTTGTATTTTCAATAGTCGCGAGTCATTTTTTTCGCGATTTTTTTTCTTTTTGTCTGACAAAACTTAAAACGAGGGTTGCTCGCGTTAAGTCAGAAAAAATGCTTGAAGTTACGAGCTTCAAGCATTTTTTGCTGACTTAACGCCACTGCCGGACGCAAAATCAGCTATCTTTTTGGCTATAATCCGCATTTTTCAGCACGCCGCAGGGTCACCTAGTCGGCGACTGCCCTCGCTTTCGCTCGGTGAAAGAATGCGAATTCTATCTCAAAAATATAGCTGCATTGCTACCTGATAGAATTAATAGTTTCTTTATTCAATAACTGCTTCTTTTAAATCTAAATTAAACGGCTTTTATTGTTCTACTTTATTTATTTTTTAATATTATTATTTCCTGAATGCGAGCAGCCGCATTTCCCGTA
>CALWBH010000026.1 GCA_944376015.1 uncultured Clostridia bacterium
TCACGGGCAATAAATTCGAATTCCGCGCGCTCGGAAGCGCGCTCAACATAGGTTGCCCGAACACCATGATAAACGTGGCTGTCGCGGACGCGATGGAAAGCATGATAGAAACTCTTTCCAAGGCAACCCCCGCCAATTTCGAAAAAGAAGCGCGCAAGCTCATAAAGGATACTTATTCCGCCCACAAGGCGATAGTGTTCAACGGAAACAACTATTCGGACGAATGGATAAACGTAGAGAGCAAAAAACGCGGATTGCCCGAAATAAAATCCACGCCCGACGCACTGCCTTACTATACCCGTAAGGAAAACGTGGAACTGCTCGCGCATTTCGGAGTGTTCAACGCCCGCGAGTGCGAGGCGAGAAAAGACATCTTGCTCGAACAGTATGCGAAGGTCATCAACATCGAAGCGTATACGATGTATAAAATGACCGCAAAAATGATATTGCCCGCGTGCGTGCAGTTTATGAACGTGCTTTCGGAATCGGTCAAGAACAAGAAAGATCTCAATATGACGTACGATTACGAAGGCAGCGTGCTTTACAAGACGGGTAAGCTCGTGGATAAAGCGTATTCGCAAATGGGCGCGCTCGAAGAACTGCGCAAACAGGCGGCGGTAATGACGGACGTGGAGAAACAGACGAAATACCTTCACGACGCGGTGCTTGCGAAAATGGAAGAGCTGCGCGAATCGGTAGACGCGCTCGAACTGCTCGTGAGCTCGGAATATTGGCCTTTGCCGTCGTACGGCGATATGCTGTTTTACGTAGACTGACAAAAGCCTTAAAGCTTACAATTCAATATTACCGTAAAATTCTTCCGATCGTATTGCGGTACGGTCCTGCCGTCGCTAATGACGACGGTTCCAGGGAATACAAGGGGATCGAAATTTCGTTAATACTTTGTTTCGGAGGATAGAAAAATGAAAGAAGCGATGCTGAACGACATTTTCACTTCTACCGGGGTCTGGTATATCGTCGGCGCGATGCTCGTATTCTTTATGCAATGCGGTTTCGCAATGGTGGAAACGGGATTTACCAGAGCAAAAAATGCAGGCAATATCATCATGAAAAATATGATGGATTTCTGTATCGGTACGGTAATGTTCATGTTTATCGGGTATTCTTTGATGGGTATCGAATCGCAGGTAGGGCATTTTATAGGCGTGCCTTCGACGATATTCACGATGGAGGCGGAAAGTTTTTCGACTTTCTTCTTCAACCTTGTATTCTGCGCTACGGCGGCGACTATCGTGTCGGGCGCTATGGCTGAAAGAACGCGTTTCTCCGCTTACTGCGTTTACAGCGCGGTTATCAGTCTCATAGTGTACCCCGTGGAAGCCGGTTGGGTGTGGGGAAGCGACGGTTGGCTTTTGAATCTCGGCTTCCTTGACTTCGCGGGTAGCACGGCGATACATATGGTCGGCGGACTGTGCGCGCTCATCGGCGCGGCTATACTCGGTCCGCGTATCGGTAAATACACGCGCGACGAAAACGGTAAAGTGACCAAAGTAAACGCGATACTCGGTCACAGCCTGACTGTCGGAGCGCTCGGCGTGTTCATACTTTGGTTCTGCTGGTACGGTTTCAACGGCGCGGCGGCAACGAGTACGGAACAGCTTGCGCTCATCTGCGTCAATACGACGATAGCGCCTGCGGTAGCTACGGTCGTGTGTATGCTTTTCACCTGGGTGATAGGCAAAAAGCCGGACGTTTCGATGTGTCTGAACGCGTCGCTCGCGGGGCTTGTTGCCGTGACCGCGTCCTGCCCTTATATAGAGTTCTGGGCGGCGACGGTCATAGGCGTGGTAAGCGGTCTGCTTGTAGTAGGCGCGTGCGCCTTCGTTGACAACGTTCTGCACGTGGACGACCCCGTCGGAGCGGTAGCGGTACATTTCGCAAACGGCGTATGGGGAACGATAGCCACGGGTCTGTTCGTCGACAAAGCGCTCAGCGGCGGCGAACACAGCGGACTTTTCTACGGCGACTGGTCTCTGTTCGGCGTACAGATGCTCGGTATGGTGGCGATACTCGCATGGACGGGAGCGCTCATCACCGGAGTATTCTATCTCATAAAATATTTCCCCGTATGGGTGGGCGCGCTTAAAGAAGGCAACGGACTTCGTTGCTCCGAAGCGCACGAGATAAGCGGTCTGGATATTTCCGAACACGGTCTCGCGTCCGCCTATGCAGACTTCCTTCCGTCCGCTCCCACTTACGGCGAACGCGGCGAGCATATCGACTTATCGGGCGTAATGCCGGTGGCTGTAGGCGGCGCGGAAGGCGAAAAATACACCAAGATCACCGTAATATGTAATCAGGATAAGCTCGCGACTCTCCGCGACACCATGGCGGAGATAGGCGTGCAGGGAATGACGGTGATCCCCGTTATGGGTTGCGGCGTACAGAAAGGGCATACCGCGCAATACCGCGGCGTACGCAGTGCCGTCAACCTCATGCCGAAAGTGCAGGTGGACATCGTCGTGTCTGTGGTCGATCCCGGACTCGTCGTTGCGGCGGCGCAAAAGGCGCTCAATACCGGCAACGTCGGCGACGGCAAAATATTCGTGTCGAGCGTGGAAGACGTAATGCGCGTCCGTACGGGCGAGCGCGGCGTCGCGGCTCTCGACAACGAAAGAAATTAGCCCCTTTTATTCCCTTATGGCGGGTCGGCCCGATTGCGCGAGCATTGCGGGCAGACCCGTCCGATTTTTAAAGGAGATCGTTATGACAAACAGGCATAAAACAAATATCGTCTGCGACAGGAACGGAAATCCGTTGAGACCTTCCGACGTTTCCTGGCGCTCGGCGCTCAGGCGCGCGCTTATAGTTTTGCCGCTCGGAGCGGTGCTCGTCCCGTTCGGGCTTCTGACCTATCTCTTTATTGAACTGCCTTCGTCCGTTCAAGGCGTCAGAGTGCTGTTCGGTATATTGCTTTTTCTCGGCGTGCTCTTTCTGCTTTACGGCAGTCTGATACTCGTGCTTTCTCTCGTTCAGCGCGCCAAAACCCCGCCGCGCGACGAACAGATACGCTCGGTCGTTGCCGAAGGCGAAAGCGCGCAGGCGACGGTGACCGAGATAAAACGCAAAACCGTCGGCAAAGACAAAAAGCCGCAATACCGCGTCAGAGCGGAGTACTACGATAAAGCGTACCGTTTTAAGCGCGTGTTTCTTTCCGATTGGACGGACGTCCGCTTGAACGTCGGCGACAAAGTGCGCGTGTATTACCGCGCGGACAGCAATATCGGCTATTACGTCGAAATCCCGTCGTAGCGTTATCGCCAATCGTTCGAACGCGTCGCGCGTAGCGACGTCCGCGCAAAAAACTTCGTCGATAAGGTCGGAGCGCCGCTTGTGCGCAACGCTTCGTCCGCCGCAAAGGGCGTTGAGCGCGGCGCCGCCGTGCGGGGACGAAAATTTGCGCGTTTTCGGTTTATTTGACCGTAAAATAGCCATAAATATAACGCCGTACCTTGACAAACGCTCGGTACGGTGTTATTATATATTAAGAATACGGTGTTTTGAAGGCACGGTCGTTCGGAAAAAACATATCGAAACTTTAAACCGCCTGCGCCCGCGCATAAAGGGTGCATTACGGGCGGCGGCTTTTTATACCGTTTTTTCCTTGCGGTCGCCTTCAAAAAGGCAAAACGAAGCGTATCTAGTCGAATTTGCGGTCGTCGTCCGTATCGCCCGTAAAATTGACTTTACGCGTAGGGTCGTTTTTGAGCGGCAAGCTTTTTCCTTTACGTTTCTTCATAGCGATAGTTTGCGCCGCCTGTCCGTTTTTATTCGAAAAATTACACCGTGCCGTCACACGTTCGGCGCGAAAGGAGCCAATATGGATATATTCACCTCTATTGACGAGATAATCGTTTATGCAAAAGACAAACTCATGCTCGACGAACTCGACGTCGATATAGCCCGTAACGGGATACTTGCCGTAGTCGGGCTGGAAACTTACCGCGCGGGCAATCCCGACGTGGAAAAAGCGGAAGCGGAGGAAACTCCCGACAGACTGCTCCGCGCGTTTACGGACGCCTGCGTGAAATCGGGGCTTATCGAAAAGGAAAAAGCCGAGAGTGTCGGAGCGGCAGTAATGGAGACCGTTTCGCTCAAACCTTCGCAGCTTAACGATATGTATTTCGGCGCGGGCGGCGCGGACAGCCGTAAAGCGCGCGAGTTTCTTGCGGATTACGTAAAGGCAAGCGGATTCGGAAAATCCTCCAATCCCGCGTTCGTCGAGGAAACGACGGACGACGGCGTGTGCGTTAAGGCGACGGGCGAGGGCAAAGACGAGCTTATCGGAGTATACCTTGCAATAGACGAGCTTATCGCTTACGCGCAGAACAATCTGCTTCTCGACGAGTACGACACCGATTACGCGCGCCGTGCCGTCTGCAACATTCTCGGTATAGACAGCTATGCTCCGCAGGAGATAGACAACGAAAAGGTGGACGCGCTCGATCGTCCCGACCTGCTTATCGGCGCGCTTACTGACGTCGCGGGCGGGCTCGGCATAATTGACCCCATGAACGCGCCCGCAGTCGCCGACAGAGTGATGAGCGCGCTCTCTCTCCGTCCGAGCGAGATAAACGACATATTCGATTCGCTCGGCGGAAAGAAAGCCACCGACTTCCTCTACGATTACTGCGTTAAGAATTATTACGTCAAGAAAACGGCGCTCGAACGCAATATACGTTTCAAGTCCGGTTATACCAGACTCGGGCTGGAAATAACGATAAACAAAGCTCGCCCGGAATACAAGGACGCTTCGAGCGCGGCGGCAGGAAACACGCCTTCGGGCGGATATCCCGAGTGTACGATCTGCCCTGAGAACGAGGGCTTCGTCGGTACGGGCAAGTGCGCGCTTCGTAAAGCGGATATCGAGCTCGGCGGGGAAAGCTGGTTCTGGCAGTATTCGCCTTACGGATATATCGGTAAACACGGCATAGCCGTGAGCTCCGAGCATAAGCCGATGTGCGTGGACGACAAGACGGTGGTGCGCCTTATGGATTTCGTGGATAAATTCCCGCATTTCTTTATCGGTTGCAACGCAGCGCTTCCCGGAGCGGGCGGAAGCGTTCTCTCGCACGAGCATTTCCAGGGCGGCGAAGAAATGCTTCCCATACACCGCGCCGAAGGCAAGATAAAGCTCACTTATCCCAAATATCCGCTTGCCGACATAGAAGTGCTCGATTGGTACGCTTCGGTCATAAGGGTAACGTCGCAGTCGCGCCAGGTTTTGAGCGAGATAGAAAAGGCTATCCGCGAAGGATGGGAAAATTACAGCGACGAAACGCGCGGCATTATTGCCGAAGACAAAGACGGAAAACACAATGCGGTAAGTCTTACCATGCGCAAGATCAGCAACGGCAGATACTGCCTTGACGTCACTCTTCGCAGTAACGTAAAGAGCAAAAAGTATCCCGACGGAGTTTTCCATACTCATCCCGAATTTTCGGCGCTCAAAAAAGAAGCGAACGGATTGCTCGAAGCGCAAGGATACTTTATACTTCCCGGCAGAATAGAAGAACAGATGAAAACGCTGTCCGACTGTCTTGTCAACAAACAGCCTCTGCCCGACGATATGAAGGATTTTGCCCTTATTTACGACGAAATAGTGCGCGATAACGGCAGAGAGATGAGCAAGGTCGACGCAGGCATATACATCAAGGAAGAATTCGGCTCGGTGTGCGAACGTATACTCGGAAACATAGCCGTGTTTAAAACGCCCGAAGAAACCGCGGACTTCCTTGCAGGGCTCGGCAGTTTCAAAAAAAACTGAGCCGACGCGGGAGAATGACGGATGAACGCTAAGGAACAAAAATATCTCGGAATGCTTAAACGCATAATGCGTCTTGAATTGCCCGCACAGGGTAAGGAATATATCGCCGTTATGAAAGAGCTTGCGGCGTTCGATTACGCTTCGGCGGTCACGCTGTGGGAATTCTTTCTTACCGAGTCGGATTCGGCGCTCGGAAGGTCGGAGTATGCGGAGTTGCTTGTCGACAGGACGGAAAAGCTTATGGAAGAGATGTCCGCGACAAAGTTTGCGCGCAGTCTCGCCGAAAGCGCGATAATAAGGAGCGGCATATACCGCCGATCCGCCACGGCGCTCAGACGCGCGGAAACGATAGGGTATGAAGTGCAGTTTGTGCTCGGCGGCAAGTTCGACGAGAGCGAAGACGTGCTCAAAAACGCGATGAAAAACAACGGCGGAGCAGAGTACGGTAAATTTCTTGCGGCGGTGGTCGACAGGATGATAATAGAACTCGTGAAGAAAAATCCCGCAAAACCGTCTTTTCCGAAAAAGCAGGCAACGCATATACTCGAATACTCCGAAAAGATAAAAGGCCCCGAAAAAGCGCTCATTGCGCAGCGCATACGCGAGCTGTAACGCAGACGGAGGGAAAATGATATTCAGCGTTGCGATTGTGGAGGATGAGAAGAAAGAAGCCGACAAGCTCGAAAAACTGCTTACGCGCAGCTTCGGGAATGTCGGACAGCCGTGTAAGATAAAGGTATTTCTCAGCGCGGTCACGTTTTGCGAGCAGTTTCGCGCCGATTACGACGTCATATTCCTCGACATCGAAATGCCGGACATGACGGGTATGGAGGCAGCGCGTTTCGTGCGGGAGCGCGACGGAAAAGCGGTCATCGTGTTCGTGACCAACATGATCCAATGTGCCGTGGAAGGTTATACGGTCAACGCGTTCGATTTCATCGTGAAGCCGATAAACGAAGGCAGTTTTGCTATTAAATTCGATCGGATACTTAATATGTTAAAAAAGAATTCCGACGATACGACGATAACGCTCAACGCTTCGGACGGCACGAAACGCGTTCGTATAAACGACATTGCATATATCGAAGTACGCAATCATCATTTGACTTTTCATAATACAG
>CALWBH010000027.1 GCA_944376015.1 uncultured Clostridia bacterium
GCGGACGGATATGTCGTATGCAATCTGGCGCGGTCGTGCGACGGCGAAGGGGATAACTACAAGTGCGACGTGACGGACGAAGCGCAGGTAAACGCCGTCGTGGAAAAGATTGCCGAGAAATACGGACGTATAGACATACTTATCAACAATGCGGGAGTGGGAATATCGGGTGCGACCGAGCTTTTGCCGATAGAAAACGTCAGGCGGGCGTTCGACGTGTCGTATTACGGCGCGCTTTATCTGACGCGGGCGTGTCTGAAACACATGTCGGCGGGCGCCCGCATAATCTTTATATGCAGTATAGCTTCGCTCATTCCCGTGCCCTTTCGCTCGGTATACAGCAGTGCGAAAGCGGCGGAGCTTATGCTCGGCGAAGCGCTCAGAATGGAGCTGTCGCACACGGGGATAGAGGTGGTGTGTATATGCCCCGGCGAGATAAAGACGGGATTTACGTCAAACCGTCTCGCGGACGTAACCACTAACGAGCGTTACGGCGACAGACCTGCCGCCGCGCTTCGGCACGTTGCGGAAAAAGAAAGCAAACGTATGCCCGTAGACAAGGCGGCGAAAAAAATATACGCTTTGTGTCTGCGCGGGAAAAAACCGATATATATTATCGGCGGAAAGTATAAATTTTTCAATTTTGCGCGGAAAGTCCTTCCGACGGGAGCGTTTCTCAAATGTACGGGCGGCGCGGTCAAGGGGAAAGGAGAGAAAAAATGAAGAAAGCGGTAAGAACTTTTACGATAGCATTGTTTTGCGCGGTATACGCATTCGGCGCGCTTGCTTTTGTTTTTGCCATGGGAACCCCGAGCGAAACGTACGTCGCGTATGCGGACGATATAGGACTTCGTGTGAGTTTCATAGACTGCGGGCAGGCGGACAGCTGTTACATAGAGTTTCCCGACGATAAAAACATGCTGATCGACGCGGGTGAAAATGATTCGGACAGTTACGGCAGCATTATAGAGTTTCTCGACGGCGAGGGAGTAACGACTATCGATTATTTTATAATGACGCACTCGGACTCCGACCATATCGGCGGCGCGGTAAAGATTTTCGAAGAGTACGAAATCGAAGTCGTATACCGCCCGCATCAGGAAGCGACGGGTACTTCCGCGAACCCTTACACCGATCCCGCGCTGAAAGGCGAGGGCAAATACGGATTTTACGGCGACACGGTTAAAGAAAAGGCGACCTTAACTTACGCAAACGCCATTAAAGCGGCGTATGCCGAAACGCGCGAAGTGTATGTTTTCAATCCTTTCGACGACGAAATAAACCGCATTTCGGACGCGGCAGGGAGTTATACTTTCGATTTTCTCTCTCCCGTGGTAACGGACTATTCGGACGCGAATAATTTTTCCCCGATAATGGTGCTGTCGTATGCGGGGCGCGACATCGTGATGACGGGCGACGCGGAAAAAGAGAACGAAAAGGATTTCGTCGAATATATAAAAACCGCAAAGCTCGGCGACTACGGCGGACATTACGATCGTATGATAAAAGGCGAGTTCAACGCGGACATAGTTAAGGCGGGACATCACGGTTCGGAAACTTCTACCAGCAGAGAATTCCTCGAAATAATGTGCGCGAACGAAGCCAAGCGCGTTAATTGCTTTACGATATTCAGCTGCGGTACAAATAACACTTACGGTCATCCGCACATCGAAACGCTTGAACGTCTGTTCGGAACGAAAAAAGATGAAAATTCCGAACTTGAAAGCGGAATGGGTTTCAGCGCGGAACGTCTTCTCCGTACCGATCTTAACGGCGACATACGTTTCGGGGTTTCTTCGGAAGGCAAGATAAGCGTAAGTACCGAAAAAGACGCGGAAATTACCGCCAAACTCACTTCGGGTTATAAGGACGGCACGCCGTCGCAAACCGCCACGGACAACGGACTCAAACCCAGCGAAGCGGCGGATAAACTGCCCGATAAGCCTTCGGGCGACGGTTGTGCGGATAACGAGCTGTTCGATCCCGAAACCTGGAAAAATCCCGCTGAGTACAGCGCCATACAATGGGTCATAATAGCCGCCGTCGTTATCGTACTGCTCGTATTTATCGTGCTTGCGGTCAAAGGCGCAGCCAAAAGAAAGAAACGGAGAAAGTAAACCAAGTGCAGGCTCAGGAGTTGCGCGCCCCGAAAGAGAATACGGCTTTCGGAGCGCGTTTTTATCGTAGCGGTTTTTAAGAAAAATTACCGATGAAAAAAGCGACGAAGAAGGAAAAATTTTTGCGTTTGGAACGCTTTTGCGCGCTAAAACGTTAAAATCGAAAATTTACGAAAAAAATGTGTTGATTTTTTGAAAATTTTGTATTGACAAAAAACTAATCTGTGTTATAATAGAAGCGATATGACGGTGTTTAATGATGGGAAGATATAGTGGTGGATTGCCGCGGTCTGTTATGGGCGCGCGGTTTTTCGCGTTTACGGGTATTTTTACCGCATGGCGCAACGCCGTTTAACCGATATCCGTTTTCGGATAACGCGGCGCCGCTCAGCGGATATGACGAAATGCGGCGCTTGCGAAACCGCCGGACGGAGCGCGTACCCGCGAAGTTAAAATTCGTTCGGATATGTCAATTAACGCACTATAATCGGTGCGGCTGAAGAATAAAAATAACAGTAAAGAAGGGAAGAGTGTATTATGAAGTATCAGGAAATTATTTCTAAGCTTACGCTTGAAGAAAAAGTAGCGCTCACCTCCGGTAAAGATTTCTGGCAGTCTGTCGGTATCGATCGGGATGACGTGAAGGTGCCCTCTGTCTTTCTCTCCGACGGTCCGCACGGTATACGTAAACAGGCTGCGGCGGCAGACCATCTGGGTCTGAACGCTTCCATACCCGCAACGTGTTTCCCGACTGCCGCGACCATGGCAAACAGCTGGAACGACGAGCTCGGAGAAGAGATGGGCAAGATGCTCGGTGAAGAAGCGGTCGACGAAAAGGTAAACGTACTGCTCGGCCCCGGCACCAACATGAAGCGCAACCCGCGTTGCGGACGTAACTTCGAGTATTTCGCGGAAGATCCCTTGCTTGCCGGCAAGATGGCGGCGGCTTACGTGCGCGGCATACAGTCGCAAGGTATATCCGCTTGCGTAAAGCATTTCGCGCTCAACAATCAGGAAGAGCGGCGTATGGTCGTGGACACTATCGTGGACGAACGCACCATGCGCGAGATTTATCTCACCGCTTTCGAAATAGCCGTCAAAGAAGGGGGCACGCGCGCGGTCATGTCGTCTTACAATATGGTAAACGGCACGCACACGAACGAAAACATCCACCTTATGCGGGACATCCTTCGCGACGAATGGGGTTATAAAAATCTCGTAGTTACCGACTGGGCGGGCTGCAACGACCGCGTTCAGGGACTCATAGCGGGCAACGAGTTGGAGATGCCCAGCTGTCTTTACTCGAACGACGATCTTTACAAAGCGCTTACCGAAGGCTATGAGATTCCGCCCGAGCTTACTCCCGATCGCCCCGGCAACCAGTATGCCCGTATCGCGGAAGCGCTCAAAAACGGCAAGCTTGACGAAAAATATCTCGACGAGTGCCTCGACCGCTTGCTCGATCTCGTATTCACTACCGAGAAGGCGTTCGAAGGCAGGGACAAGGACGCGCCGCTTAAAGTCAAAAACGTGGACGCGCATCACGAAACGGCTAAAAAGTGCGCGGAAGAATGTATCGTCCTGCTCCGTAACGAAAACAATATACTCCCGCTCGGCAAGGGAACGAAAGTCGCGGTCATCGGCGATTTTGCAAAAGTGCCGCGTTATCAGGGCGCAGGTTCGAGCGTGGTAAATCCGACTAAACTCGATTCGCCGCTCGCATGCCTGGGCTTTGCGATAGAGAAAGACCCGAAAAATCCTTTGCCTTCGCCCAAAGACAAGGTCGGCGCACCCGGCGAGAACGCCTACGGACTGGAAGTAGTCGGTTACGAGCCCGGTTTCGACCGTTACGGGGCGAAGAAAAAGTCGCTTATTAAGAAAGCGGTCGCGCTTGCCAAGCAAGCGGACGTTGCGCTTGTTTATGCGGGACTCGACGAAGTCACCGAAGCGGAAGGGCTTGACAGAAAGGATATAAAAATACCCAAGCCTCAACTTGACCTTATCGACGCGCTTTGCGCCGAAGGCGTCAAGACGGTCGTGATTCTCAGCTGCGGAAGCGCGGTAGAGCTGCCTTTCGCGGACAAGGTAGACGCCATCGTCCACGCGTATCTCGGCGGACAGGCGATAGCGAACGCCGTACTCGACGTCGTTGTGGGCAACGTCAATCCTTCGGGCAAGCTCGCCGAAAGTTATCCTTATAAATACGAAGACTGCTCGTCGGCAAGTCATTTCCCCGGCAAGCAGGTCAGCGTGGAATACCGCGAAGGTCCGTTCATCGGTTACCGTTATTACGATACCGCGGGCGTAAAAGTGCGTTATCCGTTCGGTTACGGATTGTCATATACCACTTTCGAATATTCCGACCTTAAAGTCACAGAAAAAGGCGTTACGCTTACCGTTAAGAATACGGGCGAACGCGACGGCGCGGAAATAGTTCAGCTTTACATAGGGCTTCCTTCGAGCAAGCTTATACGCGCGAAGAAAGAGCTCAAAGGCTTCAAGAAAGTGTTCGTCAAAGCGGGCGAAAGCGTTAAAGTGGAAATTCCTTTCGACGAGCGCACCTTCCGTTATTTCAACGTTTCCACGGATAAGTGGGAAATCGAAGGCGGCGAGTATTCGATCATGATAGGCGCGAGCGTGGAAGACATCCGCCTTACCGCTGCTTTCGAAGTCAAGGGCACGACGGACGTCAACCCTTACGAAGGCGTCAAGCTCGACAGCTACTATTCCGGCAACGTTGCGAACGTCGGTCTCGAAGAATTCAAAGCGCTGCTTTCCTGCGGACTGGATAAATATAAATATCCCGTTCCCAGCCCCCGTTTCAAGTTCTATAAGAAAAAGAGAATGGTCATTCATTACAACTGCACCGTCGCAGACCTGCGTTACAGCAAGCGTTGGTTCGGCAGACTGTTCTCCGGCGCGATAAGATTTATGCGCAGCTTTATGTGGAAGGTGGGTAACCGTACTCTTTCCAACACTCTCGAAATGGGCGTGGTGCATCAGCCTATCCGCGGCATGGCTAAGTTTGCGGGCATGAACAGGGCGAGAATGGACGGACTTATCATGATGTGCAACGGTAAGTTCTTCAAGGGTCTCGGTCAGCTCAAACGCGGTAAGACCAAGGAACAGGCAAAAGCCGAAAAGCGCGCGCGTAAAAACGCAAAGACCGCGTTCAAAGCGGAAGAAGACATAAACAAGGACGCAGAGTAAGCGTCTGTCCGCAAAAACCGTACGGGCGTACGGCGCGCGGAGACAAAACAGTAATAAACCGGTAAAGGAGTTATTTTATTATGGCAAACGAAACGACCGCTCCCGTTGCGGAGCAGGCGGAAGAGACTCAGCTCATTTCCGTCGAAGAGATGAAGGCGCAGATAAAGCCTCTCTCGAAAAACGCGTTCGTCGCGTTCTGGCAGAAGATCTACCGCGCCTGGCTGGGCGTTTGGTACGGATTCTCGGACAAGCACCCCAAACTGTCCGGGTGGGTATACAAGATCGTGTTCTTCTTTGCGTTCAGTATGGGCGTCACGATCTGGCAGTACCTTGTAATGACCTTCCTTCCTTATGTGTTCGGCGGTCTGGCAGAAGTATCGTTCATCTGGCCTAAGGTACAGCTCGGCGACCTTACCGATCCCGAAGGAAACCCGCTTTTCTTCGCGATATTCAACGAACCCGCCAAGATGGTGAACGGCGAATACGCGGCTACCGCGGGTCTGAGCAACTTCCTTGCTTTCGAAATAGCGGTGTTCACGGCGCAGATCATCAACTTCCCGCTTCAGAGAAACATCACGTTCAAATCCAAGGGCAATCCCGTTGTACAGGCTATCTGGTACTTCATCGGCTGGGTGCTCATCTCCATATTCGTCAACGCTATATGGGGTATCATCGTACCTTTCGTTCGCGATCTCTGGCAGTGGCCCAGCGCAGTCTGGAACCTGCTTAAAACGTTCATTACGGGCGGCGTTTCGATGATCATATTCTTCTTCATCTTCCTTATCATTTTCCCCGACCTGAAAAAAGTCGCGGCAGGCAAGAAAAAGAAGTACGAAAAGCTTTACAACAACGGCGGCACCGACGAGCAGGTCGCAGCGGCTAAGCTCGAATACGACATCGCCGACGAAAAGGCAAAACTTGACACTGCGGAAAAAGACATGAACAAGGCGATTTCGCAGGCGAGCGCAATGGCTGTCGCTTACGCGACCCGCGAAGCGCGTCTGGAAAAGATGAAAGCCAAGGGCGAAGAGGGCGAGAAGCTCGAAGCGCTCGAAAAGGGTATGGCGGAAGCGCACGTAAAAGCAAGCAAAGCTTATTACGCAAAGCTCGCCGCTATCGAAGAAAACGAAAAAGTCAAAGCCGAAGTCGCGGCTCAGCGCGAAGCGAGAGGCGAAGCGGCGTAACACGACGATGTGCGTTTCCGACGCGGTTTGCCGCGTCGGAAACCGTCGGATAAAACGCATAAGCGTTTTATCCCGCTTTCCGCAAACAGGAAACTGTTTTCGGAAAGCGCGGTAAAACCAACGTTCGTACAATACCGTAGCGGCAGAAAACGGAAAGCGCGGCGAAGCGCAAGAGTGCGCGCACGGGAATGGCG
This sequence comes from uncultured Clostridia bacterium, assembly GCA_944376015.1. Classification (GTDB taxonomy): domain Bacteria; phylum Bacillota; class Clostridia; order Christensenellales; family Pumilibacteraceae; genus Protoclostridium. The sequence continues at coordinate 6,706 of CALWBH010000027.1, forward strand.
CGGCGAAAAGTGTGCGGAAGGCGCGGCAAAACTGTTAAAATTCCTAATTTTAAGGGGTGAAAATATATGAAAAAGAAAAGATGTGTGGCAATGCTTCTCGCCGGCGGACAGGGTTCGCGGTTGAAAGCGCTGACTACGACGGTGGCAAAGCCGGCAGTGTCGTTTGGCGGTAAGTACCGCATAATCGACTTTCCGCTTTCCAATTGTACCAATTCGGGGATCGATACGGTAGGCGTGCTCACTCAGTATCAACCGCTTATACTTAACGAGTACATAGGCACGGGCGGAAGCTGGGATCTCGACCGCAAAAACGGCGGCGCGCACGTTCTTGCGCCTTATCAGGCTAAGCGCGGCGCGCGCTGGTACGAGGGTACGGCTAACGCTATATATCAGAACATACAGTTTCTGAACAAGTATGACAGCGAACACGTACTCATCCTTTCGGGCGATCACATTTATAAGATGGATTACTCGAAAATGCTCGCTCAGCATATAAACACCGACGCCGATATAACGATAGCGGTCATCGACGTTCCGATGGACGAAGCGTCGCGTTTCGGCATAATGAGTTACGACAAGAGTTACAAGATATTCGACTTTGCGGAGAAACCGAAAGAGCCGAAGAGCAATCACGCGTCGATGGGCGTGTACATGTTCAAGAAAGACGTGCTCGTAAAAATGCTTACCGAAGACGACGCGGACGAAACCAGCGAAAAGGACTTCGGTAAGAACATCATTCCGAAGATGCTTTCGCTCAATATGCGCGTATTCGCGTATCAGTTCGAAGGATACTGGAAGGACGTCGGAACGCTTAAAAGTCTTTGGGAAGCGAATATGGATCTGCTCGGCGTGAATCCCGTATTCGCGCTCGACGGCGACGCCTGGAAGATTTATTCGGGAAACAACGCGTATCCGCCCGCGCTTTTCCTGGGCGCAGGCAGCGCGAATAACAGTATAGTCACCGAAGGCGACATCATTGCCGGAAAAGTAATAAATTCGGTCATCGGCGAAGGCGTGACGATAGAAGAAGGCGCTGTGGTGGAAAATTCCATCGTGTTCAGCGGTTCGGTGATAGGCGCGGGGACAAAGGTTTCTTATGCGATAATCGACGAAAACGTCGTGATAGGAAAGGATTGCGTGCTCGGCGATAAAAAGAGCAGCCCCGACCGTATAACCCTTGTCGGCAGAGATACCGTGCTGCCCGACGGCACCGCTATCGAGAGCGGAAGCGTAACGGAGGCGGAGTGATATGAAAACGTTAGGCATCATATTTTCGAATATTCATGAAAGAGACATTCCCGAACTGACCAAGGTCCGCACGCTTGCGTCCGTGCCTTTCGGGGGCAGATATCGTCTGATAGATTTCGTGCTTTCGGGCATGGTGAACAGCGGTATTACCAACGTCGGGATAATTACCAAGTATAATTATCAGTCGCTCATGGATCACGTTCAGAGCGGTAAAAACTGGGATCTTTCCAGGAAAAACGGCGGTCTTACCATTCTTCCTCCGTTCAGCGACGAAGCGGGCGGCGGAGTGTTCGACAACCGTTTCGAAGCCATAAAGAGCGTGGAAAGCTACATTCGTCATAACGACGCCGATTATGTGGTAATGGCGGACTGCGACGTTATATGCAACCTGGACTTTTCGGCGGCGCTCGCTCAGCATGCGCGCAAGGGCGCGGACATTACGATGTTCTATCGCAAAAAGAAGATAAGCCCTTCCGATTGGGAAAGATTCATCATAAAAACGGACGACGACGGAAAGGTCGTCGAAACGGTGCGTTGCGACGGCAACCAGGACGAGCACAAAGTTTATACCGACTTTATGATCATAACCCGCCGTCTGCTGCTTTACATTCTCGACCATGCCGCGCAGTGGGGAATAAAATCGTTCTCTCGCGATATCCTCTCGAATTGCAAGGAGTATAAGATTTACGGTTTCGAGCAGGACGGTTATTGTAAAGCGGTCAACAGCCTTACGGATTACTATAACTGCTCGATGGAACTGCTCGATCCCGCCGTTGTGCGCGAGCTTTTCAATAAGAACGGAGCGCAGATATATACCAAGGTACGCGATTCCGTACCCGCGAAGTTTACGGATACGGCGTGCGTCAAAAATTCGCTTATCGCCGACGGCTGTCTTATAGAAGGCGAAGTGGAAAATTCCATAATTTTCCGCGGTTGCCATATCGCCAAGGGCGCGAAAGTGGTCAATTCCATAATCATGCAGGATTCGGTAGTGGAGTCGGGCAGTACGCTCAATTGCGTGATTATGGACAAGGACGCGCACGTGCTCGATAACCGTCTGCTTTCCGGACATCCCACGCACCCTTATTATATAGAAAAGGAAAGCACCATCTAAGCGTAAGGCGCTCGGTGCGTACGGAACGTTCGATCGGTAAAAAGCGACGAAAAAATTTTTGCGGACTCGGATCGCGCGCCGCGGTTTGCTTTTGCTTGGCATACGGCGCGCTTTGCCGAACGTCCGTTTAAAGGGGCTCGTCGCTCCCGCGTAACAGGCATTATACACCAATATATCGGGGAAAGAGTCACGGATCTTTTTACAAACCGCGGCTCTTTCTCTTTTACCCCGAAGCGGATTGCCCGTAAGTATTTTGAATCATAAAAACGGGGCGTTTGGTTTGTGCGGAAATCTTGGTTTTTCTATATTTAAACCGAGTTTGAAATCATAACGATAAATTTAAGGTAACATATTGACGGTAGCGCGAGTATATGATATAATTACCCTAAGATCGTTCGGACACAGTCGGGGCGTGGCGAGTATCGCGTAAACGACGATATCCGCGAATCGGCTCGGCTTTCGGGCGGTAGTCGTTCCATTGTTTTACGGAATAAAAAAGGAACGATGAAAAAGGATATGCGATGAGAAGGACTTTAAGTAAAATCATTACGCTTGCTTGCGCCGTTGCATTGGCTGTAACCGTTATTTTCGGCGCGACCGCTTGCGACGATACGGATACCGGCGATAAAACAAATACGGTTTCCGTTTCTCTCGATAAAACGGCGTTGACAGTATATGTCGGCGAAGAAACGACTTTGACCGCTACGGTTACGCCCGAAGGGACTCCCGTCACATGGACTACGAGCGACGACAAAGTAGCGACCGTAAGCAACGGAAAAGTGACCGCGATCGCCGAAGGCAGCGCGACGATAATCGCCAAAGCGGGCGAAAAGACTGCGACCTGCACGGTAACGGTAAACGCTGTCAAGTACGATGATTTTACGCTCGAGGATTTCGGACTTAACGAACAAGTCGCGCGTATAGACATAAATACCCTTGACGGTAATCCCATACCCGGTGAAGGTCGGGATCAGCCTTATGTCAATTGCACGGTAAGCGTGGACGGCTACGGTTCGGGAACGGATTTCGACAGCATAGCCGCCGAAGTGCGTATCCGCGGAAACAATACTGCCGAATACGATAAAAAGCCTTACAGACTCCGCTTCAACAAAAAACGCAATCTGCTCGGTCTTAACGACGGTGCGGAATGCAGAAACTGGGTGCTTCTTGCGTGCTATAAGGACGTATCTTTCCTTCGCGACGCGCTTACTTTCGAAATCGGGGAAATGACGCTCGCAAAGGACGGTTATTACGTTTCCGATTATTGCTATGCGGAACTGTATATAAACGGCGAATATAACGGATTTTATATGGTTGCCGAGCAACAGCAGGTTAACCCCAACCGCGTCGACATTGCCGAGCCCGCGGAAAATTACGAAGGCACCGATATAGGGTATCTTATCGAATACGACGGCAACGCGTATCTGGAAGACGCCGATGTGAAATTCGAGATAAGCTATAATGATTATCCGATGACTCTTGAAAAGGGCGGGAGCATGATCCCTTCGCAATACGCAACATCAAGCATACCCGTACGTTACACGATAAAAAACGATATGTACGGCACGGACGTTATGAACAGACAGCAGTATCTGTTCGCGAAGAAATATACCGAAAACGTGTTCGATATTCTCTATAAAGCAATGGTGAACGAAGAATATTACGCGTTCGACGAAAATTACGACATCGTTCCGTCCAACTTGACGAGCTCGCGCGCCGTAGTCGAATCGATCGTCGATCTCGATTCGTGGGTGGATATGTTCGTGTTGCAGGAGTTTGCCCGCGATAACGACGTGGATTGGTCGAGCTTTTTCTTCTCGTTCGATATGTCGGCTACGGGTAATAAAAAGCTTACTTTCGAGGCGCCGTGGGATTTCGATAACGGTTTCGGTATGAAAATGGGATTTGAGGAAGGCGAAGGTTTTGCTTGCGCGAATAACGATACTACGATGCGCGGACTCAACCCCTGGCTTGCGCTTGGTTATCAGGCCGACTGGTTTATGGAGCTTGCCGCCGAAAAGTGGGAAAGTCTTATCGACAAAGGGCTTTCGGAGCGCATGAACGGGCTTATAGACGTTGTTACCGAAAAATACGAAAGCTATTTCGCAACGAATTACGAAAAGTGGGATAATCTTAGCGAAGCTATGGACCCGATCATGAATCCCGCGATAGTAGGACAGTACAAAACGCACGCGGACGCGGCGGCATACCTTAAAGGCTGGGTCAATAAACGCATAGCGTGGCTGAACAGGGCTTTCGGTAAATATTGACATAAAGACTTATAACGCGCGCTGCAATTTTCGCTCGGAATTTTTGCGGCGTGCGGAGCGTCGGTATAAACAGCATTCGGACGAATGTTTACCGACGTTAAAGAACGGATAACCCGATTTTCGGGAGCGGAGAAACGTATGGATACTTTCAGACAGGCATTGCGTAAAAAAATGATTGCGGGAATAATTCTTTCCGTTTTATTCGTCGTCGGCGTTCCGTGTATTCCGATCGGGTTTTCCTTCGGGCTTATTCCCGTCGGCGTTATCGGTATCGTTTTTACGGTGGCGGGATTTTACGGAGCACCGCTGGTATGGACGTTTTACGGTAACGCTCGCGGCTGTCTCGGCGTATACTGTATGATAACGGAAGACGGCATAACGGATATCGAGCGCATAGCAGCGACGTTAAGTATCGACTTGAATAAAACGCTCGGAGAAGTGAAATATCTTATAAACAAGAGATATCTTCGCGGCTATGTGCTTGACGGGAACAAACTCGTTCCGACGGAACCGATAAAGAGACCGAACGCCGCAAACAAGTGCCCCAATTGCGGCGCGTCGCTTTCCGTCGGTGAAGACGTTCTTTTCTGCCCGTATTGCGGCGGAAAATTCCCCAAGCGTTTCTGAGCGCGGCGTTGTTCGCGGTTGACTTTGCGCTAAGCGTATTTTCGGTAAGACCTTTTCGCGACGGACGATCGAGCGCGTTATCGGTAGGAATGCGGTTGAAATACACAATATATTGTGTGTTGTTTCGCGCCGCTACACAATCGGGTAAATGCGCGAAAATTTTTAAAAATTTCTTGAAAAATTTTATGCAAAACGCTTGACTTTATAAGCCTAATAAGGTATTATATTCAAGCTGTCACGAAAGACAGGGCTTGTTATTTGGACTAAGTATTTATAAGATAAATACCGCTGGTATAACAGGATATCTTCGACAAATAAATTACGCGGAATAAGCGCACGTTATTAACGGAGATGTTTGCACGTTATGCCTTTTTTTACGCCCTTTCGGGCGGCTGAATAACAGTTACAAAGCTATATTGAGCGGCGCGTTCGAGCGCTTTGCGCGGTATATAAAAGACCGACTGTTGTCGGAAGAACAGGACCTTGACAACTACATAGAGTAAAGCAAATTATCAAGAAAACGAGTATGGAAAAGATACGCGTAAGGTATATGCGAAGCATGTAAACAACGAAGATAATTTGTC
>CALWBH010000028.1 GCA_944376015.1 uncultured Clostridia bacterium
CGACGAACTCAAAAGGTATTTATAAATTTCCATTTATCTGTTTGTTCAACACTAAAAAATCAAGCAACAGTAAAAACAATTACGCCAACACAAAAGAACAGCCGCAGCTGTTCTTTTAGGTTATAATGGACTTTGTTTTTTATTGAAAATATTTTGTATTATGATAATTTATATTTTTTAAGTTTCTTGGAAAAGGGGTGCGGGGAAAGGCATTCTTTTCAAAGAAGGTCTTTCCCCGCAAAATTTTTCAAAAAATAAAAGTATTGTTAAGTTTCTTTGGGAAGGGTATAAGGGAAACCCTTTCTTTGTCCAAAGAAAGGGTTTCCCTTAAAAACATTACCATACCATAAAAACTCACAAACAAAAATCACTTGGCAGACTGGCGGACTTTTTCGTAAATGACGACTGCCGCGGCGACGGAAGCGTTGAGCGAATTGACGTGTCCGAACATGGGAATAGACACAACGCCGTCGCAAAGCTCGCGCGTGAGACGTTTGACGCCTTTGCCTTCCCCGCCGATAACGAACGCAATCGCGCCTTTAAGGTCTGTCGAGTACAGATCGTCGCCGTCCATATCCGCGGCGTAAACCCATACCCCGCGCGTTTTCAGCTCGGCTATCGCGTCGTTGATGTTGGTCACTTTCGCCACGCGCACATAAGCCGAAGCCCCGCTCGACACTTTAACGACGGTATCGTTCACACTGACCGAACGGTGGCGCGGAATAAGCACGCCGTGCACGCCAGCGCACTCGGCAACGCGCAGTACGGAACCGAGATTGTGCGGATCTTCCACCCCGTCGAGTATAACGATGAACGGCGGCTCGCCGCGCTCCTCGGCGTACGCGAAAATATCGTCCAGCTCGCTGTACTCGAAGTCCGTCACTTCAGCAAGAAAGCCCTGATGCCGCGCGCGCGGCGGACATTCGCGGTCGAGCGCGGTTTTGTCGCGGAAAAATATTTTGATTCCCGCGTTTTTCGCTTCGTTAATTATACTGTTGGCGTTGGCGTCGCGCAGTCCTTCCTGCACTACCAGCCTGTCTATCGTTTTACCCGACTTTATCGCCTCGGAAACGGCGTTTCTTCCGTATATCTTCACAGTGCTTTCACCCCGTCGTTGACGTATCTGCAAAATCTGATCGTGTATCCGTTATCGTCAAGCGGCTCCGATTGCTCGACGAGCCGCCAGCCTTCGGCGCGATCGAGGTTTTCGAAAAACACTTCCGCGCCGCCGTCCGCGTCCACTTTGGTTATAAGCGCTTCCGAACAGTAAGGAAGCATGGTGCGGTACATCATCGCCCCGCCTATGACGAACACGTCGTCTGCGGGATATTTGCGGATTTCCGCTTTGAATTCTTCCATATCGTCCGCCATAATAAACCCGTCGGCAAGCGCGCGGGACTTGTCTCCGCCCGGCCACAGCACGATATTTGTCCGATTTTTGAGCGGTTTTTCGTTCGGCAGACTTATGAGCGTATTAGAGCCCATTATCACCACTTTGCCGCGCGTCGTTTCGCGGAAAAACTTCATATCGGCAGGCAGAGAGAACATCAGATCGTTATTCCTGCCTATGCCCCATTTCCTGTCACAATGCAATATCGCTTTCATTTCTTTTCCTTATTGTATAATAATATATCGTTATCGCAGGGCGCGTCACACCGCGACTTCTATTTTCATTCCCTCTGGAAGATCGCTGTATTTATAATCGGTAAGCTTTACGTCGTCGGGCGTGAATTTATAAAAATCGGTGACGTCCGCGTTGAGTTCGAACTTCGGCGCGGCATACTGCGGATTGGCTATCAGTTGCTCCGCAATGGGTATGTGCCTGTCGTAGATATGCGCGTCGGCAATAACGTGCACGAGCTCGCCCGCTTTCAGTCCGCTGACCTGCGCGAACATGTGAAGAAGCACGGCATACTGCACGACGTTCCAGTTGTTGGCGGTCACCATATCCTGCGAGCGCTGATTAAGAATGCCGTTTAAAACGTTGCCGCTGACGTTGAACGTCATCGAGTATGCGCAGGGGTACAAGCGCATCTCGCTCAGATCGTGATGATTGTAAATATTGGTCATTATGCGGCGGCTCTGCGGATTGTGCGCAAGGTCGTAAAGCACTCTGTCCACCTGATCGAATTCGCCCTCGGCATATTTGTGCTTGACGCCCAATTGATAACCGTACGCTTTGCCTATCGAGCCGCTCTCGTCCGCCCAGCTGTCCCAGACATGCGAGTGAAGGTCGCGGATATTGTTGGATTTCTTTTGCCATATCCAAAGCAGCTCGTCCACCGCGCTTTTTATGAAAGAACGCCGCACGGTGATAATGGGAAATTCTTCCGTAAGATCGTAACGGTTGACCAGACAGAATTTTTTTATCGTATGCGCGGGAGTGCCGTCCGCCCAGCGCGGACGAACATCCAGCCCATCGTCGCTGACTCCGTTCGCCAGGATATCTTTAAGATTGTTTACGAGTATTTCGTCCGCTTTACTCATCTGTTTTCTCCATTGCGGTCTTTTGGATATACTCCAATCTCTCTGTCTGACCGCTGACATACAGGTATCCGATAACAGCTTCGAGCGCGGTAGCGTGCATATAGTCCGCTCCCGAAGCGTTTTTCGCCTTATTGTACGGGTGTGAATTTCTCGCGCGGTGAGCCACGGCAAGCTCGGTTTCGGTAAGCTCGGTTTCCAGCGCCCTATACGCTTTTGCCTGCGCTTCCGCTTTGACGTAATCGCGGCAAAACGCGTTCATTTTGCTCGCTTTTACGTCCATATGCTCCACCGCATAGGTGCGTACATACAGATTATACACCCCGTCGCCCACGAACGCCAGCGTGAGCGGATTAAGTTGAAACGCCGTTTTTTCCCGCATACGAGTTTATTATACCAAGTATAACCGCAAAAAGCAAGGCAAAACGGGTCAAAGGCGGCGGACGTGCGCGGTTTTTTTGCTCGTCCCGCTTTAGAAAAAGCTTGGCACGCCCGACGGCGGCAAAGCGTAAGCATGACTTCCGCGAAAATTACGGAATATCTCTTGAAAAGCGCCGACGCGTATGTTATAATACGGATAAGGAGAACAGGAAAAATGATAAACGAAAACGCGGACAGGTTCTTAGCGAGCTACAACCGTATAGAAAGCCGTTTGAAAACGATCTACGGCGTGCGCCCCACTCAGAATTTCACCGATCTCGTCAAGCGTTGCAGCGATCTCAATATCACGGTAAGGCGGTATATGAGCGAACTGATCGATTACGGCAAACTGCGCAACGCGATAGTCCACCGCACGTCGGGACAGGGTGAAAGCGTAATCGCCACCCCGTGCGACGACGTGGTCGATACTATCGAATACATCGAACAGCAGATCTGCCGACCGCCCAAGATAACGGACGCGTTCAAAATCAAAAAAATAGTTTCGGTTTTTGCGGACGAACCGCTGCTGCGCGCCGCGGAACAATTCGCCGAAAACAGACAGAAAACGCTTATAGTTTACGACCACGGCGTAATGGCGGGAGTCATAAATTCCTATGCGCTTTACGGTATCATAGCCCGCGCCGCCATGAACGGCGAAGACGTGACCCGAATGCTCCGCGAAAAAAAATGCGCGGACGGAGTCGTACCTGCGGAAATGGACAATTATTCTCTCATGAATAAATACGCAACGGTTGTCGACGTTTTCACCGAGTTCGAAAAGCGCCGCGGTCTCGTCGCCGTCATCGTTACGGAGAACGGCGCCATAGGCGAAAAAGTTCTGAGTATCATTACGCCGGCGGATTTTCCGAGAATAAACCGTTTCTTGGAAAATTACAATGTCAAGCCTTTTTAATTGCCATAATTGTTGTAAAAATAATAAAAAAGGTCTTGACAAATAAAAAATCCGTGATACAATAGTTGTACAATAAACACGAACCGACGGGTGTCGGTCAGTAAAGTATAAACGTTTGACGACGGGAAAGCAAAGCGACTTGCGCGGTCTGTCGGATAAGCGGTTCGGGGACGCGGATTCTGCAAACGCCGCATCCGAAAAATGCGGAAGTGAAACCGAACGGCGACGTCGAAAGAGTGCGAAAGCGCGGAACGGGAACGGAATTTGACGTAGATAAATTACTGACAAACATAAGTTTTTCGTATGCAGACGTCTGAAGAGCGTACGATCGGAAGACGGAAAGACAGAGTTGAACCGATAAGTTCGCGGGAGTTGTGGTAAATTTAATAAGGTTTGCGTATCGGCATAAAAGGAAGGCACGGTGCAGCAACCCGGCAGGAAATACTGCGCAACGGTTGCGGAACGTTCAAAAGCGATCCGCGGACAAAGAAAAACGCAGAGTTCCGAGACGATCGCGCATATCCGCGAAAACGTACGAAAGAACGTTTTTAAAGAAAAACACGAACGCCGCGGAATAAAAAAAAGGTTTAAGTATACGCAAGTACTTTCGCGAGAAAGGACGCGCGAATACGGAAATCGAAAAAGCGCGCCTTTGCCCCGAATAAGCAGTAACAGCGATCGATGTAAGATCGCCGTAAACGCCGAAAAGCCGAAAGCGTTATACGCACGACGAAGGTTGCGAAGTTAATACCGAAAGGGGGATTGTGATAAGCCTGTCCGAAGCCCAAAAAAATACGCCTGATCGGAAGAAAAAGGAAAAGAAAATTTCTTACGGACCAATATCCGAAAGAAACGAAGGTTTCAGAATCATCGGAAAGAGTAAGTACGATCCGTTCAAAGATAACTTTTCGGAATCATCGAAGATCAAAAATTATTGAATTTATCGGTAGTAGCGGCGCGTTCAGCTGAACGCGCCGCTTCGTTTTTCTCCCCTGCTCCCGTTTCATTCGCTCTCTCTAATTCGCCCGCGCAAAAACGCATGCGCGGCGCTTTTTCTTTACGGTTTCGCCTTTTCCCGCTCAGTGCGCCAAAACTTTTCGAAGCTTATTTCCGTCAAATCGGATAATATGATTTTTGTCTCTTTCGTCCGCGCAAAAACGCATGCGCGGCGCTTTTTCTTCACGGTTTCGCCTTTTCCCGCTCAGTGCGCCAAAACTTTTCGAAGCTTATTTCCGTCAAATCGGATAATATGGTTTTTATCTATTTCACCCGCGCAAAAACGCATGCGCGGCGCTTTTTCTTCGCCGACGCAATCAGAATTCAGGCACAGAATATCGGATTGGACAAAGCATAGCCGCCGTCGGGCGCTATGATCTCGGTAACCACGTAATCCCCCGCTTCGAGCGTTAACGCTTCGTTACGGGTGAAACTCATGCCTTCCGCGTCAAACGACAGTACCGTCTCTCCGTTGACGAGCACGTTTACCTTACCGATGACGGCATTGTAGCGCGCTTTGAGCAAAAATTCTTTTTCGCCGGGAGACACGGTCTCGCCATAGCTTTTCCCTTCCGTTTCCGCAATGATCACGGGTCCGTTCGAAAGAAAAGAACGCCCCGCTTTGATCGCCTGCATAAACCCTTCGACGGTCGTATCCGAAGCGCGCACGTAAGTGCGCGGCATGCCGACGTTTTGTTCCGCGAAACCGTGATTGTCCGATCCCGCAGTCGCGGGGATATAAAATCCGTTATTCAAATTGTCGAACCAAATATTTTTGGCTTGAAGATTGGTGCCGCTGAGCGGAGAGGGCGCGTTTCTGCCGTTCCACAGTTCGTATCCGTCGAAACCGAATTCGGGCAGATCGTCGATATACGCGAAGCCTTTCCCGCCGCCGCGCGCGGGGTGATTTATCTGAACGTAAGCCCCGTCCGACTTTGCGCGGGCTATCGACGCTTTTACATCGTCCGCGGAAGCGAATTTATTGTTATATGTATTCGCGGTGCCGAGAGCGTTGATATGCCCTTTATCCGAACTGGATATTTCCACTCCGCCTATTACGGTGACGGCGCCCGTTCTTTCCGCCACCGATATAAATTCGCCGTTACCGTCTACGCTGTCATGATCGCTCAAAGCGGCAAACCCGTATCCCATGGCGGCATTGTAAAGATACATATCCAAAGGTGTGTTTTTACCGTCGCTGTAAATCGAGTGCTGATGAAGATCAGCGGAGTAATAACCGTACGCCGAAAGATCGAAAAGTTTTGTCAAGCGGATATCGGGCAGGTTTAAAGACGCTTCGCTCTCGACGCGCACCTCGAGTTTTTCGGGCGTAAATTGCGAATCTTTCAAAAAAGTAAGCGTATACTCGCCTTTTTTAAGACGTATATCGAACCTGCCGAAATAATCGGTAACGTCGAATTTTTTCTCGTGAGTATCGGCGTTTTCTATTATTATCCCGCAACTCGTGACGTCTTCCCCGTCAAAGACCCGACCGCATACAAGCGCTTCGAACGCGGGTAAATCTTCGTTTTTGCCGCAACCGGACAAAACCGCGGCGAAAACCGCGACGAGTACAAAGCAAACAGTGCGTAATAAAATTTTTTTCATTGACAGCTCCTTCGCCGACGTTTGCGGCGGCAAACGTCACGGATAAATGTTTTTTCGTTAAAAATCAATCTGTCACGCTTTCGTCGATATCCATAAGACATTATACAATAAATTCGATTGATTTACTACCGATTTCCCCCATCTTTTTCATTTTGTCCCGAAACGCGCGACGCTTTTCACAAAACCCCCGCGACAAACATAAAAGATAAAAGGAGAGACAAATGAAAAACTTTTTTATAAAGCTTATGGGAATAAACGATATCTGTCTGACCGCGTTTTTATCTGTACTCATTATAAATATGTTTCTTAACATGCTTTTCCCCGTATCGGCATCCGCGGAAAAAACGGTAATAGACGTAGCGACCCGTACCGCGACCGCGGTGCTTGCTGGGTACTTCATAAGCAAGGGGTTTTCCGACAAAAAAGACCTGCCGCTCGCACGGGGAAAAAGAACGCGGAAAAACATTCAGTCCTTTATCGTCGCGATGCTCGGCTTTGCTTCGCTCTTGATATTGCTCATAGTAAGATATGCCGACGGCATAAATTTTTCGGCGGCGACCGTGTCTCAGATACGCGACCTGTTTCTCGCGTCCGTAGCTTTTCTTATGGGAACGCCCGATTGACCGCAGTTCTCACTGCCGCGGTAAGCCGTTTTGGGCGCGGCGGACTTAAAGCAAAATATATCCCGATCGGTACGGCTTTCGCTTATTTCGGAATCTCGCGGATTTGTCTCGCGCGGGCGATATTCGCTTTGCGGAAAGCGCCCGTAAGTAAATAAAAAAACGAGTCCGCCACGGCAACTCAGGCACATCAGCGGATTCGCTATGATAAGGGGGAAAATGATGAGCTATGTAAACAAACAAAACTTTGATAACATCGTAAAGTCTTATTTGTACTGTTAATATACTACAAGTCAACGAAGTTGTCAACTGTTTTTCGACAATTTCTGAAAAATTTTTTCGAAAATTTCATTTTTTCAGTCGGGCTCGGTAAAAAACGGCAAACGAAGTAGTTCCGTTCCGCACGGCGAAAAGCAAACGCGCGCAAAAAACGTCTCCGCGCCGTTAGCTTGCGAAGACGTCTTATTTATTCGGATTTTTGCTTTCCCTTGCCTGTCGGTTTACGTTAAGCAACAGATTTAAACTCGATGGGGTCAGCTCGGGACGGAGCGGAGTTACAGAACACCGCGTGAGCGTGTGTATGAGCTCTTCATACTTTTCGAGCTGTTTTTCAAGAACCTCTATATATCCCGCGGCGCGTTTAAGCCTTGCCGACGGAGTCATCCGCTTTTGTTCTCCGTCTCCGGCGGCGGGTTTCCTTTTCGCCGCGTCGGGATTTTTCGCTTTATCCTTTCGGTGCGGAGCGCTTTTGCTAACTGCCTCCGCGGCGACGGAAAGTTTTTCCGCGCCTTCCGCCACGCTCTCGCCTTCGTTCTTTTCGGGAGCGTTCCGCTTTCTTTTCGGGCTTTCCGTTTTTTCCCGCGCGGCGGGTTTGACTTTTTCCTTAGCGGCGGAGTCTGCTCCCGACTGTTCAGAAACGCTTTTTTTCTCAGCCTTCGCCTTTTTTGCGGGAACCGATTCGCGCGTTTCCCGCTCGGAAACCTCGACGGTTTTTTTATCTTTTGCGGGTTTTTTGTTTTTTGCTTCCGCTTTTTTCTTTGCCGGTTTATCGTCCGGCTTTTTCTTTGCGGGTTTTTCGCTCTCCGCCGTTATATTCTCCCGCGGGTTGGGTTCGACGGTATCCGTATTTTTCGCGCTGTCCGCGAATGCGGCGAAAAGTGTGCTTGCCGCGCTTTTTACTTTTTTACGGCGCACGCTTACGGCGGTTGATCTGTTCTCGGTAACGCCTGAATAAGCGGGAGCGGATTCGTCCGCATAGGCGCTTTCGTAACGCAGATTAACGTCGTACGCCAGACGGCTAATACGGTCGGTGAGCAGTTTGTACGCTTCGGTTATCTCGTCGAAACGGGCGCGGCGCTCTTCCCCAGCCACGTCGGGATGGCAGGAGCGCGCTAAACGTCGGTAAGCCGCTTTGATCTCGTCTTCCGACGCGGTGGGAGCTATTTCAAGTATGTCGTAATAATTTTTCAAATTCGGAGAGAAGGAGCTACGAGCGAAGTAAATTCGCCGAGAGTGTTGCGAAATTCGAGCATTGCTATCTGATAAGGGCGATCCGTCATGAGATCGACGCCGGCGTCGCGGAGTATCTCGTAGGGGGATCTGCTGCCGCCCGCGCGAAGAAATTTATTGAAATATCTCTCTTTCGCGCCTGCCTCGCCCGAAAGAATCGCGTTCGCGAGCGTGACCGCGGCGGTAAGCCCCGTCGCGTATTTATACACATAAAACGCGCTGTAAAAATGCGGTATCCGCGCCCACTCGTAACGTATCTGCTTATCGTGAGTCACGCCTTTGCCGTAATATTTTTTATTGAGTTTGAGATAAAGCTTATTCAGGCTTTCCACGGTAGGCGGTTCGCCTTTTGCGTCCGCTTTATGCACCGCGAGCTCGAACTCCGCGAACATGGTCTGACGGAAAAGCGTCGTACGGAACATATCGAGATAATAGGACAGCAAATATTTTTTCATTTTGGCGTCGCTCGTGTGACTGAGCAGGTATTTAAGCAGTAACACTTCGTTCGTGGTGCTCGCCACTTCGGCGACGAAAATACTGTAACCCGCCTTGTTATAACTGAGCGCTTCGTCGGAATACATCGAATGCATCGCGTGACCGAGCTCGTGCGCTATGGTGAAAATATCGTGCGGCGTACCCGAATAGTTGAGCAGTACGTAAGGATTGCGGTATGCGCCCCAGCTATACGCTCCGCCGCGCTTGCCGTCGTTCTCGTAAACGTCTATTCTGCGCTCGGCTTTCATCTTTTCCAGCCGCCCGATATACTCGCCGCCGAGCGGCGCGAGCGCCGAAAGTACGGTTTTGAAAGCGCTCTCGTAGTCGGTACCCGCGCCTACGCCGTCCACGATGGGCACGTACATATCGTACATATGCAATTCCCCGAGCACTAAACGACGATAATCGACATATTCGTGGAGAGAAGGCAACGCTCCGTCTACCGCGGAGATCAGCTTGTCGTAAACGCCTGCGGGTACGTCGTCGCTCTCCATGCTGGCTTGCATCGCGCCGGAATAGCCGCGTATCGAAGAGATAATATTGTTCTTGCGCACGTTGGCGGCATAGCAAGCGGCAATGGTGTTCAGTCTTTCTTCGTAAAGAGCATAGTAAGCGGCGAACGCTTTTTTGCGCACGCTACGGTCGGGATTCTGCAACAGACGGGAGTAGTTGCCGTGAGTGAGCGGCACTTTCTCTCCGCCTGCACGCACGGTGGGGTGCGGCAGATCCACGCTGTCTATTTTTTCGAAAATATCCTTGAACGCGCCCGTTACTTCCCGCATACGAGCAAGTAAAACTTCTTCCTTTTCGCTGAGAACGTGCGCTTTGTTCTTTTTTATCCTTCTGATCGTATATTCGTAATCGAAGAACCGCGGGTCGTCCGCCATTGCGTCAAGCTCCGCGTCGGAAAGCGCCGTCAGTTCGGGCTCGACGAATGCGAGCGCCGCGCCGAGCTCCGCGGAAAGCGTGCCTGCGCGCGAAGAAAGCGCGACCGCTTCGCCGTCCGCCCCGTCGGTATGCATAAGCATGTTGGCGTATACATAAAGCTTTTCCGCCTCTTTGCTTATCTCGTCGGAAAGCTCGAACAAAGCGAGCGCGAAATCGGGGTTGGAAAGCTTGCCTTTGTATTTCTTCAATTCGCCCATACGGTTGGAAGTAAGCGCGAAAGATTTTTCCCATTCCAGCTTACCCGAAAACAGCTTCCCGAGATCCCACTTATATTCTTCTTTTATCTCCGTTCTTTTCATATTACTCCCCCTTCGCCGCATAGCCGCGACGAGCTTTCTGTATCTTGATTATGCGGAGAAACCGCCAACGGACACCCTCCGACGAGCGCTCGTGCGGTTTTCAGTTTTTAAGCGAATGTAACGGCGCGGGAATGATGCCGCCGCGACGTATAAATTCCCCGCTGTCCACATCGCTCACGGGCATTATCGGAGCGCTTCCGAGCAGTCCGCCGAAATTGACTTCGTCGCCCACCGTTTTTCCCGGTACGGGTATAAGCCTTACCGCGGTGGTCTTGTTGTTTACCATTCCTATCGCGCACTCGTCCGCAATTATCGCGGATACCGTCTCCGCACTCGTATCCCCGGGCACCGCTATCATATCCAGCCCTACCGAGCAGACGGCGGTCATCGCTTCCAGCTTGCTGAGCGTAAGCTTACCGCTTCTTGCCGCTTTGATCATGCCCGCGTCTTCGCTTACGGGAATAAACGCGCCCGACAAGCCGCCTACCATGCTCGACGCCATAACGCCGCCTTTTTTCACCGCGTCGTTGAGCAGCGCAAGCGCGGCAGTCGTGCCGTGGCCGCCTACGCTGGAAAGTCCCATTATTTCGAGTATTTCCGCCACGCTGTCGCCGATAGCGGGAGTGGGCGCAAGCGAAAGATCTACAATGCCGAACTCCGCGCCGAGCAAAGCCGCCGCCTTACTGCCGACAAGCTGACCGGCGCGCGTTATTTTAAACGCCGTGCGTTTGATGACTTCCGCAACGGTGGTCAGATCCGCGCCCTTGCAAGCTTTAAGCGCCGCCGCCACGACGCCCGGACCCGAAACGCCCACATTGACGGTAGCTTCGCCCTCTCCGAGCCCCGTGAACGCGCCTGCCATAAAAGGATTGTCTTCCACCGCGTTGGCGAAAACCACGAACTTCGCGCAACCTATTGCGTCACGGTCGGCGGTGCGTTCGGCAAGCGCTTTGACTATCCTGCCCGTCATCGCGACTGCGTCCATGTTTATTCCGCTGCGCGTGGAAGCGACGTTGACGGAAGAGCACACCTTTTCCGTCGTGCCTATCGCTTCGGGAACGGTTTCCATAAACCTGCGCTCGGCGTCCGTCATCGATTTGTGAACGAGCGCGGAATAACCGCCGATAAAATTGACTCCTATCTCGCAAGCCGCTTTGTCAAGCACGCGCGCAAGTCCGAGATAATTCCCGCTCGGAGACCCCACGAGAGATATCGGAGTCACCGATACGCGTTTGTTGACTATGGGTATGCCGAGCTCGGAAGAAAGCTTTTCTCCGACTTTGACAAGCCCGCCCGCGCGGCGCATTATCTTGTCGTAAACTTTACGTTCGGCGGCTTTGCCGTCCGAATCGGCGCAATCGAGAAGAGAGAGCGACAAGGTTATCGTTCTCACGTCGAGATTCTGGTCGTCGACCATTTTTATGGTTTCAAGTATATCGCCCGTGTTTAACATGTTGGCAGAAAGTGTTATAAGCTCTGTCGCTTAAAACGACAGGCGGCGCGCCCGAAGGCGCGCGTCAGATCTTGTGCATGGAATCGAACAGATCCTGGTGCTGTACGCGTATATCCACGCCTATTTCTTCTCCGCTCGCCGCAAGATTTTTCTGCAGTTCCGCGAAATCGACGGTAGCCGCCGAAAGATCGACGAGCATTATCATCGTGAAATATTCCTGCATAAGGGTTTGGGATATATCGCAGATATTCACGCCGTAATTTTTCATTATATTGGCGACGTCCGCAATTATGCCCACTTTGTCTTTACCGAGTACGGTCACTATCGCTTTCATTTATATTTTTCTCCGTCCGCGCTTTCGGCGCGCGTTTACCGTTACATTATGCGCACGGGAAGAACGAGATACAGGAAATCTTCTTCACCGCCGCAGGGGACGACCACGCAAGGGTCCCCGGGACTGTTAAATTTGATTATAACGCTGTCTACGCCGCACACGCGCAAAAGTTCGGTGAAATATTTGGCGTTGAACGCGATGGAAAGATCGGGACCGCTCGTCACGACGCCGAGTTTTTCGTCGAGATTGCCCACGCCCGAAGCGGACGTGATACGCAGCATGCGCTCGCTGATATCGAACTTAACGGGATTGCTTCTGTCGTCTCTCGAAAGCAACATCGCGCGTTCCAGACTGTCCGAAAGCTGCTCCACCGAAACGGTGACGAGAGTGTCGAAAGACGACCGTATTATATTGCGGTACGCGACGAATTCCCCTTCGAGAAGTACGCTCGTGACAGACGTATGCCCTATGTCCGCGCATACTCTGCCGGGCTGAACGTAAATGCGCACCTGCTCGTCGCTTTCGTCCAGCATACGCGCTATCTCGTTAAGGCATCTTCCGGGGATCACCGCGTGAAGCGCGGAAGTGGAGGATATCAAGGGTTTAACGCATTTCGCCAGACGGAATCCGTCGAGCGCGACGGCGGTCACGGTGTGCTCGTCCACTTCGAAAAGCACGCCTTTGAGAATGGGGCGCACGTCGTCCTGACGTACGGAGAAAGCCACCTTGTTTATAAGGTCTTTGAGCTCTTTCTTCGTCATCACGAAATGTTCCGACTGAGCCATAACGGGCAATGCGGGATAATCTTCGGGATCGGCGCAAGAGAAACCGCTCTCCGAATCGGTATAACGCAACGTGAGCGACGACGCCGTAGAATCGAGCTCTATGCGCTCCCCCGTCAGTTTACGCGTGAAATCGGAAAAGAGTTTCCCGGGAACGAGCACGACTCCGCCGCTGCGGACGTCCGCAACTATTCCCGTTTCGATCGTCAATTCGTTATCCGTAGCGGCAAAAGTAAGAGTCCCGTCCGCCGCTTCTATACGGATATTGTCAAGAATGGGATTGTTTGATCTGGAACTTACAGCCCTGATCGCCTTACCGACCGCTTCCGCAAGATCGTTACCGTCGCAATACGCTTTCATAATTATCTCTCCTTATGTTTCGTTTATTATTATACCCTAAATTAAAACGTCTGTCAATTTTAATCGCGGTATATTTGACTTTACCCCGATAAGCTCGTTTTTGCAAGCGCGCGGAAGCTTTATCGTATAACAGCCATTGTTTTACCGTAACGAGTAAGCCGCGTTACGGCGCGGCATATCGGGATCGGCTTTCGCGCGAAATATCTTTTTCGGTCAGGTATGAATAAAGACGGCTCTTTCGAACCGTCTTTTCGTGCAATAGCGGAACATCATAAATCGTTTGGGTTTAAGCAGAAACGCAGTCAAGCCGTAATTCCGTGATACAAAATCAGGTCACGTTTATCATGAGTTTTGCGCTTTGCCCGATAAATCCGCCGTCGTCGCGCAACGATACGATCATGGTATATTCGCCCGTCTCCGCGTCGGCGGAAACCCTGCCGCTCAACATTCCCGTTACGGAATCTATCGCCACTCCGTCGGGCGCATTCGTAAGGATATAGTCGTAGCCGTTAAACACGTCGCTCGAAGCGTCGAACTCAATCGTCCCGCCGCGCGCAACGTTTCCGAGCTCTTTAACGAAATTGCCGTCGCCGCATACTTCCGCCGAATAACGCGCGCCCAGCCTGTTCATCGCGTTGGAATTGACGACGGCAAAAGCTATTTTCGCAAACGCACACTCCTATGCGTACAGTATACGCCATTATAACGAAATAACAATAGCCATTTCCTAATTGAGTGATTTCGCTTCCTAAATAAAGACAAACGCCGCGCCCGCTTTTGTCTGAAATTTATCTTTCCTTTCGACGGGAACAAGCTGATCGAGTCGCTATCCGGAAACAAAAAGACCGCCGCACGGCTAAGTGCAGCAGCCTTTCTTCAATTATTAAATTGCTTTATACGATAAAAATAATCGAAATTTATCATCAACCGACATCGGGAACTCTTGATACGAAAGTGAAACTAAGATCGGCGTTGCCCATACTTTCCGAATATAAATATGCGTACTCAAACGTTATTTCGGAATAGCCGCTATTCCCGTTTACGCTGCGGTTAAGCTGTATTTGTACGCTATACTCCGTCTTAAATATTTCGCCTTCTTTTTCGGCGTTTCCAACAAATGTGCAGCTTATGTTCATAAGCCCGCCGCTGACGCCGGTTATATACATATCGATCGTATCTTGCCCGTTCGGCGTAAAGGACGCGCTCGTTATTTCCAACAATATTCCGCCTTGCCAATTAACGTTAAGCGTAAGTTTATGCCCGCCGCTTTCGGTAAAAGTAATTATTTCGCGCGCAGGCTGAGGAACTATTTCTCCGTCGCTACATACGATACGTTCGGTAACGTCGAAAAGCGCGCGCAAACTCGGAGTCTGCGTATTCGATTGACCGTCGAGAATCATCGCGATAAAATCGGATTTGTTTCCGTCATAATATACCGTTCCAAAAGAATCTATTCAAAAAAAAAAAAAATGCT
>CALWBH010000029.1 GCA_944376015.1 uncultured Clostridia bacterium
GTATCCACGAGTCTGCCCGAAGGAGAGACGCTGCCGTTCAATATCTTTCCGAGCGCTCCGATCCCGTTTCTTCCGGGATTGCCTATCCACAAAGCGGCTTTTATTTTCTCGTTATACGCATAATGACCGGCGTCGTCGAGAAATCCGAGCTCTATGGGCGAGGCACTGTTAATGAGCACGATGACTTTATCGAAATTTGCGCACGCCTCGTTCAACATCGCCGTTTCGTTGGCGTCCAGTTGCAGATAATGATCGCTCGCATTTCTCGCTCCGTCCGTTTTTTCGGTATCGCTCCAATCGTCGTAAGTCGATCCCCCTCTCATCATCGTGCGGGGCAGATCGTAACCCTCTCCGCCCATACGCGTTATAACGACTAACGCGGCGTCGTTATACGAAGAATATCCCGCGCGAACGCTTTCGTAACTGCCCGCAGGCGTTTCGCCGACGGGCAGCCCCGTAAGTATCGTTCCCATTCCTATTTCTTTGGGGCGTTTACTGCCCGAGTCGGACGATTCGTAAAACTTTTTCATTTCGGGATTATATTTTATCCCCGCGTTTTCCAGCGACGAATACAGATCCACGGTGGATTCGGAAACGGAACCGGCATTGGAACCGGAACCGCCGAGAACGAGATTTACCGAATTTTTACCGAACACCGTCACCCTGCTTTTTTCGGACAGCGGCAGCGCGCCGTCCTGGTTTTTCAGCAGCACTATTCCTTCTTCGTTTATGTCTTCGTTAAGCTCGTTCGCCGCAGCAAGAACGTCCCCTTTGTCTTTATAATCCGCTTCGTAATAAATATACTCGGAGGGATCTCCGCTTTTAAGATAACGCCGTTCGCCGCCGAATACGGAATTTATCGTGTTGTAAAGAAACAAATTTTGCGTAACGACCATTGTTATCGTAAAAACGAACACCAGCAAAATAGATATAATAATAAACCAAACGAATATACCCTTAGCCGTAGATCTGTTTTTCATTATTCCCTCCGTTTATATTTTGCGCAACGCCCAACAAGATATAAAATCCGTGGTTTTTACGGATTATTAATAACATATCGGCATCGCATATTTCCACAAGATAGGCGTAAACTTAACAAAAAAAGGCGCAACCTTTATCTTTGTCGCGCCTTTTCCTTTTAATTCGATTATTATTCTGTATTTAATTTGTACGGGAAAAACAGTATATTCACCACAAATATCCCGCGATCGGCTTTTATGGACAACGTTCCTTTATAACGTTCGCAGATATACTGTATGCTTTTCATTCCGAACCCGTGATAACGCTTGTCCGTTTTGGTCGTTTGCGGCAGTCCGTCTTCGAATACGATGTCTTCCGCATAATAATTCTGCGCTCTCACCGCCACCATATCGTCGACTTCCTTGACGCTTAGACTGATCACGCGTTTATCCTCCGCGCATTTAAGCACCGCTTCTATCGCGTTGTCCACGATATTGCCGAACAATGCGTATATGTCTTCTTCCGCCATAAAGTCCAACCGTTTCCCGTCCACTATGCAACTGAACTTAACGCCGTTTTTGCTGCACAAAAGACTTTTTTCGGTCAGTATCACGTCCAAGGCGTCGTTTCCCGTTTTTACCGAAGAATCGTATATCGAAATAGCCTTTTCTATATCCACGAGCACGGACGAGCTTATAGTATTGTGCCCGCCGTACGAGCGCACCTGATGCTTCAAGTCATGGCATTTCATATTGATCAGCTCGATATTTTCCTTGCTTATGGCATACTGCTCTTTGACCTGATGCCACATTCGCTGGACGGTATCCAAAGTGCTTTCCAGCTTGCGTCTCAAAGCGACTTCGAATTGCAGATATAGCGCTATGACGCAACAAAGGATATTGTACACCCCGCTCAGTATGACCGCAAGCAGCATTTCGGGCGATTTTAGATAATACACCACGATTGCGTTAAGCAATATGTCCACGATAAGTATGAAAATTACCAGCGCGAGAACGAACGAGAATTCCATTCGCACTTCGCTTCTCTGACGGAATTTATTGCCGAAAAACAACCAGCACAGAAAGTACGTAAGGACATATATCGTAGCGTAAGCGGCAAGCAGAAAAGGGTTTGTATACATTCCAGAAAGCTCCTGCCCGTATACGCCGAGCGGAGCGTCTGCGTTGGCTCCGCTTACGTTCAGCAACATATTGTAAATTTCGTAAGCAAGGTGCTGGGTAGTGTATCCGGCGATAGCGCAGAAAAGTACGGTCAGCCATCTCTCCTTGAACACCGCTTTTGCGGCGAGCACGGAAAATGCGAATATGACCAGGAATATGAAAGAAAAGTAAAAAGCGTTGTCCGCAAGCACGGGAACCAGGAACGCAAAAAGGAAACAAGCCGCCGTACTGAGCAAAAGCCTAAGCGGAAAAAGTTTTCTGCGGCGTAATCGGTACATATATATCGTTTCCGCGAGCAAAAGCTCGGCTACGAATTGAAACGATTTGTACAATTCCAATTGCGTCATATCAGACCATTTCCCCGATATAATCGCCGAGAGCTTTTATAAAACCCTTTTTGCGCGGATGCGAAATATCCACTTCCTCCCGCTCCTTCGTTCCTCTGCCGTAAGATATGAATACGGTGAAATCTTTTACTCCCGCGACATAACGCAAGTTCACGAGGCAATAATTGTTGCAACGTACAAAATCGTTGGACGTAAGCATCGATTCGACGCGTTTGAGCACGCCGCGCGTTTCGTAAACGCCGTCTACGGCATGATAAACGAGCGTGTGATTGCGTACTTCCACATATCTCACGTCGGACAGCGGCAAAAGCTTATACATACCGTCGCAGTTGACCGTTACTTTTTCCACTTCGCTACGGTTTATTTTATTCAGTACGCGCGCCAGCTTCATCGAAAAATCGTAATAGGAAATGGGCTTAACGATAAAATCGTCGGCATTGACGGAATAACCTTCGATAGCGTACTGCGCCATATTGGTGACAAAAATAAGCGCGGACGAATTATTGTATTCGCGGAATTTTCTTGCCGCGTCCATACCCGTCATATCCGGCATTTCGATATCCATAAGCACCAGGTCGTACGCCTGTTTGCTGTTTTCCAGAAACGCTATCGGGTTCTCGTAAGCGGTAAAACGAAATTCGCAACCGTTTTCTTCGGAGTAGCGCGCAAGATAATCTTCAAGTAGTTTTATAGCGGAACGTTCGTCGTCGACTATCGCAACGTTAAACATTTTCCCCCTCCCGCCTTTCGGCTCTTTCGTAACTCGCAGACAACCGTTGTTCCTTGCGAGATTTCATATAAAATATCACAAATTTTGACGACAGTCAAGATATATTTTAGATATAAACGTCCGAAATTGAACGTTTGCGCTTATTGTGGCGAAAACAAGGGGGATAATCGTCCGCTAATTGAGTATCCATACCGCGGTATTCAGCGCGGTAGCAAGGCTTAGCCACATCGGGTAAACAAGCATAAGGTAAAAATACGTGTCGCCCCGCTTTTTAAGGTCGGCGACAAGCAAAATCCCCGCGATCAGGTTCATTATGATTATCGCTTCGCTCAAAAATATTTGATGAAGAGTGAAAAACGTCAGGCACCATATAACGTTCAGTATTCCGTTTACCGCAAACAGCGCGACGGTACTTTTCGGCATTCCGCGTTCGGCGAGAAGGAACAACGTCACGAACGACAGAATATAGATTGCGCTCCACACGAGCGGAAAAATAAATTTCGGCGGCCATTCGGAGGGCTTGACGAGCAACGCGTACCAATCCGTACCGAATGAGGTAAACACCCCGCCGAGAGCGGCTACGGCGACCACCGCCGCGCCGAACAATATACGTTTCGTATTGGTTTTCATACCATTATATTTATGCCGTTTCGGATAAATTATATCAAAACCGTCCTCGCTTTCCCGTCACGAACGAAAATTTTCGGAAAAAAATAAAAATTACAATAAATAATCTGCTAATTGCTATATACTTTTTATTTCCGTTGTGGTATTATATTGTCGTATGGCAGACGGCAACGGCAAAAACGACAAAAAACACGGATACGGAGTGCGCAAACTGGCGGCGATAGCCATGCTCACCGCGCTTTCGCTTGCGGTGTTCGTTATCGAAGCTCAGTTCCCGCCGCTGTTCGTACCCGGCGCAAAACCCGGTCTCGCCAATATTTTTTCGCTGTTCGCGCTTATCGTGTACGGTCCTGCGGAAGCCGCCGTTATCGTGGTATGCCGCGCTCTGTTGTCGGCGTTCACGGTCGGTTCCCCTTCCGCGATAATTTACAGCCTTTCGGCGGGCATCGTTTCCGTGGCGCTTTCGGCGTTGCTTGTAAAAACGGCGATTTCAAAAATAAGCGTCGTCGCGGTAAGCGTTGCGAGCGCCGTTCTTCACAATACCGTGCAGAATCTCGTATTTTGCGCGGTTACCGCGACAACCGACGTGCTCGTATACCTGCCCTATCTGGCGATCATAGGCGCCGTGTGCGGAGCGTTCGTCGGAATAGCCGTTCATCTGCTCGTCGGGCATTTACCTTTAAAATTACTTTCAGAAATTTCGAAAGGAGATACTAAGTGAAAACAAACAAAGCATACCGCTTCAATCGGGGCGTACACGTCCCCGATCGCAAAACCGCGCGTAATGCGGCTATCGTAACCATGCCGGCGCCCGATACGGCGTCCGTTTCCACGTCTATGTCGTTCGGAAAA
>CALWBH010000030.1 GCA_944376015.1 uncultured Clostridia bacterium
AACAAAGAAATAAAAAGAAAAGACGAATAAGCCGCATTATAGCTCCATGAAAACAACGGGAAAAATACCGCAAGCGCTTCGAGCGCCGCAAGCGAGACCAAAACGCGCAAAAGAAATAATTTTCTGCGTTTAAGCCTAAACACGAACATACTCTCGGACAAAAGCAATTCCCCGACAAATACGATCTTATACCAAAAAAGTTGCGACTCGCCGAACATCAGCTGCACCATCCCATGTAATTGTTTACCAGGCGCACGAATTCCTTACGCTTGGAATGAGATATGTGCAATTCGGTCGAACCGAGATATGCCGTCGTCCCCTTTATCGCCGTTACGTATTTAAGATTAACCAAATAACAGGCATTGCACCTTACGAAATCCGCTGCCGATAATTTTTCCTCGATCTTTTTAAGCGACCCGTAGGATTTGTATTCCCCTTTTGTCGTATGGAATACCAGATTATGCCCCTGCACTTCTATAAAAATTATGTCCACGGCGCGTATCTTTACGACGATATCGTCCATCGACACCGCAATTTCCACATTGTTTTCGCTCGAAAGCCGGTCAAGCGCACGCTCCAATTTAAGCACCAAAGTATAATAGCTTATCGGTTTGATTATGAAATCGAGCGCGTTGACTTCATACCCGTTTACGGCATACTGCGCAAGATTGGTCAGAAATATGAGTATTACCGACGGATCGAGCTTACGCAGCTCTTTTGCCGCCGTGAGACCGTCCATATCCGGCATCTTTATGTCCATAAAAACTATATCGTAAACGGGCTTGTAATTTTCCAAAAAAGTGAGCGCGTTGCAAAAATGAGATATGTTAAACTCCACTCCGTATTCCGAAGTGTACCTTTCAAGATTGCTTTTGAACAGTTCGAGAGCTTCCGATTCGTCTTCGCAGACCGCTATCCTTATCACTAATACCCCCCCCCCGCATATTTTTCGCGCCGTTTATCTACCCGCAATTTTTCGCTTTGACGTTTATCCTGCGTAAAACAAAAAACAATGCCGACATCGATATTCAACACAATTTCTTTTATGTTTATATTGCATTATTTTACCCGTTCTGTCAAGCGTTTTTTGTTCGCACGATAAATTTTAACCATGTCCGAACGCGGAAACCGCCGGATATCAAGCGTTTAAAAGGGCGCTTAAAAACATTTTTTCCATTTCGTCCATACATTCGTTGCGGTCGCGGGCTTGCTTGTTTTCCGCGTAACGCGCATCCGATTCGGACAGTTCCGCGCCGTGCTCTATCCAATAGTCGATACGCTCGGCAAGGCTTTCGGAGCTGCCTGCTTTAAACAGACTGCGGCAGTCTGCGGCAAGCGATTTCGCCGCGCTTTTCGGCGAATCGGACACCACTATCGTACGTCCGCTTCTCACCGCTTCGAGACAGGCTATGCCTTCGAGTTCGATATCCGCGGGGTGCACGTAAAGATCGGCGTAACCCAATGCCGCGAAAAGCTCGTCGCGTTTCATGAAACCGAGCGACAGCGGTTTTAAACCGTACCTTTTTTCCAGCGAACGGTAACGCTTTTCCAGTCCGCCCTCGCCCGCGAGTATAAGCTGTATGGAATTTTTATATTTACTTTTCGCCACTGCTCCGATAAGCACCGAATGTCTTTTCTCGCGCGCGTATCTTCCGATACTGAGTATCACGAAAGCGTCTTTACAATAGTCGGGTTTTTCGCAACGGTGCGGAAAAACGCCGCTTTCCACGCCGTTGCTTATCACTTCGCCTTTCGTCGCCGCGGTCTTCCTTTCAAAAATATTCCTTATCATCTGCGACGGGTAATGTACGCAAGCGACGCGGGAATACACTTTACGGTAAAATCTGTGATACACATAGTCGTTGAGCGGAGCGCACATCCCGAGTCCGATATAACTCGTAAAATTTTCTGCCTGACAATGAAAACCCGCGGTGACGGGAATTCCGAGCTCTGCCGCCACCTTCACCGCCGCCGCACTCAATGCGAAAGGCAGCATACAGTGCACCACGTCCGCGCCTTTTATTGCGGCGACAAGCATTTTTCTTTCGGGTTTGGCAAGCGATACGCCCGCTTTTTTGAAAAATACGCCGAAAGGTCCGAACGACCGTTCCGGCAGGACGTAATAACCGTTCCTGCCCATCTTATCCGTATCGCAACACACCACTCTTACGTCATGTCCGCGATCGCGCATCGCTTCGATAAGCGCGCCCGCGGCAACGCTCGTACCGTTGTTACCGCCGCCGAGCACATCGCAAACCACTGTTATCGTCATATAAACTCCTTGCATTTATTATGCGGACTATGACGAAGAATAAACGTGCGACCCGCGCATTCGGGCAAACCGTTCGATCGGCGTATAATTTCCGCCGTTTTGAGCATACTCGCAACGGAGGCTCTTATGGAACTTATAAAAAGCAAAACTTTCAAAAATCTTGCCAAGGCTTATGCCGGCGAGTGTATGGCGCAGGCGCGTTACAAATTTATCGAATACGGCGCGCGCATGAACGGTTATAAAAACATCGCTTCGCTGGTAGACGAAGTAGTCTATCAGGAATTCAACCATTCCCGTATGTTCTATTCGTTCATACAGACGGCAAGCGATAAAGAAATAGCCAACATAGACATTTCTTCGGGATATCCTTTTAAGGAAAAATGGGATCTGCTCGAAAATCTCCGCATTGCGGCGGAAGACGAAAAAAATGAAGCCGAAAAAATTTATCCCGAATATGCGCGCGTAGCCGAAGAAGAAGGCTTTAAGGATATCGCCGGGCTTTTCCGCAATATAATTCAAGTGGAAAATTGCCACAAAATGCTTTTCACGCAGCTTTACACTCAGATGAAAAACGGCACGCTTTATAAAAAGGACAAGCCCGTCAAATGGAAATGCGGCGATTGCGGTTACGAAGCGACGAGTAAAACCGCGTTCAAGACCTGCCCGCTCTGCCAGGCTAAACAAGGCTCGATAATGCTTAAAATCGAAGACGAAAACTGACGACGTTTAATAACAATCGACTCATATCGTAAAAACGAAAAGAAGCGGATTTTCGAATAAACCCGCTTCTTTTTTGTTGGCGCATACGCCTTACATTATTCGTTTTCGATATGCTTTATGGCTACGCCTCCCGTAGCGACGATCATTTTCACCGCGTCCATCGAATAGTCGTCGGCATGAACGTGCAAAGGCTTGTCGATAAGTCCGCGCGCAAGCACCTTGACGTAGTTCGTACCCGACGGAACGATACCTTTTTCGATAAGGCTTTCGATAGTGACTGATTCGCCCGCGGAGTAATTCTGCGATAAAGTGTCCACGTTGACTATGGCTTTTTTCACGACTCCGTTGCGGTTTATCTGACTTCCTTTCTTTTCCAGCACTTTTTCAGCCGCCTCGTCCGCTATCTCCGCAGCTTCAGCCGCCGTTATCTTTTCCTGCTGTTCTATCTCCTGCTTTTTGGGCGCTTCGGAAAAACCCTTTTTACCCCTCGGACGTACCGGCTTTTCCGCAGGCGCTTCATCGACTTTTTCCGCGACCTGTTCCGCGGGAACGTCCGCAGAAATCTCCTCCTGCGGCGCGGAGACGGGAACCAGCGTTTCCCTTCTCACGAGCTTTACAAGTCCTTCTTCGACCAGTTCGTCCGTGGTGCGATAAGGCATTATCGCGTCGGTATGTACTTCCTCGACTTTTATCAAGCCGTATTTTTCAGCAACTGCCGCGAACAGCTCTTTCGCATACTTCACTTTGCGCTTGCTCGACAGTCTGAGCATATAAGGAGTTTTCTCAAAACGCTTTTTATCGGATACGTCTTTTCCGCCGTATTTGCTTTCCGCATAATCTGCGGGATCGAGCGCATAAGCGATGCATACCCTGCGACCTTTGAACAGAGCTACGGCAAGAACGTTTCTTCCCGACGATACGCGGACCTTACGCCAACTCACCGACACTCTGACTTTTTTGTAGGACTTCATGAAATCCCTGACTTCGCCGAAACGCGTTTGCATTTCTTCGCCCGATTGAATGAGTTTTGCAAGAAAACTGAATCTGTAACGTATAACAACCTTACTTTCCATCGCGGGCGCTTCCGATTGGGGCGCAACCACGGCTGCCGTTTCGGCAACATCGACGGCGACCTGTTCCGCGCTTTCCGTCGGAGCGGACTCGACAGCGGGCTCTTCAGATACGACTTCCTCCGCAGTTCCCTCGACTACGGGTCCTTCCGTAGCGGGAGCTTCCTCAACGATCGGCTCCTCGGTAGCTGCAATTTCGGGTTCTTCCGCAGGTTTCGGCTTCGATTCCGTATCATCCGTCGTTACCTGTTCCGGAACGGAATTCGCGATCGCATCCGCAGGCTTATATGCGGGCTTATTTGCCGTTTTCTTGTCAGCCGAACGTGATAATATGCTCGCAACTATTGAAAGCACTACCATTAAAACCGCAAGACTTCCGCATACGATGATCGCAATTTCCGTAAATCCTATGCTAAGCAACATGTTTACCTCCGTATAATTTTTTTCATACGAACGAGTTCTATAAAAACATCATCCGTTCTTTTTATTATAAAGAAACATAAAGAATTTTTCAAGACTGTTTTGTAAATTCTAATGAATTTTTTAGAATAGAAATATCTCTTTTTATGCATATAGCGAATAAAAAATCGCAATACAACCGATAAATGCCGATGACGGTCGCAATTTTGCGACCGTCATCCATAATCAATTATTTTAATCTAACTCGCGATTTTCCCGCGATCTGGCAAGAAAAGCTTTCGTCTTTTCGCTTTTCGGATTGCCGAAGATCTCTTCCGGAGAGCCTTTTTCTTCGATAACGCCGTCGCTTATGAAAATCACCTTGTCCGCAACTTTGCGGGCAAACTCCATTTCGTGCGTAACGATTATCATGGTTCTGTCGCCGCTTTTAAGCCCTTTTATGACTTTAAGCACTTCGCCCGTAAGCTCGGGGTCGAGAGCGCTTGTCGGTTCGTCGAAACAAAGCACGTCGGGAGAAAGCGCAAGGGCGCGCGCGATAGCTACGCGCTGACACTGCCCGCCCGAAAGCTCGCACGGATAGGATTTGATTTTTTCCGTAAGCCCCACCCTGTCGATAAGAGCGAGCGCCTGTTCGTTTATTTCTTTTTCGAGACTGTCCGCGAAAGCTTTGAGCTCGGCGCGCATCTGAGCCTTAAACGCTTTTTTATCCGTCCCGCGCAATGCCGCGAGTTGTTTGTTCAACTCGTTTCGGCGATAGCGATACTGCTCCTTTGCAAGCAGCTTGCGCGCGAGAGTAACGTTACCGAGCACGCTGTACTGCGGAAAGAGATTGAATTGCTGGAACACAAGCCCGAAATGCAGGCGTTTTTCGCGTATCTCCTTATCGCTGTTTTTGTTCGCCTTTTCGCGATCGGCGTCGAAAAGCAGTTCGCCGTTGAGATACAGCTTACCTTCATCGGGCGTTTCGAGAAAGTTAAGACAGCGCAAAAGCGTAGTCTTACCGCCGCCCGACGAACCGATAACGGCGAGTATCTGCCCTTTTTCCAACGAAAACGATATGCCTTTGAGCACCTGCGTATTCCCGAAAGATTTTTTATAATTTTCCACACTGAGAAACGCCATAGTTTACACCTTGAAATAAGAGAGTTTCTTTTCCGCGAAGCGGAACAGCAGAGTGAGTATACCGACGAACACGAGATAGAACACCGCGCTGTAGAAAAGCGGCCAGATAATACCCGAAATAACAAAGTCTTCGGCGTGCATGATTATTTCTTCCACAAGTATTACTCTTGCAAGTGCGGTATCTTTTACAAGCGTTATTATCTCG
This sequence comes from uncultured Clostridia bacterium, assembly GCA_944376015.1. Lineage (GTDB taxonomy): Bacteria > Bacillota > Clostridia > Christensenellales > Pumilibacteraceae > Protoclostridium. Next base: position 5,810 of record CALWBH010000030.1, read on the forward strand.
TTTGACATCGGCGGGATAATGCGTTTTATTATCTGTACGAGTACTATTCTGAAAAAGATCTGCGGCTTCGTCATTCCGAGCACCTGCCCCGCTTCGTACTGACCTTTGTTTATACTCTGTATACCGCCTCTGAAAATTTCCGAAAAATAGCAGGCATAATTTATTACGAACGCAACGAACACCGCCGCAAGAGGCAATATTACCGATCCCGTTATAAATCCGGGCACATAATAAATTATGATGACAAGCAGCATGAGCGGAGTGCCGCGTATTATCCATATTATGGTTTTAAGTAAGCCGGACAGCCACTTAATACGCGACATCGTTCCGAACGAGATAAGCAATCCGAGCGGCAGAGCAAGCCCGAGCGTAACTATAAATATCAAGCAGGTCGTACCGAATCCGATCAGTAGCGAAAGCGTGACCGCCCAAAATCCAGGAGTTTCGACAAGCGTCTTTCCGATATATTTTTCGTAAAGGGCGTCGAGAGTACCGTCTTCTTTATACTTTGCTATGAGCGCGTTGATCTTTCCGAGAAGTTCTTCTTCTCCGAGCCGCATACCTATACCGTATTTTTCCGGTTCAAACCCGATATCTTTATACCCGAGAGTGTTTCCGAAATCCGAACCTTCCGCCGTCATGGAAAACGCCATCGTTTCATCGACGACCGCTATTTCGGAAGCGCCCGAAAACACTTCGACAACGGCGTCTTTTTGCGAGCTTGCGCCTTTAAGCCGAGCGAAGTCCAACCCCTCTATATTCTCGAGCACCGTTTGCGCCGCACTCTCCTTTTCATAAACGATACTCTCGGCATTGATAAGGTCTGTCTGCACGGTATATTCGGACAATATCTCTTTTTTGGCGACTATGACCTGACGATTTTCCATATAAGGATCGCTTATAAGCATTACCGCTTTAAGCTCGTCGTTTATAGTCATTCCGTTCCATATAAGATCTATCCTACCGGATTCAAGATCGATAACCTTGTTCTTCCATTCTATACGGACAAACTCCGGTTCGTATCCGAGTTCGTCACACACCTTTTCCGCGAACTCGGTATCGTATCCCGTCAGTTTTCCGTTTTCGTCTATGTAATTCATCGGCTGATATAAAGTATAGCCTATTTTGAGCGTTTCTTTATTCGAACAACCGACGTTACCGACCAGGAAAACAAAAAATATCCCGACCAACAATACTATTGCGAATACCGTTTTCAAAATTTTTCTTTTTACCGAATGTTTTTCGACCGTATCCATAAATCAATTATACTTTATTCCGCTAAATAAATAAAGCGTTTTTAAGCCTAATTCGAGATTTTTAGCTATCTTTCGCGAAAACGCAAACGAAAACCGCGTATTTGCGCGGTTTTCGTTTGCTTGGCTTGGTTTTAAATTCTATCGTTTCGCGTAACCGTTGGGATTGGCGGATTGCCAGCGCCATTGATCCGCGCACATTTTTTCGAGATCGTATTCCGCTTTCCAACCGAGTTCCCTGTACGCCTTGTCGGGGCAGGCATAATTTGCCGCAACGTCGCCGTCGCGTCGCGGGCATATCGCATAAGGCAGTTTTTTACCGCAGGCTTTTTCAAACGCATGAATAAGGTCGAGCACGCTGTAACCCTTTCCCGTTCCGAGATTGTATATGTGCACGCCGCTGTCGACGCATTTGTCCAATGCCGCCAAATGCCCGCGCGCAAGATCGACGACGTGGATATAATCGCGCACGCCCGTGCCGTCGGGAGTATCGTAATCGTTGCCGAACACGTTTATTTTTTCCAGCTTTCCGCTCGCGACCTGCGCCACGTAAGGCATAAGATTATTTGGTATACCCTTGGGATCTTCGCCTATTCTTCCGCTTTCGTGCGCGCCGACGGGATTGAAATAGCGCAACAATATCACGTTCCACTCCCTGTCCGCTTTCCACACGTCGGTAAGTATGCCTTCGAGATAGTATTTGGTCGCGCCGTAAGGATTAGTGACTCCGCCCGTACGGCAATTTTCGTCAAGCGGAAGTTTTTCCGGCGTGCCGTAGACCGTGGCGGACGACGAAAACACTATTTTTTTGACGTTGTGTTTTTGCATTGTCCCGAGCAGGACAAGAGTGCCGTATATGTTGTTATCGTAGTATTCAAGCGGCTTGCGACAGCTCTCTCCCACCGCTTTGAGTCCCGCGAAGTGAACGACGGCGTCGATGTCGTTTTCCGCGAATATCCTTTCGAGCGCGTCTCGGTCGCGGATATCGGCGTTATAAAATTTCAGACTTTTGCCGGTAATCTCGCGCACGCGTTTCAACGCTTCTTCGTCCGAGTTACAGAGATTGTCGACCACGACAACGCCGTAACCGGAATCGAGCAGTTCCACGACGGTATGCGAGCCGATAAAACCCGCGCCGCCCGTAACAAGTATGTTTTTCATAAATTCTCCCGTTTGGCAGACTAAATTTTTATTTACAAGCAGGAACGCACGAACGCTTCGAACGCCTTCTCGCCCTGCGTGTTTTCCTTGAACACCGCCGTATTTTCCAGAATATGCTCGCAAGCGGAGTTTACGGCGCTTTTTACGACCTCCGCCGCTTTTTCCGTGCTAAGCCCGTTTCCGTACTTCGACATCAATTCTTCCGTCATTCTGCGATGAACGGATATGTCTTCCCCGATACACCGCCTGCCTTCGAGCGTTTTAGCCACTTCGGCAAGCTCGCGGTCAAGCCGCGCGGGTAGTATGAACATTCCCATCGCTTCTATCAGACCGATAGATTCGCTCTTTATGTTCATGTATTCGGGATGGACGTGGAAGATACCGTCGGGATAACGCTCGTCGCATCTGTTGTTTCGCAATATGACGTAAAACACGTATTCGCCGTCCGCCCGTTCGGTAATAAGCGTCGCGGTATTGTGCGGAGCGTCGGTATAAGGGATTATGCCGAGTTCGCCGTTTTCGTACTCCTTCCAGCCGCGCACTATACGATTTACATATTCGCACGCCGTCGCTTTACTTCCCGAGCGTATCTCCACTACGCTATTATACCAGTCTTTTAAGGAAATTTCAACATTATCCCTATTCAATATCGTTTTTTTATTGCCGCAACCGAACATCGGGAAGAAATACTTGCCGCCCTGGAAGTGCTCGTGCGCGAGTATCGACCCGCCCACTATGGGAAGCGGTGCGTTGCAGCCTATAAAATACTGCGGAGCGAAATCCGTGAAATCCGCGAGCTTGAAAGGCGTGGAGTCGTCCAAAGTCATCGGTGTATGCTTACTGTTCACGGCGATCCCGTGCTGATAAAAATACGCGTAAGGCGAAAACTGCCAGAACCAATCCTCGCCGTTTAATTTCAACGGAATCGTGCGCAAAGTCTGACGGCTTCTGCCCTGTCCGCAATAGCCGACGTTTTCGGCGCAAATCATACATTCGGGATATCCCGCGGAAATATTGCGTGCGGCTGCCGTTTGTCTGTTGTTCTTTTCGGGCTTGGAAAGATTTATCGTTATCTGTATTTCCCGACGCGTGCCTTCCGCTTTCCAGAATTTATTTTTTGCTATTGCCGACGTTTTTACATAGTCGCACGCCGTGCAATAATCGTAAAAACCGTCCATAGCGCGTTCTTTATCGCGTTTATACGCACGCGCAAACGCGCTTTCGACGGCGGACGGCGTAAGCGAAACGCAATCGAAAAGCTCCGTTTGCAAGCGCTCTTCGTCCCCGTCGTAACCTTTTGCGAAAGCGTAATCGGAAAGTTGACTTATGACCTCGGCGGCGCTGTCGTGATTGCAAGGGCTTACGGCGCGATAGCTTTCTTCGCCGAGTACGCGGAGCAGTCTGTTCGCCGCATACATCTCGTCGGCTTTTTTAAGTTTGAGATTTTTTCTCGCGTATGCGATAAGATCGGATACGTACTGACCGAGCATATCTTCGTATTTTATGCCGTCGTCGATATTCGCCGCGTAAAAACTCGGAGCATAGCCTATGAGCTTTTTATAAGCCTTTCCGACCTTGCGCGTAAATTCTCCGACGCGGTCCTTGCGTACGAGAGATATCGTGCATCCGCCGAATCCCGCTCCCGTCATTCTCGATCCGATACAGCCTTCCGTTCCGCGCGAAAGCGAAACGAGCGTATCCAGCTCTTTACCCGTTACTTCGTAAAGCTCGGAAAGCGAACGGTGCGATTCGTCGAGAAGCGTGCCCAGCGATATGACGTCGCCCTTTTTGACCGCTTCGGCGGCACGCCTTACTCTGTCGCACTCGAACACTATATGCTTTGTACGCCGCGCTACCACCGGGCGCATCAGGTGTTGTAGCTTTCCAAAAAGCTCGGGCGTTACTTCGGCGAGACAGCTTACGTCCGCCGCCGTACGTATGACGTTCAGCCCTTCGTCCGCTTCCGCCCTGCGCTCGTTATACTTGCTCTCCACGAGATTGTGCGGCTTGTTGCTGTTCGCTATCACGAAAGTAAAATCGCCGAGTTCGACGGGCACGTACTCGTATTCGAGAGTATTGCAGTCGAGCAGGACGGCATTGCCTTTCTTGCCCATTGCGCTCGCGAACTGATCCATGATCCCGCAATTAACGCCGCAGTATTCGCTCTCCGCGCGACGCGCTATTATCGCGGCTTCGACGCCGTCCGTTTTTTCTCCGCAGACGCCCGCAAGCGCGGCTACGGTGGAAACCTCTATTGCGGCGGAGCTGGACAAGCCGCTCCCGAAAGGCACCGTGCAATCGAAAAGCATATCGCAACCTTTGAGCGAATATCCCTCTTTTTGCATAACGTAAGCGACTCCCGCCTGATAATTGCCCCATTCGAGATCGCGGTACGCGCCGAGATCGGAAATTTTGAGAGTTACGACTTTGCCGTAAGTAGTGGCGGCTATCCTGATATCGTCCCTGCCGTTGGCGCGAACGTACACTTCGCTCCGCATATCCAGCGCGGCGGGCATGACCTTGCCGCCGCAGTAATCGACGTGCTCGCCGATAATGTTTACTCTTCCCGCCGCCGAATAGCACGCCGTGCATGCCGCTCCGAAAAGTTTACGGAATAATTTGAGATTTTCGCTTCTTTTCATATCTGCCGTCCGCCAGGTTAAACGTTTATGCCCGATCGTCTTCTTCTGCGATCGTCAACGAAGTATCGTAAGTTTCGCTCGCCGCAAGAGCGATGATATCGTCCCGTCCGCTCCATTCTTCTATTACGCCTTCTCTGCCGGGTAATGCCGTCATCGTTTCCACGCAAAGAAAATGCGCGTTCTTTTCGGCGGTATTCCACAGCCCGAGATAGGGCATTTTTTCATAATCTATCTTCAACCCGCCGTAACCGCAGGTTATACGCACTTCGCCGCCCGTACCTTCGAGCATCAATGCGTCGCTCTCGAACAGCGACGGACAAAGGTCGATGTGATCGCTGCCGAGCGGTATGCGTTCTCCGCTGTCAAGCACGTTCTCGCTCATTTTACACACCTTTATCTCCGCGGCATAGGGAAATTCGGCGCGGTAATCGACAAACGCGTGCGTTTCGTCCGAAGGAACGTTGAACCACGGATGAAAACCCAGCGCGAAATACATCGTCTCGTCCCCGGTATTGGTAACCGCGGATCTTACTTTGAGCGCATTGCCTTCGAGCTCGTAAGTGACCGCGAACCTAAAACGGAACGGATAAAGCTTGAACGTATCCGGATTGTCGGTCAGAATGAGCGTAACGGAATTATCGGTAAGCTCGGTCACGCCGAATTCCGACGTGTATGCGAAACCGTGCAAAGGCAAACCGTAACTTTTGCCGCGATGAGTGTATTTTCCGCCGTAAAGCCGTCCGCTCGTAGGAAAAAGCAGACATGCTCTGTCGGGCCAGTAAACCGAAGTGTCGCGCCATATATACTCGGTACCGTTTCTGCGCGATAAAAGCGATACGAGCTTACCGCCGTAAAGATCTATTTCGGCAACAAAAAATTCGTTCTGTATTTTTACGGTCATGATTTTCTCCGGTTTATTCGACTTTTATCTCCGTCTGCGCGGCGCCGTAAGCGCTTTCGGCTTTTATCGTTATCCTGCCTTTTCCGCAAGGGCGCACGACTGCCATGGCTTCGCCGAGATACGTGTCGGTATCTTTGCCGAGAAACCCGTCGGGATTGTACGGGCACGCGTGCCCCAGTCCGATAAGCTCACCGCCTTCGACGGCGACCTTTATCCTGCCGCGCGCAAGCGGTTTGAGCGTACCTGCGTCGTCGGTGTATCTCAGGTGGACGTAAGCGAGCCCGTCTTCGCCGATGCGCATTTCTTCGGGCACGAGAGTAAGACGGGTTTCTTTGCCTGCCGATACCAACGAACAACGCGCGAGCTCGTTGCCCTCGCCGTCATACGAAACGGCGGTAAGCTCCCCGCCCTTATATTTCACTTTGAACACCGCACGGCAGTTTTTTCTGAATTTTTTGCTCCCCGCTTTTTCGCCGTTAAGGTAAAGCTCCGCGCGGCTTGCGTCGGCGTATACTTCGACTTTCGTCTTTTTCCCTTCGTATCCGTCGTACGACCAGCTTTCTATCGCGTTCGTGTATTTCCATGCGGAGGGAGAATGTTTTTTGCCGTAATGGTGCACGGGCACGACGGCAAGTCTTATTTTATCCAGTCCGAACGCCACGCGCGTATATGCCGCTTCTCCGAGCGCGTTGCCGAGTATATCCGTCCTGCCGCTTCCCGCGGTAAGCCAGCCCACGCCGCCGCCGAATTCGGGCGCGTGGTCTTCGTACACCCACGAGCCCACTCCGACTTCGCCCATATAGTCCATTCCGGACCATACGAAATCCCCGATAAGCGCGGGATGAGTCTTTGCGAAACGGTAAAATTTATAAGCGTCGGAACAAAATGTCTCGCTCCCGACTATTATTCGATCGGGGTATTTTTTTACGTCTTTTTTATATCTGTTTATTCCGTAATTATATCCCGCCATGTCCAATCGCGCGAAAGCGTCCCGCGTCTTTCTGTCGCTGCCGCGCAACGTCGCTCCGAACTTCATGAACTTTGCGCCCAACAGCCCCGCGAGATTATTGAAAAATTCGCTCCCCACCGCTTTCTTTTTCTTCTTTGCGCGTTGCGCGTTCTTTTCCGCTTTTTTGTCGCTGTACTGCCCCATTCCCATGGAATAAAGGAAATTGAAAAAGATGTTTATTCCGCACGTCACCGGACGCGTGCCGTCGAGAGAATGGAGATGGGCGGTCATGTCTTCGGTGAGCTTTATCCCGCGCGGCTCGCCCGTTTCGGCGACTTCGTTTCCGACGGAATACATTATCACCGAAGGATGATTGTAATCCTTGTCGACGATGTCTTTCAAATCCTTTTCCCACCACTCTGCGTGATAGCCGGCGTAATCGTACTTTTCTTTGTGAATGTACCACATGTCCGTGTATTCGTCCATTACGTACATACCGAGCTCGTCGCAGGCGTCGAGCAACGCTTTGGAGCAAGGGTTGTGCGCCGACCGTATCGCATTGTATCCGGCTTTCTTCATAAGCGCTATTTTACGGCGTTCGGCAAAAGGATGCGCTACCGCGCCGATGGGTCCGTTGTCGTGATGGATGCAGGCTCCGAGCAGTATCACGCGTTCGCCGTTCACTTCGAAACCTTTTTCCGCGCTCCAAGCGAGCGTTCTGAAACCTATACGCAATTGTCTGACGTCTTCGCCGAAACGCACCGTCAACGTATACAAAGCGGGGTCGTCCGCGCTCCACGGTTTCGCCTCCGCGGCTTCGCCTTTAAATGTCGCCGCGCCGTCGCTGTGCGCGCTTCCCGACCACAATATTTTTTCTCCGTCGGATATTTCCGCGGTAACCTCTCCGTCCGCGCTCATCTCCGCCGTCAGCGTAAAAGAACGCGTCGCATGATCGGAAACGGCAAACCTTACGCCGTTGAGCTTTATATGTCTTTCGGGCAGTACGTAAAGCCATACGTCGCGGTATATGCCCGCTCCCGAATACCAACGGCTGTTCGGTTGCTCGGAGTTATACGCGTAAACTTTCAATACGTTTTCGCTTCCGAAAATCACTTTTTCCGTGATGTCGACGTAAAAATTTATGTAACCGTAAGGACGGTACGACAGCTTTTCCCCGTTGAGATAAACCTCGCTGTTTCTGTAAACGCCTTCGAATTCGAGTATGAGTCTTTTGTCTTTCCACGTTTCGTCGGGACGGAACGTCTTTACGTACTCGTAATCGCCGCCCGCGAAATAAGCCCCGTTTTTACCGCTCGGGTTATTCTCGTCGCGGCTTTCCGTAAGCATGGCGTCGTGCGGCAAAGCGACGGGAACGAGTTCTCCGCCCTTTTTTCCAAAATTCCAACCGTCGTTAAAAGACAATTTCCCCATAATATGCTCCAACCGTTTTCTATATAATATCACATATGTCGCGCGCAATAAAGAAATTTATTGCCAAAAATGCGACATTTATTGCCCATAAGCAAATTTTTTCGGATAAATATTGACAAAACGGTCTCGCCGTTTTATAATTGAAAAAAGGAGAGAATCATGAATGCCAAACACGAACAGCGCACTTATGAAGGCAAAGAGTGCGTATGGGTGGGTAAATACCGCAACTCCCATAATCTTTTGCACTGGCACCACGAGTGCGAATTGCTCTATGTGGAACGCGGCAAAATAGACGTTTTTTGCGGCGGGAAAAAATATACTCTCGGCGAAAGCGACGCGATGTACATACACAGCGGCGAAATACACTATATGCAGGCGCGCGAAGAAACCTATATGCTGGTCTTTATTTTTAAAGAAGAGCTCGTGAAAAACGCTTGCGGAGACGTTCGCCCCTGCTCGCCGCTCATTCTCGGTTCGTCGGCGATACCGCAGGCTTACGCTTACATCAAACGCGAATTGAAGTCCAAAGGCAAATATTACGCGCAGGCGGCAAACGCAAGAACGGAGCTCCTGATGATAGAGCTTCTGCGCGACGTTCCCGTAATGCAGGCTACGCAAACCGACGCAAGCGTGAATACCCTTAAAAAATTACTCGACGACGTCGAAGAAAACTATGCCGATTATACTTTTGAAAAAGCCGCGACTTTCGCGGGTTTCAGCGACGCTTATTTCTCACGGCTGTTCCATAAACAGCTCGGAATGACTTTTTCGCAATACCGGAATAACGTCAGAAGAAAGCACGCCGGGTATATCATGCGTTCGGATACCGCCGTTTCCCTGACCGAACTTTCCACAACAACGTGCTTCAGCACCACCAGAAATTTCAAC